>MFEF01000001.1 GCA_001777515.1 Candidatus Doudnabacteria bacterium RIFCSPHIGHO2_01_48_18
CGAAGGGATCTGATTGAGTTGAAAGATCATAGGGTACAAGATTAGGAATTAATACCTTAATCATAACCTGTACCATTTGGCTTATATTACCCAGCGGCCTCGTATTGACAGCGCTGTTTTTTTTTGCTATAATGTATACACAAAGCTTGTAAAACGGCTTTGAAACAAAAACAAAATCCAATAAAAACAATGCCACGACGCAAAAAACCCACGGTGTGGGAAGCTCTCAATGAGCCGGTAATTCATGTCAGTGAAAAACAGGCGAAAGAAATTTTTCTAGCCTGTGTTATCATTGTCTTTTTTTCTTGGGTCGCTCCTTACTGGGATGGTTCAAGTTCCACGGTATACGCGAGCGAAACTGTTTTTGATCAAATGGCTGCTGTAGAAAAGCCAGCGACTTTTGCTTCATTGGAAAGCGGCATGGTGGCAGGCGCTCAAATAACCTCTGGGCCAACCGCTCCGAAATGGTATGTGGTCGTGGAAGAAATGCCTGATGCTCTTGTCGAGTCGTTCGCGGCAGGCGCCGGTGAAGTTCTGGATATTTCGAACCAAGTGGGCGACTTCGTGGAGTTTTATCAGCCAGGCGTGGACGCGGTCTGGAACGCGTGGCTTGATTTAATGATGGACCCGGCACCGGTTGCGTACTAGCATAACAATCGACCCTGATAAAAGTCTGGCAGTTGCCAGACTTTTTTGATAAGATTGCTCTATGTTTAAAAGCGTTGATCCCAAACCAAATTTCCCCAAAATTGAAGAAGATATTCTTCGGTTCTGGGAAGACAATAAAATTTTCGAGAAGAGCCTTGCGCAGACCAAAGACGGTGAACCATTTACTTTTTATGATGGGCCACCGTTTGCAACAGGACTGCCGCATTACGGACACATCCTTGCTTCTACAATCAAAGATGTAATTCCACGCTATCAAACCATGAAAGGCAAATACGTTCGGCGTTGTTGGGGCTGGGATTGTCATGGCTTGCCGATTGAAGAAATCGTCGAGCGAATGTTGAAAATTTCTGGAAAGAAACAAATCGAAGAATTGGGGATTGCAAAATTTAACGAAACTTGCCGTAGCAAAGTTTTAGAATACGTTTCTGAATGGAAGAAGACTGTCACGCGCATTGCACGTTGGACAGAGTTTGATGATTCTTATAAGACGATGGACCGCTCTTACATGGAATCTGTCTGGTGGGCATTCAAAGAAATCCATGACAAGGGCTTGGTGTATGAAGGAAGGAAAGTTTTACTTTACTGTCCCCGATGTGAAACTCCGGTTTCAAATTTTGAAGTAGCCATGGACAATAGTTACAAAGATGTCACAGAGGAAGCCGTTACAGTCAAATTTAAAATCAAGGATCAAGATAATACTTACCTTCTTGCTTGGACTACTACGCCTTGGACTTTGCCCGGCAATGTCGCCCTCGCCGTCGGAAAAGATATTGATTATGTAAAAGTAAAAAACAACGAAGAATTTTTTATTGTTGCCAAGGACAGGCTTTCCGTCATTGCGAGCGGCAGCGAAGCAATCTCTAAAATCAAAGGTAAAGATCTTATTGGTTTTGAATATGAACCCTTGTTTGAAATACCTGAAATGGCAGAAAACAAAAACTCTTATAAAGTATATGCTGCAGACTTTGTAAATACAGAGGAAGGTACCGGCATCGTTCATACAGCGGTAGTGTACGGAGAAGACGACTATGCTTTAGGAATCAAAGAGTCATTGCCGGTTGTGCCGCTACTGGACGAAAAGGGTAGATTCAACGAGAAGTCCCCTGAATTTATCCGTGGCCAATATTTCAAAGACGCGGAAAAATTCATCAAGAAAGATTTAGAAGAGAGAGGTTTGTTTTTTGAGCGGAAAATGCATCAGCATTCGTATCCACACTGCTGGCGCTGTGGGAACGTGCTTTTTTATAATGCAATCCCAGCGTGGTTCATCGATATTCAAAAGATAAAGAAAAAACTACTGTCGTCGAATAAAAAACAGATAAACTGGTATCCGGAACATCTCAAGCATGGGCGTTATGAGAAGAGCGTTGAAGCGGCACCCGATTGGAACATTTCCCGCAATCGCTATTGGGGGAACCCGATTCCAGTTTGGAAATGTGCGGACTGCGGTAAAAACACAGTCATTGGCAGCATTGCCGAACTCGAAAAGAAGGCAATGTCAGGATTTAAATCTGACATGGACCTGCACAGGCCTTATATAGATGAGGTCATCGTTAAATGCGATCACTGCGGGAAAGCTGCGCAAAGAATCACAGAAATTTTTGATTCTTGGGTGGAGGCCGGATCTATGCCATTTGCCGAGCTTCACTATCCTTTTGAGAACAAAGATGTCTTTGAATCGCGGTTTCCGGCACAGTTTGTTGCTGAATACATTGCGCAGACTAGAGCCTGGTTTTATGTCATGCATGTTATTTCAGAAATCCTCTTTAAAAAAGCCCCGTTTGAAAATGTGGTTACCACCGGTACAATACTTGCCGAGGATGGGTCTAAAATGAGCAAATCAAAAAACAATTATCCAGATCCGGCGTTAGTCATGGAAAAATACGGAGTAGATTCTCTTCGATTTTATCTCATGAATTCCGTGGTTATGCAAGCCGATAATTTGAATTTCAGCGAAAAGGACATTGCTACTTCCTACCGCAAAATAGTGTTGATTCTCTGGAATGTTTACAATTACTTTGTGAGTTATGCTAACGAAGCTAACTGGGAGTTTAACATTCAGGAACATGAACAGCTTTTGGAAAACCCCAAGAATTTATTGGACGAATGGATACTAACAAGACTTCAGGATACGACGTTAAAATTAACCGAATATTTAGACGACTACGATACTGTCCATGCTACTCGCGAGCTCGAATCTTTTGTTAACGAATTGTCGACGTGGTATTTACGCCGTTCACGTGGCAGAAACGATGAGGCGTTTTTTGCAACGATGTATCGCTGTTTGATCACAGTTTCCAAGCTCGCGGCTCCTGTGATGCCATATATTTCCGAAGTGATTTATAAAAACCTCCGTCTCACTGACCATGCCGAGTCAGTACATCTGACTACCTGGCCGGAAGCAAAAAAGTTGTCTAAAAAGCACCAGGAAATTCTCGTACAAATGCAGGAACTGCGAAAAATCGTGGAAGAGGTGCACGCGCTTCGCGCGAAAGCCGGTATTAAGCTTCGCCAACCCCTTGCCAGGCTCACCGTCAGTTCCAAACTGCCGGCAGGCTTGCTGGATATTCTCAAGGACGAGGTTAACGTCAAAGAAATTGCCTACGGCGAGAATCTGGCGCTTGATACAAAACTCGACGCTGGTCTCAAACTCGAGGGCTTGACTGCGGAATTAACCCGGCAAATCCAGAGTTTGCGCAAGGAGCTCGGCATGAGGATCGGAGAAATGGCTGATTTATATTATGAGACAGACTCTGATATGATAAAAAAAGCCATAACCTTGGTTGATAAAAAGAAAACTTATCTGACGAGCGTTCAGTCTGGAATCAAGGATATGACTGCTAAGGAAACACAAATCGAAGGCAACATACTGCGGCTATGTATACAAAGTACACAGGGATAATATTGAAGAAACACCCGTTTGGAGAAGCAGACGAGCTCTTGACCGTGTTTACCCGCGAAGCAGGAAAGATCCGCTGCAAAGCGGTATCCTCGAGAAAAACCACCAGCAAGCTGGCTGGCCACCTCCAGAGTTTGAATGAAGTGGAATTTGAGGTGGCCTCTGGCCGGCGAGCGGCAGGGTCGCTGCCAGTGCTGGTCTCGGTCAGAGCGATGAGCATCAACAGCTATCTGCGGCAGAATCTGCGGAAATTCGCCTATGCTTTGGTCGGCATCGAAACCTTGTACCGCCTGACCGGCGATCGCGAGGAAAATACTGGCGCTTATGAAGAGCTTCGTAAATTCCTCAGAGATCTCGGTGAGTCGCTCGATGAAAATATCGCGGTTAGAAAATTTCAGCTAAACATTTTGGCTGCGTCCGGTTACCAGTTTCCTGAAGCCTTCGCTCTGCCGCTGACGCGCGAAAAGGAAGCCAAGATTGACCGCTTCATTGATTATGTTTTGGAGCGGGAAATAAAATCTGCCAAAGTTTTAGACAGTCTCATTTAGCACAAGCTAAAAAGCTCCTATATGGAACAACAACCTAACTTTGAAACACAAATATCGCCAGCTTCGCCTAATTTTTACAGACGGCACACACGAAGCATTTGGCTGACTCTGCTTACTATTGCTTTGGCAGTGGCCGCGATTCTCTCCTATATTTTATTTTTCCGCAAAACTGAGCCGCCGCGACAATACGCCGGCGATATCAGGCTCGAGATCAAAGCGCCGGCAGAATCAGTTTCCGGAAGCGAAATCTCTTATGAAGTGTCGTTTGAAAATCTGTCCAATGCCAAGCTTACGCAGCTTTCCTTGGAGATGTTTTATCCGCAGGGGTTCAGTTTCGTTGATTCTACGCCAGATTTTGACGCAGGCAGCGGCGCAGAAGGTAGAAGATACACCTTTAGTGATTTGCGCGAAGGAGGAAAAGAAAAACTGATTATTGTTGGGAAGCTGGAAGGAAATATTCAGGAAATAAAAAGCGTTACTGCCAAGCTGCACTATGTGCCGGAAAATTTCGACTCTTTCTTTTTGGCGACGGCTGACGCTTCAACTGTTGTGCTGGCCCCAGACATTACCATGCGCATCAACGCTCCGGCCCATCTCATTTCCGGTGAAAGGATCAAATATGATATTGAGGTAACCAATGTTTCAGGAAAGGATTTTGAAAGCCTTGTGCTAAAGCTTGCCTATCCGCCGGCATTTAGTTTTCTCTCCGCGCAGCCTGCCCCCAACCGTGAGGAAACTGAATGGGATATTACAAACCTGGCGTTTGGCCAGCGGCGCACGATCACTGTCGAAGGGCGTCTCACTGAGGAACCAGGCAGAGACGTTTATCTGCAGGCAGAACTTTTCGTGACCCGGGGTGGCGAACGTTTATCCGCTGGGAGGAGCTATGCGTTTACCAAAATGCTTGACGCGCCTCTTCAGCTTCAGATGAGTCTCGCGGGCGGCGAGGGCACTGTGCTTCCGGGTGAGATGCTGGAATACAAGATTGACTACGAAAATATCGGGGCGGTGGGCTTGAGTAATGTAAACATCGTTATGGTTTTTGAGTCAACGGTTTTTGATCTCACTCGCGCTCAGAGCGCTCGCGGCCAGATTCGCAGAAATGAAATGGTTTGGCTGCCGGCAGTGGTGCCGGAACTGCGAACAGTAAATCCCGGCCAGCGCGGGCAGTTTACTGTGCGCGTCCCTATTCGCAAGGAAAGCGAGATCACGCAAAAAAATCCATCAGCCATTACGCGTGTCGAGTTTAGCGCGGATGAGCTGTCTGAAACTATCAGCGGTAATCGGCTGAGCTTTAAGGTTGGTACCAACCTGACAGTGAGCGCGGACGTGACGCATCTGACTGGCCCGCGCAATCCGCAAGTTGGCCAGACTTCGGTTTACGCGGTTGCTCTTACAGTGCGAAACTCGGTGAGTGATGCTGATAATGCTGAGCTCGTTGCCACTCTGCCGCGCACTGACGCAACTATTCTTCTTGATTCGATCATGCCCGATGATGAAAAAGCCAATGTGCAGTATCTGGCAACAGCAGGCACGCTGCGTTGGAATCTTGGTAAAGTTTTCGCCTTCTCCGGCACTCTTCACAATCCTCGAGCCATAACTTTTCAAATTTCACTCACTCCGGAAAGCGCAGACTCGGGAAATTATTTATTGCTTACTGACATAGAGGCAAGCGGCCTGGATACCTTTACGGGGGAGGGTATATTCTCGAGCAAGATCAGAGAGCTGCAGACTAGATAGCAGTTAGCTAATACGTTTTTTTACCTTACCAGGTATTTCATGGGGTTCAGGTATGAGCTGTTTTTTTTGATCTCAAAATGCAAGTGGGGGCCTGTTGACCTGCCGGTTGAGCCAGAAACCATAATCTGCTGGCCTTGGGCCACGGATTCGCCGGCCGATACCAGCAGTTTTGAGGCGTGGGCGTATCTGGTTCTCATGCCGTTGCCGTGGTTGATGAGGACGGTGTTGCCGTAGCCGGTTTGCCAGCCCGAGATCTCAACGATGCCGTCCGCCGCGGCCACCACCTGGCAGTCTCGGCAGGGAACGTCGATGGCGCGGTGTTTGGACCAAAAACTTTGCGACAAGCGGTACGCAGCAGGCATTGGCCAGACAAATCCGCTTGAGGCGGACCCGCCTGTGTAGGTTTCCGGTACAGTGACACGCTTGTAGTCTTCTTTCTTGAGATCAGCAAGGTACTGCTGTCTTTGCGGAGTCGGCGGTTTCGGGAGCGCGCCATTCGGGATGATTATTTCTTCGCCAGGAAAAATATGGTCTTCGATTTCAATCTCGTTGTATTCAAGGACCGTCTCGAGATCAACGCCGTATTTTTTGGAGATGGCATCAAGACTTTCGCCGTCCTTGATGATATGCTTCACGCCGGTAGTCGGCAGGATCCTGAGCTGCTGGCCAGGTTTTATGATTGATGCTGAATCCAGACCATTTTCATCAAGGATAGTGCGTTCGCTAACATTGAACACGGAAGCGATTCGCGCTACAGTGTCGCCGCCTTGCACTTGGTAGACTTCGATATCTCTGTTGCCAGAAAGACCGCCACTGCCGGCAGGGTTTGGTTTCATCAGCGCCACTCCGGAAAGAGTAGGCAGTGCGGTTGATTCAACATTTCCCGCTTCCTCGGCTTTTATTGACGCAGCCAGGACTTGTTTTTCCAAAGAATAGTTGCCAGTTAGTCTGAGGTTCACCATGGCAAATGATTCGTGGAGCTTGGGGTTGAGATCAGGATTTTCTTGCAAATAGGCAAAAAGCAAACTTTTATCAGACGCTGTCGCCTGGTCCAGGTTTGCCTTGAGCATGAGATTTCCACCCACGGTGACCACCATGATAATGGCCAAAACGAGCTCGACCGCGAAATGGGAATGATAGTTATTAAGTTTGAGGAGATTTATGAATTGGCTAAATTTAGCCATTTGGTTGGCCGCTCCAGTAGTAGTTCGAGGGGTTTTATCGAGACTGCTACTGTCGGTTGCAGTAGGTGGTGAAAATCCAATATTCCACAACAATTAGGCCTTTAACCTATCGGACTTTCACTACCTGGTTAGTATCTTTTAGATCAGGGTATTACGCTAGAAAATCTATCATTTGCAGGGGCTGCGGTCAAGGGGATAAGGTCGCTTAAATGAGCCGCTAACTGCAAGATTCTACTGTTGTTTAAGCGAAAAAACTGTCAAGTTTGAATTGTGTACAAAAAAATAATTTTGGCTTATTTAAGCGAATTTTCAATTTTCAATGATCAATTTCCAATTTTGAAAATTTAAGAATTGAAAATTCAATGAAAATTGTAAATTGGTAATTGAAAATTATGATATAGTCTTCAATATATGAACGAGCTTTTAAAAAATCTTAATAGCCGTCAGAAAGAAGCCGTGACCGCTCCTCTTGGTCCGGTTTTGGTCTTGGCCGGAGCAGGCAGCGGCAAAACTCGCGCGCTCACCATGCGGATCGCTTACCTGATAAAGGAAAAGCTATTCAAACCGGAAGAGATTCTCGCGTTGACCTTTACCAACAAAGCCGCTGGAGAAATGAAGGAGCGCATCGCCAAACTACTTCCTACCAGCTACAAGCAACAAGCTGGTATCACCATGGGGACGTTTCATTCCGTAGGCTTGCGCATCCTCAGGATGGAGATAGAAAAACTGGGCGGGGGGTATGACCGAAACTTTACTATATATGATAGCGATGACAGTATGCGGCTCGTCAAGCAAATTGTTTTGGAACTGGGTTTGTCAGAAAGCTTTCGCCCGCAGGTTTTTTCCTATTATATTTCTGCCGGAAAAAACAAATTGATTCAGCCAGGGGAAATGTCCCTCGATAATGAATATCTCGAACAGAGCCTCTCGCGGGTTTGGAAAGAATATGAAAAAAATCTGCGGGAGAACAATGCGCTCGATTTTGATGATTTGCTTATTTTGACATACCAGCTGCTGTCCGAAGTCCCGGCAGTTTTGCAAAAATACCAAAGCCGTTTTCAATACGTTTTGGTTGACGAATATCAGGATACCAATCACGTGCAATACATGCTTCTCAAAAAACTAACAGCCAAACATGGCAATCTATTCGTGGTGGGTGATGATGCGCAAAGCATTTATGGCTTTCGCGGCGCCAACATGCAAAACATTCTCGATTTTAAAAAAGACTACCCCAAGGCCAAGGTGGTGATGCTCGAGCAAAACTACCGTTCCACCAAGCCCATCCTGGATGTGGCCAATGAGGTGATCAAGCTTAGCCCATTTCAATATGAAAAGGCGCTATGGACTGATAACCTCCAGGGCGAAAAGGTTAATCTTTATGAGGCCTCAGACGAACTTGATGAGAGCCGTTTTGTGCTCAGGCAGCTGGTCGGCGAGCAGCAGGTACTTGAAGAAGAGGAAGAAGAATACCGCGATCCCGTGGAATTCCCGGGGGAAACGCCTATTCTCGACAGTTTTATGGCGAAGCTGAAACGCCGCCGGTTTGGCATGCGGCCGCGGTTTGTGGCCAGGGAACTTCCCGACGATCTCAAAGACTGCGTGATTTTATATCGGACGCATGCCCAGTCGCGGCCGCTAGAGGAAATGCTCGTTGGTTCCGGTATCCCATATCAGATTGTGGGCGGTATCAAATTTTATGAAAGGCGGGAGATCAAAGACGCGCTTGCGTATCTGCGGCTTATGCAAAACCCCCGTGACCTGGTGAGTCTCGAGCGGGTGATCAACCTGCCCGCCCGCGGCATTGGCAAAAGCGCGTTTCGGGGGATTGCCAAAGAACTGGAGAATTACGGTCATGATTTTCAGCGCGTGTCTTTGAATATTGGCAAATTTGGTTTGCAAAACAAAGCCGAAAATGGCGCCAGAGAGTTTTTTGATTTGCTGCACCGCGCCCGCGAACTGCCCCAATCAAACAGTGTCTTGGATGTGATGCAGCTTATCCTCAAGGGTTCCGGATACAAAGACCTGTTTTTGAAGGAAGGGCGCGAAGGCGAAGAGCGCTGGGAAAATGTGGAAGAGCTTTTTAACGTTGCTGGCAAATTTGGCAAGCTGCCTTGGCCCGCAGGACTCGAGGCGATGCTCGAAGAGGTAGCGCTGATGTCTGATCTTGATCGCGTAGAAGAACAAACTAATAAGCTGACGCTGATGACCCTGCATTCGGCCAAGGGCCTCGAATTCGGCAAGGTATTTTTTGTCGGCCTCGAGGAAGGGATTTTGCCGCACACCAGAAGCTTGCTGTCGCCTCAAGAAATCGCGGAAGAGGTTAGGCTCGCTTATGTTGGTATCACCAGAGCGCGAAAGATTCTCTATCTTAGTTATGCGCGCGCAAGACAGAGTTACGGGGAGATCAAAAAATCGGTTCCTTCACGCATTCTTAAAGCAATCCCAGGAAAGATGATAAATAAGTTAAGCTAATTTAAAATGCAAAATGTAAATCTCAAAATGACAATTAAAAATTTTAAAATTTAACACTGTCATTTTACATTTTGATTTTTCAACTTTACATTCTGTTTTCACCATGGATATAGATCAGTTAAAATCCGAACTCTCCAGGTTTGGAATAAAGCCGAAAAAGACTCTCGGCCAGAATTTTTTGGTCTCCGAGGAAATTCTAAGTGAGATTGTCGCCGCGGCAGAGTTAACGCCAGACGATACAGTGCTCGAGATTGGTCCCGGGCTAGGTGTGCTCACCAGCGCGCTCGGAGAGCGAGCGGGCCTGGTGCTCGCCGTTGAGAAAGACAAAAAAATTTATTCTGTGCTACGAAAATTATTCAAGAATAAAAAGAACGTGAAGATTATAAATGAAGATGCATTGTTTATGGATTTTTCTGTCATCCTGAACTCGATTCAGGATCCAGACTGGATTCCGGATCAAGTCCGGAATGACAAACACTTGGATTATAAAGTTGTTGCTAATATCCCGTATTATATAACGGGAAAATTATTACAGAATTTTCTTACCTCAGACCATAAGCCATCGCTTATGGTTTTGCTTTTGCAAAAAGAGGTGGCGGAGCGAATCGTCGCAAAGCCCGGCAATATGTCGATTCTTTCCATCAGCGCCCAGCTTTACTGTGACCCTGACGTTGTAACTATTGTCGGCAAAGAAAATTTTTACCCGCCCCCACAGGTTGACTCTGCCGTAGTGCGCTTGCGCATACTAGACAAGCCGCGCCTGGCCGTTGAAGAGAAGAAATTTTTTCAGCTGGTGAAAATTGGGTTTGCGGGCAAGCGCAAGCAGCTGCAAAACAACCTCTCCAATGGATATCAAAAGGGAAGAGACTACAAAACAATGCTTGAAGAGCTCGGGATCAACCCGCTCGCGCGGGCTCAAGACCTGTCTTTGGAGGATTGGGCGAGATTATATAAAGCTCTAATTGACAATCAAAAACCGGCAGATATATAATTGATATATGGACAAAAAAGATCTTGAACAAATCAGACAAATTGTTAAAGAAGAGACGACCAGTGTCGTAAATACGGCATTAAGTGAATTCTGGGAAAGCAACTTGGAACCCGCCTTTGATGTTCTTAACGAGAGACTGGATGTAGTGGAGACCAAACTTGATAAAGCTCTATATGCAGAAGTCGTTCATCTTGAGGCCCGCATAAAACGACTCGAAGAAAAGGTCGGAATCACTCATCAGCACAGTAAATAATTCCAACAAGTCTGCTACCGAAAAAATCTTGACAGAGTCAAGATTTTTTGCTATAATATATGTAGTTTAAAGTGAGTTTCTGAAACAAAAAACCAAGTAAATCATAACAAAATGCCTTTAATTCCGAGCGAATTATTGTTTCGTGGCGGTAATGTACCCAAATTCAGGAAATTTTTTATTCCTATCGGGATTTTTATTATTGCGCTTGCAACCGCTAGCGCTTTTTATTTTTTTTCCAAAAATGCCGGTAACGCTGATAACCAGACAGCAAACTCTACTGGACCGCGCACCCTGCCCAAATCCTGGCTGGTAAAATATTTTTTGACCGAAGATGAAAACGCGCCGCACGTCGGCGGTCCGGCAAGCGATCCTGACAACGATGTCCTGTCCAATTATCTCGAATACATGTACGGCACTGATCCGACAAAAGAGGACACGGACAACGACGGCGAGATTGACAGCTTTGAGGTCGCCTTCGGCAGAAATCCGAACGGCGAGGGGATGTTAGCGCTTGGCGCGAGCCAAAAAGATTTGATAAAAGATTACATCGCGAGCAGCGAAAAGCTTTCTGATTTTACTGAGGAAAAAGTTTTAGGAGAGATCCAGGAGATGTTTAATCCGGACCAGCAGGTAGCGCTGGATCTTCCGCAAGATCGGGAGATCATTTTGACGAAACAAAACGATGTACCTGCGTTTGAAAAATATTATAACGAGACCAAGGACCTGACAGCGGTGGCCGAAGATGAGGGGGGCGCGATTGCCCAGCGCCTGTTCGATAATATGACGGACGAAGAGATAAACGTTTACATCGCAAGACTTGAGGCGGCCCAGCAAACGCTGTTGCAAACCCCCGTGCCGGCTCAGATCGTTAATATTCATAAATTGAAAATTGCAGGACTGCGTGCCGGCATCAAACTGTTTGAACTGGCGCGTGATAATTATCAGCCAGGAGTTGAAGACAAACAGTTTTGGTCTGATATTTTTTCGCAAATGGTTGCCATACAGCAGTCCGAAGATCTTGAGCTTGCGACTTGGCGCGAGCTTGGTTTGAAACTCAAAGACACAGGAGGCATATAAATGCAATTCAAAAATCAAAATTCAAAAATCAAAATTGTTTTATCTTCTCTTCTGTTGCTAATCGTTTTATTCGGTAGTCTTTTCAGCTTTCAAAGTACTCGTGCGCAAGAGGTGGGAGATCTGCTCCAGGATCCATATTTTGGCGGTATGCTGTTTCTCAAGCAGCTCAAGATCTGCTGGATCGCGGCTGGCATCTTTCCGGTTCCAGTGCCATTTCAATACAACGCTGTTGGCAGATGCAAAGAGGGGGAATCAACTCCAGAATGTGTAACAAGACTAAACACGGAATTCAGAACAGGCGATCGCGATTCAAGCACCATCAAAACTTTTTACCACCTGTTTCTGATTTCACAAACCAAAGATCGCAAGCGCCGCGAAAAGAGCGCATACGTTCTCGGCAACATGATTCCCCAAGGCGACGATGCGTTTCGTCAGCCATGCAAAAATAAAGCAAAGCTGCCGAACGCGGACGGTCTTGAGACGCAAATCGGGACCGGATGTAAATACGGCGAGGAACCGGGACAGCCTGCAAAATGCAAAGTATGAAACTAAACACCAGAAAATTTATTGCTGCTTTGGCGCTCACCTCAACGGTGGGACAAGGTTTGTTGTTTACGGATCTCCGGCCGGTTCAAGCGCAAGACGCGTCCATACCGACACACGTCAAGCAGGATGACACCAAGACTTTTCAAGAGATCGTCAAAGCTGGAATCACGGCCGCTGCAAACAGCGCGTTTCGGACCGCGTACACGAAGTTTTTGCGAACCTACAAAGAGAAATTTGGGATCAAAAGCGCCTTGCTTTATCAAGATGCTTTAGTTGAAAGCAAAACCCTTGTTGATTCTCTGCGTTCGCAATATGGGAATGACGCGGTCAGTGTTACAGGATCGTCTGCCTCGACATCCACCCTGGCTACCGCTGGTACTGTGCTCGATATCGTGAATCAGTTTGAAGCCTTGCCTCTGAACACCGGTTTGACTGGGCAAACCATCACTGACCTGGCCATCAAAGAAATGCGCGAGCAAAATCCGGAGCAGCGCGAAAGAAATATTCAAAAATTGATTGTCGGCGCTTCAGCCATGTTCTCTGCTTCTATTTCTTGCGGCGGCATTAACGAGCGAGCCTTGGATAACACTGCCCGGTATTTAGCTGCGGCTTCCACTGGTGTGAGGTCGCGCGATATCAACCCGAGAGACGCGCTTCGTTTTTATCAGGATATGGCCAGGTTTGGCAATCCATATTCGAGCAAAGAATTTTGGAAGCTTGAACTGCAGTCTCTCGGGTCCCAGCATGACGCGAAAGCGCGCAAGGCTGCGG
>MFEF01000002.1 GCA_001777515.1 Candidatus Doudnabacteria bacterium RIFCSPHIGHO2_01_48_18
TATTGTCATTTTGCATTTTGATTTTTTCATTTTCATTTTCGCCGCTTGTTGAGATATCCGATGCCGCAGATAAATCCTCTGCTTTAATCGTCAAAATTGTGTCTGGCGATTATTTGTCAGCGCTTCAAAATTACGGCCAAACAGAGCTTTTATTCGACAATATTTATCGCCTGCGAGCTGCAATCTCTGACCTGCAAGCTTTCCGCGCTCAACCCTGGGTAAAATTTGTTCAAAAGGATGCAGTGCTGCAGAACGCGGCAACCGTCACGGATCCGCTGTTCGGCAATGATCCGAGCGATGAGACGAAGCAGTGGTATTTGTCGAAAATGCAGGTGCCTAAAGCTTGGGAAAAAACCACGGGTCGCCCGGATATTATCGTGGCAGTGGTGGACACGGGCATTGACGGTCAGCACGAAGATCTTAGTGACGGCCGCGTCGGACGCGGCTACATGACTTATTGCCAGGTTATAAAGAGTAACAATGATTGCACTCTGCGGATAACAAGCGTTATTGACAGCGGCGTGAATTCTGATGACAACGGCCACGGCACCATCGTCGCCGGCCTCATCGGCGCTCAAGCAGGCAACGGCAGGGGAATCAGCGGTGTAAACCGAGACATCAAACTGATGCCGATCAAAGCGCTCGATTCAAAAGGTAACGGGTTGTCATCGGACGTGGCCGTGGGCATTAAATGGGCCGCGGATAATGGTGCGAGGATTATCAACCTTTCCATTGGCGGCCAGGGCCTTGAGGGTCTCGATGTGTTGCAGGAAGCCATAGCCTACGCACACAACCGCGGAGTTTTGATCGTGGCCGCGGCTGGCAATGATGGTTCGGAAACCGGCGGCAACCTGAACAACTCGCCAGTGTTGCCAGTTTGCGCTGACGGCGATAAAAATATGGTAATCGGGGTTGCTGCTGTGGACATCGCGGACCGCAAAGCCAAATTTTCCAATTACGGTTCTAACTGCGTGGATATAGTCGCACCCGGCACGACGTCGTTTGTGAGTCGTCAGGAAAAAAGAGGCATTGTTTCTACTTATTATGACCCGGCAAAGCCTGGCAAGCATGATCTCTACGTATACGCGCTCGGTACGTCTTTGGCTGCGCCGCTTGTTTCCGGAGTGGCCGCGCTTACCATTTCGGCGTTCCCCAGCTTGGATGTCAAAGCCCTCCGTGACAGAGTTCTTGCGAGCGTTGACAACATTGATCAATACAACACTTCTGGATGTGAGGATATAGGGAGCTGTGTGGGACAGCTGGGCAGTGGCCGCCTCAACGCGATCAAGGCGGTGAGTGATTTGCCATTATTTGCGGGCGGCGCGGTTATCTCAGGTCCAACCGGTTTGTTTTTGATTGAACGGGGCTTGAAGCGCCCCATCTCTGATTTTGTTTTCAAACAAAGATTTTCGGGAATAATCCCGGTCCAAACCGAACAGGCGCAGGTGGATGCTTTTCCGAATGGGTCGCCAGTTACCCCGGCGGACGGGGCAGTGATAAAAGACACGGCCAATCCAACCGTGTATTTGGTTGAAGGCGGGTTTCTCAAGCCGCTTTCCTATTTGGCTTTCGTATCCCGCCGGTTAAGCTTTGAGAATGTGGCTGTTTTATCTCCTGAGGAGCTTGCTTCGTACGCGCGCGGAAGCGATGCGGCGATTGTTGATGGTTTACTCGTAAAAGCAGGAGAACCTTCGGTATATATTGTGAACAATGGACAAAGACAGATCATTTCCAATTTTGTATATAAACAGAGAGGCCTTGATCGCTTTCCAATCGCGCGCCTAAGCGCTGAGGAAATAAATCGTTATCCGATCAATGATCACGGGAACATTTATCCGCCAGAAGACGGTACGCTTATCAAGGGCACATCTTCGGCTACGGTTTACTTGATAGAGAATGGCGCGCGCCGTGGAATAACTGCAGCGGCGTTTGCGAATCGCGGGTTTAGTTTCGCGGGTGTCCACGTTTTGCCGCAAACAGAAATCGACCAATACCAGCTCGGGGTCGATATCGTAGAATAGTAAAAAATCTAGTTCTCAATGCAAAATTATAGTTTCAAATTTAAAATTATAAATTTTTTACTGTCGCTAGTTTTTGTTTTTTTCGCGCCTGTCCCCGCGCTGGCTGATATCTTCGATCCGAACATGTTGATCTCTGACGCCAGATTTTCTGATACGGCGACCCTGGGGGGCGCGGAGGGTATTCAGAAATTTTTGGAAGCGCGCGGCAGCGTTCTTGCGAACACCAGTCCGGAGTTTGTCGCCAAGCTGCGCGAACCCGGAGACGTGAATCTGAAAAGCCGGCTCCCGGACCCCAGGCCAAACCTTGGCCGGGCGCGCACTGCCGCCGAGCTGATTTTTGACGCCGCGACGTCTGCTGGCCTCAATCCCCAAGTCGTGGTCGTGACCTTGCACAAAGAGCAAAGCCTGATCGAAGGCCGGTACAGCACTGACCGCGCTCTGCAGCGAGCGCTCGATTTTGCGCTCGGGTTTGGCTGTCCTGACGGAGCCGGTTGCGGCGAACTGTTTCTTGGGTTTTATCACCAGCTGTTTGGCAACTATGACGCGGAAGGCAACCGCTATGTTGGCATGCCCGCGTCCCTGATGCGCAGTTTTTATTTTGAGGTCGGTGGAATACGGGTTGGCCGCGGTCCGGCAGTGGATGCAAACAATAACGCATTTGGTAATGGCAACCGCATCAGAGTTTCCAAGGTAGGCGATACGATAACCCTGGAAAACACGCAAGGACCACCAAACAATGCTCCGGCAACCCAGGTCGTGACGCTGTCCAATTTTGCCACTGCGGCTTTGTATCGCTACACTCCCCATGTTTACAATGGTAATTACAATTTCTCCCGATTCTTTACAGCGTGGTTCCGCTATCCCAATGGCACGCTTCTACAAGCAACAGGCGATCCGAAGATGTATGTGATCGACAATGGTCTCAAACGGCTCATTTCCTCGCTGGTCATCGGCCAGCGTGGTATAAATCCGGCGATAGTTCCGGTTTCGAGCGTAGAGCTTTCTGAATACCCGTCAGGGGACGTAATGCCGCCCAAAGATGGCACCCTGCTCAAGAACTCACAGGGGCAAATGTTTGTGATCGAGGAAAGCGCGCGCAAAAGTATTTCCACTTTCGTAGCTGTGCAGCGCAAACTTCAGCCAGCCCAAGCCATAGCCGTGCCTGATGATGAAGTCATCAGCTACAAGGATGCGGGCCGCGCTCTGCCGGCCGAAGGCACGCTCGTCAAATCGAGCGATAACCCAGCGGTATATATTATCACCAACAACGAAAAGCGCCTGCTCTCCGCATTCGTCTTCAAACAACGCTCTTTGAGATTTGCCGATGTTTTGGTAGCTGCGCCCGGCGAGCTTGATACCTATCCAACAGGGCGGCTCATGACTCCCACTGATGGCGCGCTCGTAAAGCCTGCTGATTCTCCTGCTGTTTATCATTTGGGCAACGGCAAGCTGGAGCCTTTGACACTGTTTGTTTTCAACCAGCGCGGTTTTAGCTTCCGGAATGTTCTGACAGCGCCGCGTTCTGAGATCGACCAGTGGGAAATCGGCAAAGTTATGCCGCCCACAACCGGTACTCTGGTAAAAGCGAGATCTAACCCCGCCGTTTATTATATTGAATCAGGGGTAAAGCGTATTCTTTCGTACGATACGTTCGTGGCGTACAAATTCAATTTTAAAAACGTGCTAGTGGGGAGCGATTCTGAAATCGATCTTATTGAGCTTGGCGAACCAATGCCGCTTCCAGACCGCGCGCTCGTGAAAATAAAATCCAGTCCAGCAGTTTACTATTTTGTCGATGGCGTGCTGCGGCCGCTGACTCTGATCGCGTTTAACAACAGACAGTTTAGGTTTCAGGATGTGATCACGATTTCTGATGAAGAGTTCGCCAAATATCCGGTAGGTGCCTGGGTGGAGAACTGATTTGTTGACCGCGAAGGGTTGACAAAAGCCTAGTTTTGAGATACAATAGTCCGTCTACAACATCGTAGACGGACTATTTTACAGGAGGGACCATGGTTACAGACGTTGAAGATCGACTTCGGAAACGAATCCTGGTCACGCATGACGACCACACATTACGGGATATGTTTGCGGATTTGCTTCTCCGCGAAGGCTACCCGGTAATGAGGGCAAGCAAATTGGATGACGCGTTTCAGATTGCTTCCAGGCTCGATGACATTGCCTTGGTGATCGCGAATCTCGGTACTGACCGAAAAGGCCTGAAGCTTTTTGAGAGGCTAAAGGCGGCAGGATACAACCGCAAATTTGCCATCGTCACTGGCGGAGGAAACGAAAGCCAGGCGGAAATCGAATCTCTAGGGATTCTGTTTCTCGAGCTTCCCATCAACAACAACCGTTTTTTGAGAAAGGTGGAAAAATATCTATCTGAGTAAATAAGTGAGGAACTTAAATGCGGCTCTGACTCAAAAGGTCAGGCCGCATCACTGTTTTTATGGTATAATTTTTTCTATGCAGATAGTGGGCAGAAACATCTTTTCCCTTGGGCTCTCCAGAATCACTTCTGGAGTTATTTTATTTGTGGTGCAGACCAGGCTCGCCAGTTACCTGGGGCCGCACGGTTTCGGCAAGCTGTCCGTGGTTCTGGCTTTTTACACGATTTTTTTGCTGTTTGTTGACCTTGGCATCTCACGCTTTGCCATCAAAAAAATCAGCGAAGACAAAGAAGCAGTTCATACTTATTATGGCAATTTTCTACTGGCCCAGTTCATAACCGCGATTTTTGTTTTCGCGCTCTTTCTGATTATTCCCCGGGTCATGAATTATGACACGGAAATCTCCCGCGCAATGATTTACGCTGGCGCGGGTTTGCTTTTTACCGCCATCAGCATTCCGGCAGTCGCGATCATGCAGGCGTGGCAAAAGATTCATATTTACGCCGCGGTGATTTTTGTGGAATCGCTCGCGAAAGCCGCGTGGTTTGCGTACGCGATTTGGGCACGATACAGCATAGTGTTTATCATGGAAATTTATCTGTATGTCGGGATTTTTGACGTGATTGTCTGGTATTTTTTGACGCGCCGGATCGCGGTCCCGAGACTGACATTCAACAGCGCGGTTCTCAAATCCATGTTTGTGTTTGGGATTCCATTTGCCATGCTTTCCGGTTTTGAAATGCTGATTGCCAAGATTGACGTTATTATTCAAAAAATGTTTTTGCCGTATGCAGAGGTTGGACTTTATTCGGCCGCTTACCGTTTCCTCGATTTTTTGACGTTTCTGCCGGCGATTATCGCGATCAGCTTGTTTCCGCATTTTTCAGGCAGCGATCAGCTCGATTCTCCCGAAAATGTGGCCATGTCCGAGCGTCTGCATCGTTATTTGCTGGCGGTCGGGATCCCGCTCGGGGTTGGGGCCACCCTGCTTGCCGGACCCATAATCATGACTTTATTTGGGTCAGGGTACGAGGGGTCAATCATGCCCTTTCGCGTACTCATCTGGTCCACAGTGATTACTTTGTTTTATGCTGTGCCGAACGTGGTCATGCAGGTTCGCTCGATTCGCAAAGCCATCGTCATTCTGGGAAGCGTTACATTTTTCAACATCGCGGCGAACTGGGCGCTGGTGCCAAGGTATGGGATCATGGCGTCAGCCTGGCTGACAGTGCTATCCTATATTTTAGTAGGAGTTTTATATATTGCTTATTCGCGGAAATTTTTACGTTTCTCGATTTTCGGGAGCGCGTTCTGGCCAATATTGGCTAGCGTCATCATGGGCGCCGCGCTTTGGATTTTCCGGGAATGGAATTTGTTTATATTGGGGCCTTTGGGTATAGTTATTTATTTTACGATTCTGCGGCTTGCCGGTTTTTTGAATCGTGAAGATATCAAATCTATTTTGGCAAGATCATGAGGTTATCGATTCTCATCGTAAATTGGAATACGCGCGATCTGATGATTCATTGTGTCAATTCGATTCTCAGATACGCGCCGCCGTTTCCGCACGAGGTGATCGTCGTTGACAACAACTCGAGCGATGGCAGCGCTGACACCTTGATTAACCTTTATAATCACAACAAAAATATTCGGGTCATCGAATCGATACGCAATCTCGGTTTCGCGAAGGGCAACAACCTTGCGTACAAAAATTCTGCCGGAGAATACATTTTTTTGCTCAACCCTGACGCAGAGGTTACCGAAGGCGCGTTAGAGGCGCTAGTAAATTTTATGGATGCGTATCCTGACGTGGGCATAGTCGGGCCAAAGCTTCTCAATCCTGACGGCAGCCTGCAGCCGTCAGTGCGCAGATTTCCGACGCTGCGTTCTGCCATTGCCGTGTTTTCCGGACTCCACCGTTTTTTGAAGCTTGATAAATACCTCATGAGCAAATTTGATTATACTAAGCAGGGCGAAGTTGACCAGGTCATGGGCGCGGCGCTGCTGACCCGCCGCAAGATCACGGAAACGCTTGGTTTTTTGGATGAAAAATTTTGGCTGTGGTATGAAGAAGTGGATTTTTGCAAAAGAGTCAAAGATCATGGTCACAAGGTAATGTATTTTCCAGGGGCGGCGGTAATTCACCACAAAGGCGCCGGTTTTTCGCAAATGCCAGTATATCTGCGCAAAAAAACTGTGGCCCAGAGTTTGATCTATTATTTCAAAAAGAACGGGCACTTCTGGGATGTTTGGATCATCAGTATCGCGCTTCCTGCTATTTTGTTTGCCGCCAGGTTTTTTGATTTTTTAGGTTTGAAAATAAAACCCAAATGAATTATTTTTCAAAGGCTTTACTACTGATGATCGCGGCAGAGGGGGTGTCTTTGCTAAGTTTTATGTATCCGGTTTTGAGCCTGCCGCTCATCATTCTTGCCGGCGCTGCAACATTTTTTATCACTTTGAAAAATGCAGAATGGGGGATTTACCTATTGTTCGGCGAGCTTTTTTTTGGCAGCCGCGGCCACCTGCTCGAGTATGATATCGGTTTTATGAGTGTATCATTGCGGCTCGTGATATTTGCGGTGGTGTTTTTGGCTTGTCTTTCAAAATTTTCAATTTTCAATTTTCAATTTTCAAAGAAATCCAAAATTCTTTATACTTTACTCCTGATAGTCATAGGTTTTGGAATCATCAAGGGCTATTTTTCTGGCAATGCGATCGCGAACGTTTTCAATGATGCCAACGGGTATTTATATCTACTGATCCTTCCGGCCGTGTTTTCGGTCATCAAGACACGCAGGCAGATTGAAAATATTTTGCTGATCCTTGCCGCGGCGATTTTGGTTGTGGCAGGCAAAACTCTGCTGATCTTCGTGTGGTTTTCTTTCGGGCTGCCCGGCGTGGCTAATGTGTATCACTGGATCGTTGCCCAGGATTTTGGCGAGATCACCGGCGACGTTGGCAAAGCTTCGCGCGTTTTCATGCAAAGCCAGTTCTGGAGCCTGATGGGGTTATTTATTTTTTCAATCCCACTCGTCACGTCATTGCGAGGAGTGATAGCTCCGAAGCAATCTCCAGAGCAAGAGTTTGCTTCGCTGCCGCTCGCAAAGACAATGAATTGGCTGATTGTAGCTGCTTCGATCCTTGCCATTATTATGTCTCTGTCGCGCAGTTTTTGGCTTGGTGCGATCGCTGGGGGACTATTCGCCATAATAACTGTCCTGTGGCAGTTTCGAGCCTTTTTTAGGTCATTTTTGGGCCTAGGATTAAAGCTAGGATTGATCGCGGTCCTCGAGATTGGCCTTTTGTATGGCATTGTCGCTGCGGGTGGAAACGCGATTGCCGAATCGGTTTCTTCACGGGGCGGCGACCCGACAAAAGAAGCCGCCAGTGGCGCGCGGCTTTTGCTCCTGCCCGAGCTCCTTGCTGGCATAAAACAGTCGCCGATCTTCGGAGCTGGCTTTGGCGAGATGGTAACCTACAAAAGCTATTTGCCTGATCGTGTGTCGCGGGCAAATCCTGATGGCGAGATTACCAATTTTGCTTTCGAGTGGGGATACCTGGACATCGCCTTAAAAATTGGCGGATTAGGATTAATAATTTATTTGTTGTTTATAGCTCACATATTCGCGATGGGGTGGAAGGCGATGAATTTCCAATTTCCAATTTCCAATTTCCAAATCTTAGGACTTCTTTCCGCGCTAGCGGCTTTGCTGGTGCTCAACGTGACCACGCCTTATCTCAATCATCCGCTCGGTATCGGTTACATTATCCTTAGCGGGATTATTTTCAAAATCTATGGAAACGAGCAACAATAACCAAACACAAACTGATCAGCCGCTGGTTAGCGTCAACATCCTGTCATACAACAGCATGCGCTATATCGAGGGTTGTCTTGATACTGCGCTGGCGCAGACCTACAAAAATCTCGAAATCCTGGTAATCATCACTGGCTCTGAGGACGGTTCCGCCGAGTTTATCAAGCAAAAGTACGGCCGCCAGAAAAGAGTGAAGATCATCGAGCCAGGGGTGAATCTTTGGTTTTCTCGCGGCCATAATCTCGGCATAAAGATGTGCCAGGGAAAATATGCTTTGGTGCTCAATCAGGACACGGTCATGGAAAAAGATTTTGTCGTGAAATTGGCACGGGTGATGGAGCAGGACCAGAGCCTTGGTTCAGTTTCTGGCAAGCTTCTGCACTACAATTTCTCTTTTAACTCGAAAACCAAGATTCTCGACAGCACTGGCATTGAGATTTTTAAAACAAGAAGGGTGATTGACCGCGGGCAATGGGAAAAAGACGATCATCAATATGACGCGGACACGGAAATTTTTGGCGCTTCCGGCGCTGCCGCGTTTTATCGCCGCAGCGCGCTCGAGGCAGTCAAGCTCCCAAAGCGTAATAGTGAGTTTGAATACTATGATGAAGATTTTATCGCGTACAAAGAAGATATAGATTTGTCGTGGCGGCTGCAGCTTGCCGGGTACCGCTGCAAATACATTCCTGAGGCGATTTTGTATCACGGACGCACAGTTGGGCGCAGTTGGCCAAACCAATTGGTCAGGTTTATCGTGAATCGCAAACGCCAGCCGCGTTTGTACCGCAAGATGGCGTTCAAGAACCATTATTTGATGATGATAAAATGCGAGCTTAGGACCCATTTCTGGCACCAGTTTGGCTTTATTTTCGTTCGCGAGTCCTTGCTTTTGATTTATACGCTGATCTTTGAGCCGTTTCAGTTCGCGGTCGTGTCTATGCTTTATCGCGAGCTCCCAGAAGCCTGGCGTAAACGAAAGCTCATCATGGCGAACGTCAAAACCGACCCGCAGCGAATCTGGAAACTGTTTCATTAGTTTGCGCAAAAACCGCCTGTTCGCTATTCTGATTTGATACTCGAATGCAACTTCGGGTAAATTTGAACTTGGAGGATTTATATGAGTGAAGAGAACGTCAGTGCAGGGGTTAATTATGCGCTGATGAAGAATTTCAAGAAAGCCATGGCTGCAATGGGGGAAACAACACTCGAATTCTCGCGGCGATGGGATGTTGAGACGGAGCCCGACGGTCTGTATCATTATGTTGGTCCGCAAAAAACCCACCGCTTCAAGTCAGTGATTGAAGGACTGGGCAATAAGGACTGGCTTGCAGGGTGGATGGAGGAATACGCGGGCGATGGTAAACCCTACCGCGAAGACATTCCGGTTGACAGCATGATGATGGCAGTGAATGACGGCTTGGCCAAAGGAGGCCGCCCGTTTGGTTATCAGGATGAAATCACCGCACCGAATAGTGATTTTTTCGGTGATGAAAAGCGCAATGCGCAATTGGTTCGCGGTTATTTCAAATGCTGCCGCGACAACGGAATTGCGCTGACCCAGGGCGAAACGGCGCCATACGTATACCTGCTGCATACGACATTGCCGACATTCGATGAGAATGGCAAGAAGATTATTACCAGCGCGCCGTTTGACGCTGCTTCGTACAGCGGGGCCGTGCAAGTGGTTATTGCGCCGGCGAGCCGATACGTGAACGGAAGCCGTCTGCGGCCTGGTCACGTGATTCTCGGCACCTCGTCGTCCGAATGGTGCAGCAATGGCGCAAGCGTTTATATCAAGCGTGTTTCGACTCTGCCGGACAAGTTCCTAACCAAACTGCCGAACGGAAAGACATTCGGCGAGCAGACTTTGATCCCGACCAAATCCATGGTGCCGCTCGTGGCTGCGCTGCAAGATGCAGAAGTGGATATCACAGCCATGGGTCCGATCACTGGGGACGGTGTCGCGAAGGCTATCGCCATTACTAAACTCGACGTGTCTCTGCGAATCAGGCAGTGGCCTTTCGCCATGCCACTCTCTTGCCTGTTCGTCATGGATAAATTCAACATCAGCATGCAAGAGATGCTGCATAC
Organism: Candidatus Doudnabacteria bacterium RIFCSPHIGHO2_01_48_18; assembly: GCA_001777515.1. Lineage (GTDB taxonomy): Bacteria > Patescibacteriota > Doudnabacteria > UBA920 > 2-01-FULL-46-14 > 2-01-FULL-46-14. Next base: position 10,324 of record MFEF01000002.1, read on the forward strand.
ATTCAACTGCGGTCTGCAGTATGTTATTTGTATTCTGCGGTCAGATGTAACCAAAGCGCAGGATGCGGCTGCACGAGTCGGCTTTGATCTTTACGAAATCGGCGTTGTTGAAGAAGGTCAGCGGTGCACAATCATGGAACCGTTCGACAATCTCGTTCTTCCTGAACCGGGCGACTGATTGCCTGCTTTATTATTCTTTAAGCGTCCGAGCAGTGGCATGTTGCTACTCGCTCGGACACTTTCTTTTTGTGATATAATTCGTTAACCATGGATCTATCCGTTGTTATTGTCAGTTTTAATACCAAGGAAAAACTGCGCGAATGTTTGCGGTCGGTTTTTGGTTCAGTCACCAAATATAGCTTCGAAGTTTTAGTCGTGGACAATAACTCGCGCGATGGCTCGGCTGGCGCAGTTGCCGCGGAGTTTCCCAATATGAAGCTGATCCGCAACTCTGATAATGTCGGCTATTCGAAAGCGAACAACCAGGCTTTGCGTCTTGCTCAAGGTAGATTTTTTTTACTTTTAAACTCTGACGTCGAGGTCGCGCCGGACAGTTTTGACAAGATGATTTCTTACATGGATAATGAAAAAGCGGTCGGCATCGTCGGATGCCGAGTTATCAAATCTGACGGTTCTTTTGATAAAGCCGCGAGGCGAAGCTTTCCTGACTTGGCCAATTCACTGCGCCACTTCCTTGGACTCTCATCTGATTACAACCTTGATTTGCCGGAAGATAAAATCGCTGAGGTAGATAGCGTGATGGGCGCGTTTCTGATGATCCGCCGCGAGGTCGTGGATAAGATTGGCCTCCTTGACGAAGCTTTTTTTATGTACGGCGAGGACCTGGATTGGTGCTTTCGCGCGAAGCAGGCCGGATACAAAGTGGTTTACAATCCAGCCACCACAGTAGTGCACCACAAAGGATCGTCTTCAAGAAAGCTTCCCAAAAAAGCTTTGTATGAATTCCACCGCGCAATGTTCATTTTTTATGATAAGCATTACGCACCGCTTCACGGCCCGATCGTCAATTATTTGGTGAAACTCGGAATCTGGGGCAGGTATCATTTGAAAGTTTTTCAAAATTTATTTCGTAAAGATAAATATGTTAGCAAGTAACGTTCCGGAGACAACACAATCGACTAGCGAGCCGCCAAAGGGTTACAAAAAATTTCTCGCTGGTATCGCCCTGGTTTTGGTATTTTTTGCCGGGTGGCAGTTTGGCCAATCTGGCAGAGACATCAAAATCGGCAATTTCAAGATTTTTGAAAGCAATCGCGAAGACGCGCCAAAAGAGGTGGATTGGAATATTTTGTGGCGAACGATCGAGCTTATGGAAGATCGGTACGTCAATGACGGTATTGATCTCGAGAAAGTTTTGCATGGTGCAGTGCAGGGAGCAGTGTCAGCACTCGGAGATCCTTACAGCGTGTTTTTGCCGCCCAAAGAAGCGCAGGATTTCAAAAATGAGCTATCGGGAAACATTGACGGCATCGGCGCGGAGATCGGCATCAAGCATCAGCGGCTGACAGTGATCGCGCCTCTTGATGGCTCGCCAGCGCTGCGGGCCGGGCTTCGCGGCGGCGATTATATTTACAAAGTCGATGACCAGGAAACAACCAATCTGACTGTTGAAGAGGCAGTAGGGAAAATTCGCGGGCCAGCCGGGTCGCAGGTCAAGCTGACAATTTTTCATGTCGGGGACACCAAACCAGTTGACGTGGTGATTACCAGAGCACGGATAGAGATCAAGAGCGTGGAGACAGAGGTCAGAAACGTGAACGGTAAAAAGATCGGCATCATCAAACTGCGCCGATTTGGCGAGGACACCACAGGCGGCGTCCGGAACGCGGTATCGAGCTTTTTGGTTCAGGGCGTGAACGGCGTGATTCTCGATATGCGCAACAACCCTGGCGGATTTTTGGATACAGCGGTTGATGTGGCTGGGTTTTGGATCAAGGACGGCGAGACCGTACTAATTCAGAAATTTGGCGACGGGTCTGAAGATATTTTCCGTGCGGAAGGTCAAGGACGCCTCAACGGCGTGTCGACTGTTGTGTTGATGAATGGCGGCAGCGCGTCTGCGTCCGAGATTGTGGCTGGCGCTCTCAAAGATCATGACCTAGCAAGGCTCATCGGTGAAAAGAGTTTCGGGAAAGGTTCGGTACAGGAGCTTATTGATCTTGATGGCAAGGCTCAGTTGAAACTGACGATCGCTAAATGGCTGACGCCCAAAGGACATGATCTAAACAAAGAAGGGCTGGAGCCGGATATCAAGGTTGAGCTTTCTGAAGAGGATTTCCAGAATGACCGCGATCCACAAATGGAACGGGCTCTTGAAGAACTGACCAGATAAAGGGATATTATAGAAAAATTTTTCGTGGCCGCCTGGATTGATTTCCAGGCGGTTTGTGATCATAATGACGCAGATCTAAAAAGGAGGTAAGATGCAACTCATTCCGACTATCCGTTCCGCACTGTCGCGGTTTGTGTCGATCTTTAGGCCGAAGAGTGCTGCGCCTATCCTAGTACCGGAGATTCTGGAAAGACCAGAAATGAAAGAGTTTCCGAAGCGTTTGCCTGATGATCCGTTGTACACGCTCGAGATAAGCAATCTCACGCGCATGGATCCTGAGGGACAGCTGCCGCAGCATCTCTTAAATGATCCGCCAACATGTGAAAGCTGTCTGGATGTCAGAATAGTGCATGTTGTCGGCAATTGTATGGAAGCGCGAATCAAGCAAAAGGATCAGGACGATTACCATTCAAAAAGGAGTTTAAAGCCACGCCGGTGATTTTACAAGGATGTAAGATTGCCGGCTTTTTGGTATAATCAGCAGTATGAAAGCGGAAGAATTACGACAGAAATTTATAGAGTTTTTTCGGGCACGCGGGCACGCGGTCGTGCTTTCGAGCTCGCTTATTCCTGACGACCCGTCAGTGCTTTTGACCACGGCCGGCATGCAGCAGTTCAAAAAATATTTCACGGGCGAGCTGGATGCGGAGAAAGATTTCAATTCGAAGAATACCATATCGATTCAGAAGTGTTTTCGGACTTCTAGTATTGATGAGGTTGGTGATGATACTCACGGAACATTTTTTGAAATGCTCGGCAATTTTTCTTTTGGCGGATACTTTAAGGAAGAGGCAATAAAATACGCTCACGAATTTATAACCTCCAAGGATTGGATGGGGCTTGAGATAGATTTTGTCAGCGTATTCAAAGGTGATGACAATGTCCCAGCCGACGAAGAATCTGAAAAGATTTGGGAATCGCTAGGCGTAGAAAAGATAAAAAAGTTTGACAGAGATGATAATTTTTGGGGACCAACCGGCAACGAAGGCCCGTGCGGTCCCAGCACGGAAATTTATGTAAAAAATGCCGTCGGGAATAGCGTTGAGGTTTGGAACCTGGTGTTTAATGAATATTATTCGAAAAGCGGTGTTCTCGAGCCGCTCATGATCAAGGGTGTGGACACAGGCATGGGCATCGAGCGTCTTGCTATGGTGACCCAAAAAGTTTCAAATATTTTTGAAACGGATTTATTTACGCCCCTTACTAGCGTTCTGCCCCACGAATTGCCAGAAAGAGTCAAAAGAATCCTTGCGGACCATGCTAGAGCGGTTTCGTTTCTCACATCTGACGGCGTGCGTCCGTCTAACAAAGAAGCGGGCTATATTTTGCGGCGGCTCATGCGCCGGATGATCGTGCATGGCGCTGATTTCGAAAATCTTTTTAACAAAGTTGGGGAAATTTATTCCCCCGCGTATTCTGAACTGAACCTAAATGTAGTTCTCGAGGAATTTAAAAAAGAAAATGACAAATTCCAAAAAACCCTAAAAAGCGGCCTTAAAGAATTAGGAAAGCTGGAATCAATCGATGCGGCGGCCGCTTTCAAGCTTTATGAAACCTATGGTTTGCCCTTTGAGATTTTGAAAGATACGGAAATCTCTGGCGACAAGGCAAAAAATCTTTCCAGAGAAGAGTTTGATAAAGAATTCGCAAGACATCAGGAAAAATCTCGCGCTGGCGCGGAAAAGAAGTTTGGCGGGCATGGGTTATTGCTTGACACTGGCGAACTCAAGGCCGTGGATGAAAGGGAGCTAAAAATCGTGACCCGGCTCCATACCGCCACGCACCTTATGCAGGCTGCCTTGCGGCAAGTGTTCGGGCCGGAGGTCAAACAAAACGGCTCGGACATTACTGCCGAGCGGACCCGTTTCGACTTCTTTTTTAGCAGGAAAGTCACTCCTGAGGAACTCAAAAAAGTTGAAGATTTGGTTAACCAGAAAATTGCCGAAGATTTACCCGTAGGCTTTGTTGAGATGCCAATCGAGGAGGCCAAAAAAACCGGAGCCTTGTATTTCTTTAAAGCGAGATATGGACAAAAGGTCAAAGTGTATTTTATGGGCAAAGATCTTGAGAGTGCTTGGAGCCGCGAGTTTTGCGGCGGCCCTCATGTTTCGCACACCGCCGAGGTGGGAAAATTCAAGATTCTCAAGGAAGAATCAACCGCCGCAGGGATCAGGCGCATCCGCGCGACAGTCGAATGAAGCGCATTTATGCTATATTTAGTACATGATTAACCTCGAAAAACAATCAGGTCTCCCGATCCAAATGCGGGATGATTATGGCTTAGTTTTTGAAAAAGGTCTGCCGCCGGTTACTCCGAACGTGCGCGAATTTTCTGCCATGCGCAACTATCTCAAGGATGCCTCGAGTACTTTTTGGACAAAGCCGGTTTACTATATGTACCGCAACATTGCCAAGACTGAGGATAGGGAAGCCATCGACAAATCCGGCATCCAGTACGACATCACCGTGGTACTGCCGGGAAAAATGGGTGATGAGTTTTCAAAAACTATTGGCCACTACCATTCATTTGAGCCGGGCACGCAGGTTCGTTACCCCGAAGTTTATGAAGTTTTGTACGGCAGAGCGATTTTTGTTATCCAAAGCGCCACGCCAGACCTTGAACAGCTGCAAGAAGCTTACGCCGTCAGAATGGAACGCGGAGAAAAAGTTTTGGTGCCGCCAGGCTTTGGACATGTGCTGGTCAACGCCACAGACGACGTGGTCATCACGGCCAACTGGCAGCCCAGTAAGAATGTCAGCGATTATTCGTCATATGAAAAGCACAACGGCGCCGCATATTATGTAGTGGAATCAGAGCGTCTCGGGCACGCTGGAAAAACCTCTACCGAGTTCAAATTTATTCCAAATTTGAACTACAAACAGCTGCCAAAGCTTATTGAAGTTCGGCCGCGCGAGTTGCCGCAATATGAACTGCGCAGCGCTTTACCTTCGTATTTTTCAGGAGTTCGAGATTTATCCAAACTAGATTTTCTCGTTCATCCTTCCAAATATCTTGACGAACTGATCCCTGACAAGCTCTTCGTAACATAAAAACGCAATGGACATAATCAGGAGAAACCAAAAATCTGCCATCAAACGGCCAAATTTTGAGCTGTTTGCCGGAAAATCAGTAGAACCGAGTATGCCACAGCAACCGCCATCCGACCGACCGCGTTTCAAATGGCGGATTCCAGTCGCGATTGTTACAATGATCGCCGTGATTGCCGCGGGTTTGTTTGTATTTTTGCCGCAGGCTCATATTACAGTGAAGGCGAGAACTGAACCGCTGACCCGCGATTTTGAAATAAAGCTTGACCAAAGCGCGCAGGTAGCCAGCAGTGCTGATTTGGTGATACCCGGAAAAATTATCGAGCGCGAAGTTGCCGGTCAAAACAAATACACCGCGACCGGGACAAAGAACGTGGGGAAAACCGCGTCTGGGTTTGTCACTATTTATAATTTTTCCAAAACCACTCTGATCCTAAAAAAAGACACGACTGAACTCACAGCCAACGGACGAAAATATTATTTTACTCAAGACGTCGGTGGTATCCGTCCTACAGCGCGTATTGGTCAGCCAGGAGAAGATGAGATTGACGAAACCAGCCTCATTCCGCCAGTGCCCGTTGTTGGCGCTGGTCCTGGCGACGAATACAATCTGCCAGCAAACGCGCGAATCGAGATAAAAAACGAAGCGTTCGGTGCACAGCCGCAAACTTTGTACGCAACAGTGAGTGAAGGTATCAGTGGAGGAACCACCAAGCAGGTGAAAATAGTTACGGCCGGGGATATTGAAAGCGGCTATCAGGCATTGTCGCGGGAGTTGCTTGATAGGGCCAGAGCTGATCTTGCCGCAGCCAATCCCGGCGCAAAGATTTTGGATAACGCGGTGACCGTGCAGGTTTTGGATCAAAAAGCAGATCCGGCTGCCGGCGCGGAGGCGCAACAGTTCAGCGTGAATGCGCGCGTGAAGATCAAAGCGCTGACATACGATGAAGATGAAATCAGAGAGATAATTTTTTTAAGAATCAAACGGCTATTGCCGCCGGAAAAAATATTATCAGATGACACCGCAAATTTTGATGTGAAAATGAATGCGGTGAATCTTGATCAGGGGCAGGCCGCGCTTCAGGTTCATTTCGAGGGTGATATCGTTTACGAGCTCGACAAAGCTGGGCTTTTGGAAAAGGTCAGGGGTAAGAGCGCTGAAGAAATAAGGGAAATTTTTCTATCCAAGCCAGAAATCGAGTCACTAGAGGTGCAATTTTCGCCATTTTGGGTAAAAAACGCGCCTTCCTTGCGCGGCAAGATCAGAATTGACACCGCGGGGTAAACTCTGGTATTATTTCTGTTACCAGCACTAAATAGGTTAAAAATTGCTAAATAAAGCGGTTTCTCAAGACTCTGGGGAGAACGGATCCAGGACGAATAAGGACATTATAGAACTTGAGGGCAAAGTTGTGGAAGCTTTACCCAATGCTGTTTTTCGCGTACAGATTGACACTGGTAAGCCTGATTCCAAACAGGAAATCCTGGCTCACATCTCTGGAAAACTCCGGATTAACAGAATCAGGGTCCTGCCAGGAGACCGTGTGAGAGTAGAACTGACGCCCTATGATCTGACAAGGGGCCGCATAACGCGAAGACTTTAAGAAATACTGTTAATAAATATTAGAAAATGAAGGTCCGTGCATCGGCAAAGAAAATCTGCAAGAAGTGCAAGATCATCAGGCGCAAAGGCCGAATTTTTGTAATTTGCGAGAACCCAAAACATAAGCAGAGACAAGGATAATCTATGGCCCTCGTTAGAATCGCGGGAGTAACGCTCCCGGCGCAAAAAAGAATAGAAGCAGCCCTGCCCATTTTATACGGGGTTGGTTTTTCGCGCGCCAAAAAGATTCTGGAAGCAGTCAAAATCAGTCCTGACAAGCGAACTTCAGAGCTGACCGAAAACGAAGTCTCCAAGCTCAAAGAATTTATCGAAAGCAATTTCAAAGTAGAAGGAGCGCTCAGGCAGGAAGTTTCGCAGAATATTAAGAGGCTTAAAGAGATTGGCGCTTACCGCGGTATCAGACATATCCGTGGCTTGCCAGTCCGGGGTCAGCGTACCAAAACCAATTCCCGAACAGTAAGAGGCAATGTGCGTAAAACCGCAGGCAGCGGACGTAAATCCTCATCGGAGAAGACATAAATATGGGTGAGCAGAAAGTTAAAACAATCGAAGGCGGTGCGGCAGAGAAAGCCGGAACAAGCAAAGGCAAAAAATCCAAGCGCAAGGTGCCGCGTGGCAATATTTACATTCAGTCTACCTACAACAACACCATCATTACTGTGACTGATGAAAAAGGTCAGGTCATTGGCTGGGGAACAGCGGGCCTCACTGGTTTTAAGGGCAGCAAAAAATCAACTCCTTACGCAGCGCAGCGCACCATGGAAGAAACTATGGAAAAACTAAAGAACGTGGGTCTCACTGAGGTTGAGGTCTTTGTGCGCGGAATTGGTTCAGGCAGAGAAGCCGCGGTTCGCGCCCTTCAGAATACGAACATCAATGTTTTAGCTATTAAAGACACTACCCCAATCAGACACGGCGGTGTGAGACCGAAGAAAGTCAGGAGAGTCTAAACATGCGTACCACAGGGCCAAAAACCAGAAAAGCCAGACGAATCGGAGAGCCGCTTCGGGACAAAGATGCCAAATACCTGGTAAAGCGCAACTATGCGCCGGGTATGCATGGCCAGAACCGAGCCCGTCTTTCTGAATTTGCTATTCACCATAAGGAAAAGCAGAAAGCAAAGTGGATTTATGATGTAACCGAAAGGCAATTTTCCAATTACGTCAAAGCCGCGATGCGAAAAAAAGCCATGACCGGCGACATGCTTCTGCAGTTTTTGGAATCGCGTCTCGACAATATTGTTTATCGCTTGGGATTTGCTGCTTCCAGAGCGCAGGGACGACAGATTGTCGGACACGGTTTTATCACAGTGGACGGTAAAAAGGTCAACATTCCGTCGTTCCAGGTTTCGACTGGCGCGGTAATCGAAATAAACCCGAACAAGCGCACTTCAAAATATGTGGAGAAACTTCAGAGCTTGCTCAAAGAGCACAAGACTCAGGAATGGCTGGAACTTGATGCGAAAAACCTCAAAGGCCGCGTTTTGTCAAAACCGACCCCGACATTGATTGGTTCAACCATTCAAATGGATCTGATCGTAGAACATTATAATCGATAACACCCTTAACCATAATCTAAACACCTAACCTATATGCTAAAAGGCAACATTCCATTACCAAATAAAGTTTACTGGGCCAAAGACGAAGGCGCGAAATCTGTCGTGGTCATTGAACCGCTTTATCCTGGCTATGGCGTAACCGCAGGCAATGCTCTCAGACGCGTTTTGCTCTCGAGTTTACCCGGTGCTGCCGTGACATTTGTCAAAATCAAAGGTGTTGACCATGAATTCTCCACGATCAATAATGTCACCGAAGATGTAGTGGACATCATTTTGAATCTCAAGCAGCTCAGATTGCGCATTAACGCGGATGAACCGGTAAGACTCGAGCTCAAGGCCAAGGGTCAGAAAGAAATCAAAGCCGGCCATATCAAAGCGGATAGCCGGGTCGAGATCATCAACCCTGATCTCGTCATCGCCACACTTGATAACAAGAATGCTGATATGGAAATGGAACTCATTGTAGAAAAAGGTCTTGGCTATGTTCCCGTCGAAATGCGTGAAGCTGAAAAAAGGGAGATCGGCATGATTGCTGTTGATGCGATTTTTACCCCGGTCCGCAACGTAAATTTTGAAGTCCAAAATGTCCGTGTCGGACAGATCACTAACTATGACAAGCTGACCATTACCATGGAAACCGACGGCACGATCACGGGCCGCGAGGCCATGGATATTGCCGCGCAAATCCTTGTCGATCATTTTGCGCTGCTTAAGACCTCAGAAGCTCCGGAGATCAAGGCAGCCACCGAAGCCCCAGTAGAGCAAACCGAAAGTGTTCCGGCTGATGAAGCGCCAGTAGCAGAAGCTGCAGGTCTTGAAAGCCTCGGCCTTTCCAACCGCGCTCAGAATGCTTTGCTGCGCAACAACATCCACAATGTTGAGCAGTTGCAAGGCATGGATAGAGAGGGATTATCGCGCCTTGAAGGTTTGGGTGAGAAATCTATAGATGAAATTCTTAAAGCTATTGGAAAATAATGCGCCATCGTAAGAAGCGACATCTCAGAGGCGATAAGGACCGCCGCCGCAAAGAACTACGAGCGCTCGCAACCTCGGTTATTTTGCATGATCGAATAGAGACTACCAAATCTCGCGCCAAGATTACCAAAACAGCCGTGGAAAAAATGGTTACGAAAGGAAAGAAAGGCGGATTGACTGCCATTCGACTCTTGAGAAAGGATTTGCCAGAGAACGCGGTAAAGAAAGTTATAGAAGTTTTCGCGCCGCGCTTTCAGAGCCGTCCAGGCGGCTACACTCGCATTCTTCACGCCGGGAAATACAAGGACGGCACTGATAAAGTTCTATTGGAGTTTGTTAAATAATATGACAACCACACTACCAAAAGTTCAGGAATTGAAGCGCGAATGGTACGAGGTTGATGCTTCAAAGCATAGCCTGGGCAGGCTCGCTACGGCTGTGGCGCGCGTCCTGGCAGGCAAACACAAAGCTAACTACACACCCCATCTTGGGACGGGTGATTTCGTGGTTATCACTAACATTGAAAAGGTGAAGCTGACTGGAAGAAAACCTCTGCAGAAAGAATATTTTCACTATTCGGGCTATCCCGGTGGATTGAAGCGCCGCCTTTTAAAGGATGTGATGGCAAATAGCCCGGAAAAGGTTGTTTATCGCGCTGTTCGCGGCATGCTGCCGACCAATCGGTTGCGCGCCGGCAGGCTCAAGCGCATGAAGCTCGTGAAAGGTGCTTCGCACAGTTTTAAAATTGACAAGAAATTAGCTTAAGAACTATGGAGAAAAAAACCACAACCGCTGCTGCAAAGAAAGTGGCCGTACCAAAAAAACATAAGGATAAATATTTCTTCGCTGTTGGACGCAGAAAAACCGCACAAGCCAGAGTGAAGGTCTGGGCCTCTGGGACAGGAGAGATCACTGTGAATGAAAGACCGTTTGAAGCCTATTTCCCGACTTTTGGTTTGCAAAAGATGGCACAGGACCCGCTGCTTGTCTTGGGTCTTGAGAAGAAAATCAACGCGGTGATTACGACAGCGGGCGGCGGCGTTGGCGCACAGGCCAAAGCATCATCTTTGGGAATAGCCAGAGCCTTGCTTTTGATTGATCCTAACTACCGCGGCGTTCTCAAGAAGAGCGGATTTCTTTCTCGCGACGCGCGTAAAAAAGAAAGAAAAAAACCAGGATTGAAGAGAGCGCGCAGACGTCCACAGTGGCAAAAAAGATAATCAGATTTTTAAAACACCTCAACCGCCGGTTGAGGTGTTTTGTGCTATAATACAGTCATGCCCGAAGAAATTGAGAAAATTAAAGACCAAATAGTCCCGATTCTTAAAGAAGCCGGAGTTTTAAAGTCGTCCCTATTTGGCTCTGTGGTGAGAGGTGAGGCTAGACCAGATAGTGATGTGGATATTTTAATCGAATTTCCTAGAGATAAAGATATGTTTGACCTCATAGATTTGGAAGAAAAGCTAAAATCAAAATTGCGTAAAAAGGTGGATTTGATTACTTACCGCTCGATACACCACCTACTGCGCGACAATATCCTCAAAGAACAAGTTCGTATCCTATGAGCAAAGACCCGCAAATACTGCTCCAACATATCTTTGAATCAGTTGAAATTTTGCAATCTTATTTGACTGGTGTTGACGAGGAGCAGTTTTTGCATAATTTTAAAGACCAGGACGCGGTAGAACGTGGAAGTTTCAATCCGTCCGTTAAATTTTTGCAAAGAGTGGCGACCGCCCTCGATGCAGAATTGCACATTTCGATTTCTTAAACCTTTTTATCCAGCACCTTCCAGAATACCCCGCAGCTTGCTGCGGGGATGAATGGCTCAATATAGCCTTCCTGCGGGGTGCAATACCCCGACAGGAAGGTGCTGGATTTATTTCAGCGTAACCCCGCTTGATTTAAAGCAAATAAAAAACGGGGGTGTCTAGAGACCTAGACTCCCCGTTTCTGTATTATCAGTCTATTCTATAATTTTGGTTTCGTCGGCGTGTATAGGAATAAAAAAGAAGCTATAAAAAGCTTCTTTTTGGTTTTTTGTACAAAAAACCAATTTGACTTGGCCGACTCAATTTAGTAGAATTATTGTTCTAACAAAATGAAAGGAGGGCTGATGGACACGGATATTATCCGTTTGTATGTCATCAACACCGGCGGAACGCTAGGTATGGTTCCGCAAGATCCGAATGATCCTGAAAGCCCGCTTCGCCCCGCAAAAACGGGCAAGGAGCTGTTCAGGTACATCAGAAGACCGCAGGGAGTGAATCTCAAAATCACTCTCGAAGAGTTTGGTCTTCGTGACTCGAACGACTATCAGCACCGTGATGTCGTTGAGTTATGCAAAATGATTGCGCAGGCATTCAAGGATGGTTCGCACGCCGTTATGGTTATCTACGGCAGCGATGCTCTTGAGGAGGCCTGCGCGGACGTGGAAATGACTTTTCAGAACAGTCTGCCGGGACCGGTATTCTTCGAGGCTTCAAAAGACCCGATAGTGAAACCGGGAACGGATGCGATCACAAATCTCGAGAGTGCGCTCGTTGCCATCGTCGATTTTGTGACTAGAGGTTTCGTCGGCGTGTACAATGCTTGCGATCACAAGGTCTGGGACGGGCGAAGGATTTGCAAAGTTAACTCTGGGTACAATATGTTTGATACACCGGGAATGCCGAAGATTGCTGACGTGGGTTCAGGCGTCGATCTAATGGGAAACCCGAGGCTCAAAGTTGATACAGCAACGCTGGAGACAATGACGATTGACTGCGTATACGAGTCGGACGTCATGACGTTGAAGGTTTCAGCCAACACTCCGCCCTGGGCGCTCACGAATCTGGTTCAGGGCAAACCTAAACCGAAAGGGGTCATTCTGATCGGGAAGGGACAGGGAAACATTTCCGGCAGAAAGTGGATCGACAAGGATGTCGGTTCGTGGATCGATGCGGTGCGGTTAGCGACAGATCAAGGCGTTCATGTAGGAGTCATTTCGCCGTTTCAAGATGGCAAGCAAAACGCTCTCCTGTACGATCTAGGAAAAAAAGCGCGCAACGCCGGTGCGATCGACCTCAACCGAAACACTTATCCGATGGCTGAAATCAAATTTCGAAAAGCCATCGCCAAGTGTCAGACGTTGCCTTTCGCGGATCAGCGAAAATTCATTCAGGAGTACGTATCGTCCGACCATGTCGGCGAGATTCCAGAAGGAGAGAAATACAAAGCGCCATATCCGGTAGCAATTTAATTAGGACCAACCACCCCAAGGTTGGTCCTAATTTGTTGTATAATCAAACTATGCCGGAAATAATTGTTGCTCTTATCAGATTGCTAGTCCCGCTTTATATCGTGAGGCGGCCGTTTTGGGGTATGATGGCCGCGGTCGTGGTTGATGGTTTCGAGATGGAGTTTTTGCGCGGTCTGGGAGCAATATTCAACCATAGTTCTGCCATAAACATTGAGGTATATCAGCTGCGGGACAAGATTTTGGATTTGTACATGTCGTCAATCGCTCTTTACAAAACCTATGGCTGGCAGGAAATGCTGGCGCGCAGGGCAGCGGTTTTTTTGTTTGTGTGGCGCTTCATAGGCGTGATTTTGTTTGAACTCTCGCAAGCGCGCTGGCTACTCGTCTTGTTTCCTAATATTTTTGAGTTTTTCTTTTTGTTTGTTGCTTATAAATTGCAGTATTATCCAGGGTTTCGATTTGGTACTACAAAGCGTCTGGCGCAGAGTATTTTGATTTTAGCGGTGCCAAAAATCACCCAGGAATATCTGCTGCATGTCCGAGGGGCAGTGGATTGGGCGTATTTTAAATACAACATAATCGGATGGCCAAAACTATGAGTATAAAAAATTCCGAAATGGCGAAAATTCTGCGCGAGATTGGCGGCTACTACGAAATGAAAAACGAGCCATTTAAACCCAGGGCGTACGAGCGCGCGGCAGATTCGCTTGACGCGCTCGATGAGCAAGCAGGGCAGATTTACAAAGAAGCCGGTTTTAAAGGACTGCGAACCATTCCTGGGATAGGGCAGGGAATCGCTGAGCATATTGAAGAGCTTTTGAAGAGCGGTCGTCTCAAGAAATATGACAGCCTCAAAAAACAGATGCCAGTCAACCTCGCGGAGCTGACCTCAATCTCAGGTCTCGGAGCAAAGACCGCAGGCGAGCTCTATAAAAAGTTGAAAATCAAAAATCTCAAAGATCTGAAAAGAGCAGTCGCGAGTCATCGCTTGCAAAAGATCAAAGGCTTTGGAAAAAAGACAGAAGAAAATATTGTCAAAGCTCTAGAGTCAAAAGGTACCGCTACGCAGCGCTATTTGCTCGGCTACATATATCCGATTATAGAAAGGCTTAGAGTCAAACTGGAAAGTTCTGGTCAGTTTGAAAAATTAATCGTTGGCGGATCGTACCGCCGGAAGCAGGAAACAGTGGGTGATATTGACGTCCTTGCTATCGCCAAAAACCCGAAACAAGCCATGGACTATTTCGTAAACCTGCCGGAAGCAGGACAGGTCGTGGCGCACGGGGTAACCAAATCCGCGATCAGGCTGAACAATGGCATTCAGGTTGATCTCCTGGTAGTACCGCCAAAGTCCTGGGGCGCAGCCATGATTTATTTCACTGGAGACCTTGCGCACAATATCAAAATGCGCAAAATTGCGATTGATAAAGGTTGGAAGCTATCCGGAACAGGGCTCTACAAAGGAAAGAAACTCATTGCTGGCATATCAGAAGAAGAGGTTTACAAAAAACTCGGCTTAAAACAGGTTCCTCCGCCAGAAATACGCACCGACTCCGGAGAGATAGAGGCCGCCCTTCGGCAAGCTCAGGGCAAACCAGGTGGTTTACCTAAACTAATAGAATATGATGAAGTGAGGGGTGATTTGCAGGTTCAGACTAGTTGGACAGACGGCAAGGCAAGCATTGAAGACATGGCCATGGCCGCTATGGCGCTGGGCAGAGAGTATATTGCCATAACTGACCACACCAAGACTCTTTACATGACCGGTGGTCTAGATGAGAAAAAGATCCTCCAGCAGGGAAAAGAAATCGAGAGAGTAAATAAAAAGCTGAGGGGTAAGATTCGAATTTTGAAGGGGGCAGAAGTAAACATTCTCAAAGACGGAACGCTTGACATCGCGGACAGTACGCTTGCAAAGCTCGACGTAGTTGGCGCATCCATTCATTCGCATTTCAAGCTCTCCAGAGAAGACCAGACAAAGCGGATTATCCGCGCGCTTTCCAATCCCAACGTGGATATTTTTTTCCACCCTACAACTCGTATTATCCAGCGCCGCGATCCGATTGATTTTGATTTTGAGGAAGTGTTAAAAGCTGCGAAGAAATACCGGGCCGCTCTCGAGATCAACTCTTATCCGGACCGCCTCGATCTTCATGACAAAATGATCAGGCAGACAGTAGAGGCTGGCGTAAAGCTGGTTATCAATACTGACGCGCACGCTCCAAAACATTTGGAGTTTATCCAATACGGGATTGCGCAAGCGCGCCGCGGCTGGGCTACGAAAAAAGATATTTTGAATACTATGACCGCGGAGGAGCTGCTGCAATACTTGACTAAATAGCCTGGTCGCGGTTTTTGCAAACAAGGGATCCTTGTCAACAAAGCAGATTCGCGGATGCGCTGATGGTCGACCTCATAGGCCATCCGGATCAAGCTCGTGCGGTGATAGATGTCACCCGGTATTACATGGTGAAAGAAGAAGCTCGCCAGAAATGCTTTCAGCCAATAGCGAAAAATTAAAAGAAAATCCCCGGTTTGCCGCTAGGCTCACCGGGGATTGTTGTAATCTGGACTAGATCCAGATTACTGCTGTTGTTTCTATCATAGAAACTTTTCCTCCATCTTGGATTAATCTCGACGCTGCCAGATAAAAACAGGAGGAAACAAACCTGGAAACGTCGGACAACAATCATAAACTATTTTGACGATTCTGTAAACCCAGCACCACTGGCTTCTTGTGGTGCCGGGCAAAGCCTGATATTATGAAAGAAATAAAGTATGTCGAAACAAACACAAAAAGAAACAATACATGGAAGGATTCCGGCCTACGGCCAGGGTTCGGGCACTGACTGGGATTATAGCGCGGAACCATTTGACTATCAGCACAATCCATCGTGGCGCATTTTTCGCATTATGGCGGAATTTGTGGACGGCTTTAATTTCATAACAAAATTTTCCAAGAGTGTTACTTTTTTCGGTTCCGCAAGGTCCGGTGACCAAGATGATCATTATCGGAGCGCGCAAAAATTGGCGCGGATGTGCGCGAAAGCTGGCTTCGCGGTTATTACCGGCGGCGGTCCAGGCATCATGGAGGCGGCCAACAAAGGCGCGCTCGAGGGCAAAGGCGAATCCGTGGGCCTGAATATCCAGCTGCCGTTTGAGCAGCGGGTTAACTCATTTGTGAGAAAATCTATCGCTTTTAACTATTTTTTTACGAGAAAAGTTATGCTCGCGTTTTCTGCTTCCGCGTTTGTTTTTTTTCCAGGTGGATTTGGGACGCTTGACGAGGTTTTTGAACTATTGACGCTCAGGCAGACGCACAAAATCAATCCTCGGATTCCGATCATCCTTGTGGGAGCTGATTTCTGGGGTCCGCTTGAAAGCTGGCTAAAAAATAATGCCGCTGGCATGCACGGCACAATAGATTCGGATGAACTGAAACTGTTTCGCGTTGTCGATTCTCCGGAAGACGCGTTTGAAATCATCCGCAAAACAAAACTACGATAGTCTGTCGCTGCGCTGGAGTCTGTCTACGACAACCAGCGTTTTTTGTAAATAAAGGCTATCATTAAAACTGCCATTATAAATAATGCGCCGTTTATGTATCCGAGGATATGAGGGTCGTTCTGCCATGGCAGGGGAATGTTCATGCCGTAATAGTTCAAGAGCAGCTGCAAGGGGAAAGGGATCACGGAAAATACCGCAAGGAGCTTTAACAAGCGGTTTGTGCTCCTCGTGATCAAGGATTCGTTGGCGTCCTCGAGTACGTCAACGTACGATTTTGCCGTATCGAGCTGGGATACTATTTTATCCTGTTTGTCGACGAGGTCGTCAAAATAAATGCGTAGTTCTTCAGGCACGAATTTTTGATGCTTACCGCCAAGATCCACGAACACTTGTCGCTGCGGCGACAAAATGCGCCGCAAATTGATTATGTTTCGTTTAAGGATCATAATCTCTTGAATCATGTCCTTCAGCTCAGGGTTTTCAAAAATCTCCTCTTCCAGTTGAAAAATGAGATCGTTTTTTTGGTTGATAATCGGGAACACATAATCCATATGAGAATCGAGTATTTCCCAAAGAAGCATTCCCACTCCCCCGCGCATAAATTTTTGTCTGGCCACTTCGTCAATACGGCAGGTTTCAAAAAAATTCTGCAGCGCGGTCAACTGGCCGCCGTTGATGGTGATGAGATAGTCGTGGCCAAAAAAGATATTGAGTTCCGAGCGTTTGTAAATTCGCCTGGCGGTTTCATAAACGGGAAACTGCAAAATAATGAAAAGGTAGTTTTGGTAAGCGTCGATCTTGGGGTAACTAACCTTAGACAAAACATCCTCCAGGTCCAAGGGGTGATATTTAAAATTTTCACCTAAATACTGGACCATTTCCTGGTCTGGGTCAGTGATATTTATCCAGCGGTAGCCGTTGTAAGAAATTTCTTGAAGCTTCATCGTCGCAACCGGGATTACCTGCGCATCCACTTATAGTGGCTGCTCCGATATCCATATTGCTCCTCTTTCCAAAAACGCGTGCTCGTCGCTGCCGCTCCCGCGCTACTCGTTTTTGGAACTATTAAATTCATATTTGTTTCTGGAGGCGTTTGACGATTTCGGCTTTGGGAACAGCGCCTACAATTTCATCCGCAATCTGGCCGTTTTTAAAAATTTTCATATTGGGAATGCCACGGACATGGTATTGCATGGCGATCTCAGGGAAATCATCAACGTTTAGCTTCGCGATTTTGATTTTATCTTTGTACTCCTCTGAAATTTCGGCGAGCGCCGGAGCTATGAGTTTGCACGGAACGCACCATTCAGCCCAAAAATCCACCAATACCGGGGTGGGCGAGTTCAGAACCTCTTGAGAAAAGTTGTTTTTGTTCAGTGTTGTCTCCATTCGACCCGTTACCTCGCTTAACGCCAGCTACTCGCTTGTGATCTTCTATGATCTTCCGTACCGTTTTCGCGGTGCTTTAATCATCAAATCCATTATGCATCGTCGCACTTTTTTTTTGATTTGTCAATTTCGCCATAAACAGGTATTCTTAAGGCAGATTAAGCAGATTTTCGTGAAGGAAACAAAAAATTACTTTTTAATTTTGCTGATGATTGCCGCGTTTGCGGTTTTTAATCCTTCGCCCGAGATCCCGGAAGGAAAGGTGGCTGGACAAATTGTTAGTGGAACTGAAAAATTTGCCGATTTTCCAGTAGTTCCTGATACACGGGTTATCTCGATTCCGGTGAATGCCAAGCCGGCTAAAGCTCCCGGTGTTTCCGCAAAAGCGGTGCTTATCAAAGATATTGAATCAGGCGTTGCTGTGTATGAAAAAAATTCGGCTGAAAAACTGCCTATCGCGAGCCTGACAAAGCTGATGACGGCCCTGATTGTCGTAGAGAATGCCTCGCTCGACGATGAGGTGGAAATCAAAGCTTCTGACCTGCAAACGGCTCCGTATCGAATAAATTTTGCGGTCGGGGACAGGGTTGCAATCAAGGATCTGTTAACCGCCATGCTTGTGCCTTCGGCCAATGACGCGGCATTGGCGCTTGCTAGGCACACTTTTGGCAGCAAAGAGGATTTTGTTAAAGCCATGAACAATAAAGCCCGGGGCTTGGGTATGGTTTCCACATCTTTTGCCAATCCGGTGGGTTTTGACAGTGCGTCTCATTATTCCACAGCCGCGGACATGTCACTCCTTGCGGAAGAGTTCATAAAACATACTGAGCTGCTTGATATCGTAAAACTAAAATCAGCTGACATCGCGTCGCTTTCTTCCTCAAGAAAACAGCGCGTGTACACAACTAATAAACTCTTGCTGGAACGAGATGACGTAGTGGGACTGAAAACTGGATACACCGTGGAAGCCAAAGGTAGCCTGATCACCTTAGTTGACAACGGTAATCCGGAGTCTCCGCTCAGATATTATTCCATAATGCTGGGAAGCGACGATAGGGAAATGGAAACAAGAATGTTAATGAAATGGATTGAGGACAATTTCATATGGAGATGATGGGACAAAATTTGGCGGAGATTTTCAAGCTAACGGCATTGTCGTTTATTTTGGCTATATTGTGGACGCCAGTTCTGACACACTACCTGTATAAGCATAAGCTGGTTAAGCAAATAAGGCAGCAGACCTGGGATGGGCAGCCTGCCAAGATTTTTCGCGAGATGCACGGTAAGAAGTGCGGCACTCCGACCATGGGCGGTTTGCTTATCTGGCTGACTGCGGCCGGCGTAACCTTATTTTTCAATCTATCTCGCGAGCAAACCTGGCTGCCACTATTCACGCTTGTTTCTGCTGGGATTTTGGGCATGATCGACGACATGCTGAATATACGCGGTTTTGTGAAAGGCCTTTCCGCCAAACTCAAATTTTTGTTTCAGTTTTTGATCGCGGGCCTCGGCGCATGGTGGTTTTACTATAAGCTGGAGTTTTCCGAGATTGGCATTCCGGGCGGGGCCAACATTGGCCTTCCCGAAACTCTCGATATTGGTTGGTTGTATATTCCGCTTTTTATCCTTACTGTTGTTTTTTTGACTAACGCCGTAAACATCACGGACGGACTCGACGGTCTGGCGGGGGGGACACTTGCGGCCAGCTTTGCGGCCGTCATGGGAATCGCGCTGGTACAAGGGCAGGTCGGCATCGCGGCTTTCGCCGGAACGATCGTTGGCGCTTTGCTTGCGTTTCTATGGTTCAATATTTATCCGGCCCGTTTTTTTATGGGGGATACCGGAGCCTTTGCCCTCGGCGCGACCCTGGCTGTCCTCGCGTTTTTAACAAATACTGTATTGCTTCTGCCCATCATTGGTTTTATTTTCGTCGTGGAGGCTTTTTCGACCCTCTTGCAATGGTTTTCAAAAAGGTATCTATCGCGCAAATTTTTGAAGATAGCGCCGCTGCATCATCATTTTGAAGCCCTGGGCTGGCCGGAAACCAAAGTCACTATGCGATTTTGGGTTATTTCCGCGGTTATGGCCACAATCGGAATGGTTATCGCATTTCTATGACATTTGATTTACTTATAAAAAACGGAACCGTGCTCGATGGCGCAAGCAACCAGGCTTACAAGGCTGACATTGGCATCAATGGAAATTTGATCCGCGTTGTTGGCAATCTTCGGGGAGCTAGCGCCGGACAGATTATCGACGCGTCGGGTCTGTTTGTCGCGCCTGGATTTATAGATATTCAGAATCACTCTGATTCGTACCTGACCTTGCTTGAGATCCCGTCCATGGAAAGTCTGGTTACGCAAGGCATAACAACGATTCTGGTAGGCCATTGCGGCACCTCCCTTGCGCCGCTTTCTACCCCGGAAGCCCTGAAATCGATTCAAAAATGGCGGAGCCTTGCCGGAGCAAATGTTAACTGGCAGACTTTCGAGGAATATCTTGGAACCTTGAAGAATTATCCTCTGGGTGTAAACGTGACAAGCCTCGTGGGGCATGCCACAGTACGGCGCGGTTTGCTTTCTGATCAAATCAGGGCCGCGACGCCGGAAGAAATATTAATAATCGAAAAACAGATTGCGGATAGCTTTGAAGCCGGCGCGAAAGGTGTTTCTCTGGGCCTAGTTTACGCACATGAGGCCAATTCGTCGGAAGAGGAACTGCTGTCAGTGGCCAAAATGGTCGCGTCCAACGAAAAAATGCTCAGCGTTCATTTGCGGTCTGAAGGCGGCCATGTGGTGGAAGCGCTGGAAGAAGTCATAGGTCTCGCGGAGAAATCCGGGTGCGATCTCAAAATTTCTCATTTCAAAATCCGGGGGAGTCAAAACTACGGTTACTTGGACGAGGCACTGTCAGTGATTGACCGGGCTTACCAACGCGGTGTCAGCGTTTTTTTTGATGTTTATCCCTACACCACCTCCTGGACAGTGCTTTATACATATCTGCCGAAATGGGCTTATGAAGGCGGCAAAAAATCGATACTGCAAAACATCAAGGAACCGTCATCAAGAAAAAAGATCATAGACCATCTTTCAAGACAGGAAACAAACTTGGGTAGCGTTTTTATAGCTACTTCCGAAACCAATCCAGGACTGACCGGCCGAACCCTCTCGCAAATTGCCGCAAATCAAGAGGTTACGGCTCAAGAAGCGCTTCTTAATGTTCTTGAAGCGACAGCAACGCACGCGATCGTTTTTGACCGAAATCTTTCAGAAAGCGTTATGCTCGCGCTTCTCAAGCATCCGCTTGGCGTGATTGGCACGGACGGCGCTGGTTATGATTTTTCATTTTCCCCAACTCACGGACTAGTGCACCCCAGATGTTTTGGAACCATGCCGAGATTTTTGTCACTGATCAGGGAAAAAAATCTCATGTCGTGGCCGGAGGCCATCAAAAAAATTACTTCCAGGCCAGCGGAAAAAATGAAACTAAAAAACCGAGGCAGGCTTGCCGCGGGCCTAGTAGCTGACGTGGTTGTTTTTGATCCCCATACGGTGGGCAGTCGAGCAACCTATGAAAATCCTTATCAGCAGGCGGACGGAATAAGCTATGTTGTTATAAATGGCAAGATAAGTTTTGCTGTTAGAGAGCCAGCCCAGAGGGTTACAGCAGGCCAGCTTTTGCTCAATTGATTTTGTGCTAATTTGCCAAAAACAGTCCCGGCAATTCGGGACTGTTTGTTATACTGTCAGATGCGTTGAATATCTGATCCAGGCACACTTTATCTATGAATGAAGTGCTGCAATCCGAAGTGTTCTTTTTCATAACCTCTATTGCCGTCATAGTGCTGACGGGTCTTGCGGTGGGAGTTTTGGTGTACTTTATTTCCGTTGTCAAGGATCTGAAGCATGTTGCCAGAGTAGCGCGCAGAGAAGCTGATCATATCGCTTCTGATTTGGCGGATTTTCGGGCAGAGAATCATTTGCCGAATTTTTTGAAAAAAATTTTCAACCGCAGGCACAAGATTAAAATTAAACATTAAGAAAAACAACGTGACATTGAGTACTAGAGCAAAGGTAGGAATATCTCTTTCCGCGATCGCCGCGGCGATTGGCGGCAGAGACGGAGCGGCGTCGGCTTATCAGAAGCTGCGCGACAGGGACCGGATCGAAACAGACGATTTGATACGAGACCTTCGCGGATATTGGACGGTATTGAAGGGAAAATATGGTAATAAACCCAAAAAGCGGTCCAAATCAAAAAAATAAATCCAGCACCTTCCTGTCGGGGTATTGCACCCCGCAGGAAGGCTATATTGAGCCATTCATCCCCGCAGCAAGCTGCGGGGTATTCTGGAAGGTGCTGGATAAATTTCTGGTAGGAACTTCGGGATGGCAGTACAAAGACTGAATGACGCAAAAGCGGCTGCCAGCAAAAACGCTCGTTATCTGAAGCATTTGTTGGCCCGCCCGCCATCGCAAGCTTGAAGCTTGGCTCGGTGGCTCGCGGCGGGTATAATTTGATTTATGACACTAGGCGATCTAAAAACCGGCAAAGTTGCTGTTTTAGGCATGGGTGTAAATCACGAGGCGCTGGCCAAATATCTGCAAAAACAAGGGGTCAGCTTTCAGGTGATTGACGGCTGGAAAACAGATGCAGAGCTCGCAGAGCGTTTGTCGGGCTTTGATATTATTTTTCGGACGCCAGGTGTGCCTTTTTTTTCGAAATCAATACAAACCCTGAAGCGGAGGGGGGCGAAGATCTACAGTCAGACCAAGCTTTTTTTTGATTTGTGCCAGGCGCCGATTATCGGTGTCACCGGAACAAAAGGCAAAGGCACAACTTCGACCTTAATTTTTAAGATTCTGGAGGCGGCCGCCCTTCGACAAGCTCATGGCCGCAAGGTGTACCTTGCGGGAAATATCGGACGAGATCCATTCGAGTTTATTGATAAGCTGACTCCAAACGATTTTGTCATTCTTGAACTCTCCAGCTTTCAACTCCAAGATCTCCATAAAAGTCCCCACATTGCTGTTGTATTGAAAATAACTCCGGAACATCTCGATCACCATCAAGACCTCGCTGAATATATTGAAGCAAAAACCTCGATCGTTAGATTCCAATCCGCGTCAGATTTCGCGGTATTGAGCTATGATTCAGAAAGCACTCGGACATTCGCCGGTAAAACAAAGGCGCGGATTGTTTGGAATTCGATCAAGCAAGAAGTAAAACCCGGATGCTACGCTACAGATCGGAAAATTTTTTTGAACGGTGAAATTGTGGCGAAAACAGCAGAAGTCGCCCTGCTGGGAAGGTTTAACCTAGAAAACGTCACCGCGGCGATAGCGGCTGCCGCAGCCGCAGGTGTGACTGATGGTACAACAATCAAGAAAGCGATTTCCGAGTTCCGGGGATTGCCACATCGTTTAGAATTTATTGCTGAAATTGGGAAGGTAAAATTTTACAATGATTCTTTTGCCACCACACCCGAAACCACGGTTGCCGCGTTGACAGCTTTTGCAGATCCTATAGTTTTGATCGCTGGCGGATCAGAAAAAAAATCTGACTATGCAGAGCTTGGCAAGAAAATCGCGGAATCAAAGGTCAAGACTCTTATCGCCATCGGCGTGACCGGGCCGAAGATCGCAAAGCTTGCCAGAGACGCGGGTTTTGCCGGAAAAATATTTGATACTGGACTCAATGACATGGAACAGATAATTGCCAAGGCCAACGAAGCCGCAGATCCCGGAGATGTGGTTTTGCTTTCACCAGCCTCGGCAAGCTTTGACATGTTTGACAATTATAAACAGCGGGGCGAGCTTTTTAGTAAATTCGTATCAAAACTTGCGAAATAAAATTACAGACAAATACTGGAAAAAACCGGATCAAACTTTGCTTGGTGTAGTGTTATTGCTGCTTCTGATTGGCCTAGCGGCCGTGTCCTCGGCTTCCAGCGTGCTGTCTTTTCAGCGGTTTGGCCACAATAACTATTATTTTTTCCGACAAATCGGGTTCGTAACAGTGGGGCTGCTGGCGCTCTTTATTTTTAGCAGGATTGATTATCATTTTTGGAAAAAGAAAGCCCGTCTGCTCCTCATCGGATCAGTCCTTGTCCTTGGATTGGTTTTGGTCCCTGGCCTTGGGTTTAAAAGCGGGGGAACGACAGCGTGGTTTTCAATCGGGGCTTTTTTGCTGCAACCGTCGGAATTTGTGAAACTGTCTCTTGTATTTTATCTTGCTTACTGGTTTGATCGTAAGGTGGGAGCGGAAAGCAATTTTTGGTTTGGAATATTGCCTCCATTGTCTGTAGCCGCCGGCCTTGTGGGATTGCTGCTTCTGCAGCCAGACCTGGGTACAGCAATTGTTTACGCAATCATCACATTCGTGATTTTATTTGTTGCCGGAACAAAATACAAATATTTGTTCGGGCTCGCGGCAGCCGCGGGTGTTGCTTTGTGGTTTGTTGTGCAGACCGCACCATACCGTATAGCCCGCATAACGGCTTTTTTGAACCCCAAACTTGATCCCCAGGGCATCGGGTACCACATTACTCAGGCTTTGATTGCGATTGGTTCAGGAGGGCTATGGGGATATGGCTTTGGCGCGTCAAGGCAAAAACACAACTATTTGCCGGAATCGATCGGCGACTCCATATTTGCTGTTATGGCAGAAGAACTGGGTTTTGTACGGATCCTTGTTATTGTTCTGCTGTTTACGGCGTTTGCAATATTGGGACTGCGGATTGCGAAGCTTGCCCCAGACCGGTTCGGACAGCTTGCTGCCGTGGGAATAACCGGCTGGATAGTTTTTCAGGCAATGGTTAATATGGGCGCGATTTCCAACCTTTTGCCTCTAACCGGCATCACTTTGCCATTTATCAGCTACGGCGGTTCATCGCTGCTGGCATTGTCTGTGGCAACTGGGGTTTTGCTGAATATTTCGAGACAACGGGCATAAATGGTATAATTTATAAACTGTGAAAACCGTCCAAAAAAAGCTCCAAGAGCTAAAAATTCAGATTCTAGAGCGGGAAAATCGGCAGCAGCCAATGCTGACAAATTCGCGTCTGTTTTTTTCGCGGTTCGGGTTTGGGTATCCTTTAACGCGACTTAAGAATTTGGCAATTTTCATTGTTGGCAGCGCGTTATGTATCGGAGCTTTCGCAGGGATATCAGAGATTTCTTCTGGAATACATTTTTCAAAAAAAGTTTTAGGCGAAGCAACAATCGGTCTTGAGTTTCTAGAAGAGCAAAATATAGCCGCAGCGCGCGAGCAGTTTTTTCGCGCTAGGCAAAGCATTGAAAGTTCCGGCGAAATCTTGGTCAAAGCTGCCCAAGTTTCACCTCTTGGTCAGGAAATGGATGAGCTGTTTGCGGCCTCCACATACATTTTAAATGCGCTTGAGAGACTGAAGCAGGCAAATTTCACCGACAGTTTGAGCCTCAAATGGGATATCGGAGCCAACTCTTCTTCTCAGGATTTTTACGTCAATCTTAAACAGGCACGCCAAGTCTGGATGACAGCCAGTGATGAAATCCGCGCGGCCGATGAAATCCTTGCCTCAATCCCGGCAGATGTCCTCCCCAGCGATATTCGGAAAAAAGCAAAAGACGGAAGACAGCTTTTGTCAGATGGCTTGATCGGCCTTGATCAGGCGATTAGTTTTAGTGATTTTGTTCTAACCCTCCTTGGTGGAGAAAAGAAAACTTATCTTTTAGTTTTTCAAAATAACAACGAGGCGCGCGCCACTGGCGGTTTCATCGGCACCTACGGATTGCTCGAACTAGGCAATGGAACCTTGAAGATAAATAAAATCGAATCTATTTACGCCTTGGACGGTCAGCTCAAGGAAGCCATTGCCGCGCCAGGACCCATGCAGCGGCTGGTCACTCCTTTTTGGGGTATGCGCGATAGCAACTGGTTTGCGGATTTTCCCACCTCAAGCCGCAAAATGCTGCAGTTCTTGGAAAAGGAAAGCGGCGTCCTGGCAGAAGGGGTGATTTCTTTTACTCCTGATTTTTTTGAAGAAGTTCTCAAGCTCACTGGTCCTGTGGCCATGCCCGAATATGGGGAGGTTTTGACTGCGGATAATTTTCGCGACGTGGTCCAGTACAAAACTTCGATTGATTATGATCGGCAGCTCAACGAGCCCAAAAAGTTTTTGTCTGATTTCACACCCAAGCTTCTATCGAAGCTCCAGAATTTCAACGAAGAACAGCGCGTACAGTTTGCGCAGATTTTTCGGAAGGCGGTAGCGGAAAAGCATTTTATGTTGTTCTCGCTTGACCCGAAGCTGCAGGAACGGATTTTAGATTTTAATGCCGCTGGAAACGTAAAAAAAACCGGAGGAGATTATCTTTCGATTGTTCATAGCAACGTCGGCGGCGGCAAAACTGACCAGGGGATAGCGCAAAGCGTGGACAAGACCGTCGAAATCGATGCTTTGGGAAGACAAACTGTTACGCTCCGGATAACGCGCAGTCACGAAGCCATGAATGAAAAATATTTCCCGACCAATGTTGATTTTATGAGAGTGTTCGTACCGGAAGGATCGAAAATCATCAGTGTTTCCGGTTTTGACCATGCCCCCATGCCCGCGTCCTCTAGGGCTGGAGCCGCTACTGACACAGATTTAAATTTTTGGGACATTGGCATCAGGCAGGACATGAATACCAAGATTTATGTTGGCCGCGAGTCAGGTTATACGGTTTTTATGGATTGGCTGATTCTGGAGCAAGGACAGACAAAAACCGTTGAGCTGAAATACCAGCTTCCAATCCTAAACCGGCGGTACTCGCAGCTTTTGCAGAAACAGCCTGGCGCGAGAGAATTTCAATTTACCTTGAAAGTACGAGGGATAGAAAACCCTGTGTTTGTTTATCCTGAGGAATGGAAAACTGAAACAGTCGACGAGGACCGGCTCTACGCGGTAATCGGAGAGTAAAATGTCTTCGATATTGCGTTCAACAATTTTTATTGCCATTTTTACCATTCTCACCAAGATTCTGGGATTGGCAAAGTTTATCGTGCTTTCAAACCGATTCGGCGCGGGGCGCGAGACTGATATATTCTTTGCGGCATTTCGTGTGCCGGATTTTATTTTCAATCTCCTGATCGCCGGAACCCTGTCCGTCGCGTTCATTCCAGTATTTGTGTCCTATCTCGGGCGGGATCGGCGGCAAGCATTTGTTTTAGCTTCTACCGTATTCAACCTGACACTGCTTGTTATGAGCAGTTTTGCTTTGCTGGGCTTCGTCTTTGCGCCAGTGCTCGTCGGGCTTATTGCTCCCGGGTTTGACGCGGATGCGCGCGCAGAAACAATTACGATTACTCGCATTCTCATGCTTTCTCCCTTGATTTTTAGTCTATCCAGCATCCTCACCAGTATTTTGCATTCATTCAAACGTTTCTATATCGCCGCTGTTTCGCCGATTTTTTATAACCTGGCCATCATTCTCGGAATCATATACCTTTACCCGCGACACGGATTCATTGGAGTAGTTTGGGGAGTCATCGCTGGTGCCATGCTGCATTTTTTGATTCAGCTGCCGGCCAGCATTCGTCTTGGTCTGGTTCCGCTGCGCCATTTGGATCTGGGACACGCAGGCGTTAAAAAAATCGGCAAATTATTTTTGCCGCGGATTTTAGGAATTGATTTGGGTCAAATAAGTCTCCTCGTCGCCTCCATCATCGGTAGCACCATGGCTGTCGGTAGCATCGCGCAATTTACTTACGCCTATGACCTGGAGACACTTCCCTTGGGCGTGTTTGCCATAGCGTTTGCCGTAACAGCGTTTCCGGTTCTGTCCGAATATGCAAGCAAGAATGACATCAGCGGTTTTCGAACATTTTTGTCAAAGACTATGGTCCAACTGCTTTTTTTGATTATTCCTCTGTCAGTGTCTATGCTGATTTTAAGGGCGCAAATTGTGCGGCTTATCTTCGGTGCGCTTCAGGGAACAAAATTTACTTTTGAAGACACGAGAATTACGGCTTATACTCTCGGATTTTTTGCGATCTCATTGTTTGCGCAGGCCCTTATCCCGCTGCTGGCTCGCAGTTTTTACGCACTCCAAAACACCATCATTCCTGTCGCGGCTGGAGCGCTGGCAGCTGTATTCAACATCATCCTGGCCTTTATTTTTACTCGTCGGTTCGGAGTTCCTTCTATGGCCTTGGCATTTTCCATTGCCGCCATTCTTGATATGATCGTGCTGTTTCTGATCCTTCGCCGCCGGCTCGGCAACGATTTAAATGATGATTTTCTATTTTTACGCGTCTTAAAAATTTGTATCGCGTCAGTGGTAATGGGTACTATTTCTTATGGCGCGCTATACGCGATCGCGCCTCTTGTGAATATGCAGACCTATCTCGGGATCCTTTTGCAGGCCGCAGGTTCGCTTTTGCTCGGGGGTGTCGCCTATCTTTTTGCCGGGCTAGTGATCCGGCTTCCTGAGGCTGGCGAGTTTGTGGGCGTGCTCAAGACATGGTTTGCCAAATTTTCCAAGCCAGTGGTCTCCGCTGTGGAAAATTTGTTCCAGTAAAGGGGATTGACACAAAGCGCTGCTGTGAGTAAAATCTAATTTATTATGTCAAAGAAACATCTTTTAACTGCAGAGGGTTTAGAGAAATTAAAGAAAGAGTTGGAGCTTCTTACGGGTCAGCGACGCAAAGAGGTGATTGAGCGCATCCAGGAAGCAGTCGCGCACGGCGATCTTTCCGAAAACGCTGACTATGCGCAAGCCAAAGAAGAGCAATCATTCATCGAAGGACGTATTCAGGAGCTTGAGGAGATTCTCAAAAACGCGGAGATCATAAAATCTAATGGTCACAGCAATATTGTGGCAGTCGGATCTACAGTAAAGGTCAATGTTAATGGCGGTGAGAGAACTTATACGATCGTCGGCTCCAACGAAGCCAATCCTGCTGCCGGTAGAATCTCCAATGAATCTGTGGTAGGCCAGAAGCTGCTTGGTTTGAAAAAAGGGGATAAGGTGGAGATCGAAACTCCAGGCGGAAAATCAGTTTACGAAGTTTTGGAAATTTCGTAAATCACTTGAAATACATCGAGCCAACAGCTGAAAGCTGTTGGCTCTTGGTTTTTGGGTAGGTTCCCCGGACTCTTTTATTCCTGCTTGACGCTCGCAGGCGGTACGCCCGTGGTCCAGTCTTCGACGAGCCCCAATTCTTTCATGCGGATGATGCAGGGTGCAATACCTGCAGGCGGGAGTCCGGCGTCGAGGGCCGTACGGAGATTCGCTGCGACCTGTTCGAGAGCATCTTCAGCAGCAGATTTTCTCGTGTCAGGAGTCAATCTCTCAAATTCATCCAAAATACGTCCAACTTCTCTTAGAGCCAGTTCAGTGATGTTCACAGTTCCTCCTTACTTAGTACTCTTAATGCTTCTCAAATAACAGCGCAATTTATTGTTTATTGGTGGTTTATGGTATAATTTGAATTACATTTATGACGGAAAAAGAAGAGAAACTCTATCAGGACCGGCTCAAAAAACTCGAGACCCTGAAAAAAGCAGGCATTGATCCTTACCCTGCCGAGGCTGCTCGTGACCACAGCGTGGCCGAAGTTTTGGCAGATTTTGCCAAGCTCTCCAAAGGCAGGAAAAAGATTACGCTTGTGGGACGAATAAAAGCGCTGCGCGTTCATGGCGGTTTGGTTTTTGGCAATATTGAGGACGGTTCAGGTTCCATGCAGTTTATGCTGCGGGAGGAAGATTTAGGCAAAGACAAGCTGGAGCTGTTTGCCAATTTTGACATGGGTGATTTTTTTGCAGCTACAGGATCATTGATCGAAACCAAACGCGGCGAAAAAACTTTACTGCTTTCCGAATTTAAAATGCTAACCAAGAGCCTGAGAGCGCTGCCTGATCAGTTTCACGGCCTGAAAGACACGGAAACCAGACTGCGCAAGCGCTACCTCGATTTGCTTGCTAACCCAGAGGTCAGAGAGATGTTCAGAAAAAAATCTGTGTTTTGGAATACAGTAAGAGAGTATTTGGTTAAGCGCGGATTTTTGGAGGTTGAAACGCCAGTGCTCGAAGCAGTACCAGGCGGCGCAGAAGCCGAGCCATTCATTACGCACCATAACGCGCTTGCTCGTGATTTTTATCTGCGCATTTCCCTGGAGCTTCCTCTGAAGCGTCTGCTTGTCGGCGGCTATGAAAAAGTTTTTGAAATCGGCCGTATCTTCCGCAACGAAGGAATTTCGACTGAGCATCTTCAGGATTATACGCAGATGGAATTTTACTGGGCTTACGCAGATTACAATGATTTGATGGGAATGCTTGGAGAGCTTTATCCGCAAATCGTAAAGAATTTATTTGGCACTACTAAGGTTACGAATCAAAGCGTGGAAATTGACTGGGGCAAAAAATGGAAACGATATGATTATTACGATCTCTTCCAGGAGCATACTGGGATAGATCTTTCGAAAACCACTGTAGCAGAGTTAAAAGCAAAAGCTGAACAGCTCAAAATCAGGTACGAAAAATTTGCTGATAAGGGTAGGCTCATTGATTTGATTTACAAAAAGACGGTTAGACCGAAATTGATTGAGCCGGGATTTCTTCTAGACCCTCCTGTGGAAATCGAGCCGCTTGCCAAACGAACTCCCAAAGACCCCAATAGAGTCGAGCGGGTTCAGGTTATGGCATGGGGCACTGAGCTTGGAAAAGGATTTTCCGAACTCAATGATCCGATTGACCAGCGGGGCCGCTTTGAAGATCAAATGAAGCTTCGGGAGGCTGGCGACAAGGAAGCGCAGCAGCTTGACGAAGATTTTGTAGAAGCCCTGGAATTTGGCATGCCACCGGCTGCTGGTTTTGGCATGTCAGAGCGATTGTTCGCGGTACTAATGGATAAATCAGTCAGAGAGACAGTTATTTTCCCGCCGATGAAAGAAAGTAAATGAAACTGCTGCTAGGGACCACCAATCCCGGAAAGATTGCGGATTACACGAAATATTTGCAGGATATGCGCCTCGAGATTGTCACTCTTAAGGATTTAGGACTGATTGTGGAAGAACCGCTGGAGATAGGAGAGACGTATAAGGACAACGCTCTTTTGAAAGCCAGATTTTACGCGGAGAGAACCGAATACCCGACGCTAGCTGATGACGGAGGGTTTGAGGCCGAAGCGCTCGATGGCTGGCCTGGCTTGGAAAGCAAGCGCTGGGTGGGGCCGCACGGCACAGACCAGGACAGAGTGAATAAGCTGATGGAAATGATGAAGGGTGAGAAAAATCGCGGGGCCAAGCTAATTCTCACAGTGTGCGTCTATCTGCCTGCGGCACGGGAAGCGATATTCGTGGAAAACGCGATTGAAGGAATCATTCCAGAGAAGCCCGGTGCGAAGATGGTTGAAGGGTTTCCTTACCGCTCCGTGCTGTTTCTCCCGCAGTATAATAAATTTTACATCGATTTATCTGGAGAAGAACACGAAGAAATCAATCACCGCAGGCAAGCTTGCAAAGAATTACTATTAAAACTTGAGCCGTATCTGAATTAGTAACGAATAACAGATAACGAGTAACAAAATGCTAGATATCAAATTTATCAGAGAAAATCAGAAGCTCATTGAAAAAAATAACAAAGATCGAGGTGTGAAGCTTGATCTGGGAAGGCTTTTAGAATTGGACGAGAAACGGCGCGCACAGATCCACGAGATCGATTTGAAACGCGCGGAACTGAAAAAATCCTCCAAGGTAAAACCAGTACCCGACGAAATAAAAAAACTGAAAAAACTCGGTGAGACCATCAAGAAAACGGAAAGCGAGCTGGCAAAAACTGAAACCCAGTTCAAGGAACTTCTCCAGAAGGTGCCAAACCTTACGCACGCAGACGCTCCTGTTGGCGGCGAAAATGATTTCAAGATTCTCGAGACTGCTGGCAGGCCACCTAAATTTGATTTTAAAGCCAAGGATCATGAACAGCTTCTCACTAATCTTGACCTGATTGATTTTGAACGCGGCGCAAAGGTCGCGGAAAGCAAATTTTATTTTGCCAAAAAAGATCTCGTGCGTTTGAACCAGTCATTGATCAGCTATGGGATTGATGTGCTTTCAGGCCATGGCTACACGCTTGTTGAGACTCCAGACCTTGCAAAAAATAAAATCTTGGAGGGAATTGGATTCAATCCGCGCGGTCCCGAGACCCAGGTCTATTCTGTAGAAAATACAGAGCTCAGCTTGATAGGTACCGCGGAAATAACAATGGGTGGATATCACGCTGATGAGGTTTTGGATCTATCAAGGGGGGCGAAGCGATATGCCGCACTCTCTCACTGTTTTCGGACAGAGGCTGGCGCCTACGGCAAAGAGAGTAAAGGACTTTACCGCGTCCATCAATTTACAAAGCTGGAGATGTTCGTTTATTGCAAGCCAGAAGACAGCGAGGATATGCACGCAGAGCTTTTATCCATAGAAAAAGAAATTTGTGATGGATTAAAAATACCTTATCGTGTCATTGATATCGCTAGCGGAGATTTGGGGGCTCCCGCGTACCGTAAATACGACATCGAAGCGTGGATGGTTATAAAAAATGATTATGGGGAGATTACCAGCACCAGTAACTGTACTGATTATCAAGCCAGAAGACTGAATATCAAATACAAAAATCCTGACGGATCGAGCGAGTTTGTGCATACTCTAAATGGTACTGCGATTGTGACCAGCAGGTTTCCTTTGGCTATTGTCGAAAATCATCAGCAAAAGGATGGATCAGTCCGTTTACCAAAGATTTTGCAAAAATATATGGGTAAAGAGGAGATTCGATGACAGAAAAGCAGGTCGTGGTCGCCAACCAGCTAGTGAACTATTTAAGCAATGAGGTCGTTGATCCAGCCGCACAAACGGTTGTTTTTTTACACGGCTGGCGTTCAGAGGCTGCGGTTTGGCGGCCAGTAATGGACAGGCTCGGCCGCCGCTACAGGCAATTTGCCCTGGATCTTCCTGGCTTTGGCAAATCCGAGAAGCCAAAACATATCTTTACCCTTGTTGATTATGCAACCGTGGTTCTAGGGTTTATCAAAAAAATGGAACTAAAAAAAATCGTCGTGGTCGGACATTCGTTCGGTGGCCGCGTGGTTATCAAGTTGTCTGCGTTGGAACCTGATATCGTGGAAAAATTAATCTTGGTTGACAGTGCTGGTTTTAGGCTTCATGGAAAAAGGAATGCCGTGCTGCGCATCGTAGCTAAAATGCTTAAGCCATTTTTTATGATACCTGGACTAAGGACGCTTCGCTTGCCTATTTACCGCGTCATGGGAGCCGAGGATTACCTGGCCACCCCCGAGCTTCGTGAAACCTTTCTTAATGTTATCAATGAGGATCTCACCGCTCTGCTGGGGTACGTCAGGCAGGAAACTTTGATTGTGTGGGGCGGCAGAGACGAGGATACCCCCCTTATGTTAGCTATGTGGCTAAAAGAACATATCCCACATTCGGATTTGGTGATTTTCCATAACGCGGGGCATTTTAGTTTTCTTGATGAGCCCGATAAATTTGTAGGAACGGTGCGTGATTTTCTAAAAGCCTGACATGTTTAAAGCTGTCAAAAGGTTTATATATTTACTGCAGCTTGATAATTATAGCCTCGGCCGGTTTTGGCATGTCATTGTAAAAAAACCTTTTTCCGCGGAGCAAGCCCG
The DNA here is from genome assembly GCA_001777515.1 of Candidatus Doudnabacteria bacterium RIFCSPHIGHO2_01_48_18. Classification (GTDB taxonomy): domain Bacteria; phylum Patescibacteriota; class Doudnabacteria; order UBA920; family 2-01-FULL-46-14; genus 2-01-FULL-46-14. The sequence goes on from MFEF01000002.1 coordinate 43,678, forward strand.
TCAGAAAATAATCTGGACTCCAAAACTTGCTCTCATTTTTTCTACGGCTTTATTTTTGCAACTCGCAGCTTCGTATTTGATCGCTAGACCGCTGGTAGCGCACGAGGTGTATCTCGGACTTTTTCCAATCGCATTTTTATTTCTGTTCATTTTGCTGAGTTTTTTTCATTTTCTTTTTTTGAGCCTCGCGGTAGTTGCGCTTTCTCCTCTAGATTATTCGGTCAAAGGTTTTTTAGCGGCGCGGGCCAAAAATAAGATTCGCGTCCAAAAGGATTTGAAAATCATCGGCATTACCGGCAGCTACGGCAAAACCACCATGAAAGAAATTTTAGCCACGGTGCTGTCAGTGAAGTACAAGGTTTTGAAAACTCCTGACAGCGTAAATACTCCAGTTGGAATCTCCAGGCTTATTCTCAAGGACTTAACTGCGGATAAGGAGATTTTTATCGTGGAAATGGGGGCCTACCGCAGGGGCGAGATTAAAGCTCTTTGCGAAATCGCGACCCCTGACATTGCTGTGCTGACAGGCATCAACGAAGCGCATTTAGAGAGATTCGGCAGCATTGAAAATACGATCAAGGCGAAATTTGAAATCGTCGAAAATGCCAAGTCTGACGCTTTGATTGTTTTGAATAATGACAACTTTTTCGTGCGCGAAAATTATAAATTCCATCTGGGGACGCGCGGCGTAGATTTTTATAAAGCCACAGAGCGGCAGCTCGATTATCCGGCTGTGCCTTTGCTTGGCGAATATATTTGGGGCACGATAAATGCCTGTGTTATAATTGCAAAGAAGCTTGGCATGAATGACCAGGAGATTCTGCGCGGAATAGCGAAAATCAAACCGGTTCCGCACCGCCTCGAAAAGATTGAAAATCCCAATGGCATTACTATTATCGACGACAGTTACAATGGCAATCCCGACGGAGTCAAGGAAGCTATAAAGGTCTTGGGCAAATTTGAAGGCAGACGGAAAATTTACATTACGCCTGGGCTCGTCGAAGCAGGGGAAAGAATAAAAACAGTTCATAACCGCATTGGTGAGAGTTTAAATCCAGTCGCAGATCTTGTGATTTTGATCAAGAATTCTGTCACGCCGTTTATCGCCGAAAAGCTTGATCCGAAAAAAGTCATATGGTTTGAGAGCGCGCAGGAGGCGCACGCTTCACTACCGAACATTCTCAAATCAGGAGACGTGATTTTGTTCCAAAATGACTGGCCAGACAACTATATCTAAATAACATGGCAAACTTGAAAATTTCTATCGGGGCGAACATCGGCGTATTTTTCGGCAGCCGCAGTCCAGAACATGATATTTCAATAATCACCGGACAGCTCATCATTTCTGGCCTCAAGAAGATGGGCATGAAAGTCGTGCCAGTTTATCTTGATAAAGAAGGCATGTGGCGGATTGGCGATGATCTGGGAAATCTCAAGACCTTTACCGAAGATAAAAGCCTTGCTGGTTTCGAAAAGTATTACCTTGACCTCGAAAAATCACAAGGTAGGCTGGTATTTCGCAAAAAAGGCCTGGCTGGAAAAGAAATCATCGTTGATCTGGCGTTCCCGGCTTTCCACGGGGCCAAAGGCGAGGACGGCGCTGTCCAGGGCTTGTTTGAAATGTTCAACGTGCCATACGTTGGTTGCCCAGTGCCCGCCAGCGCGGTTGCCATGGATAAAATTCTCACTAAACAGTTTTATAAAGCGAACAATATCCCGACTACGGAATTCGTTTCTTTCAGGCTCGCAGACTGGCTGACGGACAAGAACGCAATAATTAAAAATATCTCCAAGCTAAAATGGCCACTATTTGTAAAGCCGCCCTTGCTTGGTTCGTCTATCGGTATCACTAAGGCCCACAATCAAAAAGAACTAGAGTTTGGCGTTGAGGTTGCCTTGCATTACGGAAACACAGTCCTCGTTGAAGAGGGCGTGGAAAAGCTTGTGGATGTGACGTGCGCGGTTTTGGGACATGCGAACCCCAAGGCCTCGTTTTTGCAAGAATCAGTTTTTGAAAAAGAGCTTTTGTCTTATGACGACAAATATTTAAACGATGGGGGAGCGCAGACCGGCAAATCCTCGAAGAGCGTAGTGATTCCGGCCAGGCTTGATGACAAAACCACCAAGGAAATCCAGGAAATGTCAGTGAAAATCTTCAAACTTCTCGGTTGCAGCGGTATCGCGCGTTTTGATTTTCTCTACAACAAAGAAACCAGGCAGTATTTTGCCAACGAAATAAATCCGCTGCCCGGCACGCTTTATCATCACCTATGGCAAAAAACCGGCGTCGAGCTTGACCAGCTTTTGCAAACGCTCTTGGATAGCGCAAAGGAAGCGCAAGATGAAAAAAATCGTTACAAGACTACCTTTGAGTCTGACATCTTAAAAATGGCGAAATCTACCAAGCTCAATTTGAAAAAAGATGGTTAGAGAATCGCGTTTTCGCAATCCAGAGTTTCAGGAAAAATTGGCCAGGGCAAGGCGCTATGAGCGAAAGACTGGCCTTTATTTTAGCTGGCGGAGTTTTATTATTCTCGGCTTGTTTTTGACCGCTGTTTATTTTTTAGCCATTTCCAAAAAGTTTTTGGTTACGCAAGCCGCGGTAAGCGGTACGGGAGCGAGCGCCGAAGAAATCAGCGCAGTGCTTACACGAATGCGCAATGAGCGTTTCGGTTACGTGATTCCGCGAAACCATATTCTCATTCTCGATGAAGAAAAATTGCTATTTGAAATCCAGCAGGAATTTCCCGCTGTCAGAAGCATTTCCGCTTTAAAAAAAATCTGGCCGGACCAGATCGCCGTTGCCATCGAAGAGCGTGTTCCAAAATATGTTTGGCAGAGCGGCAGTGATTTTTACCTATTGGATCAGGACGGAGTTGTTTTTCAAGCAATTGCTTCCTATGCGCCGGAAACCTTTTCCCAGGCTCTGATCATCGATACCTCAGCCGCGCCCGTGACCGCAGGCGAAGGCCTAAGTATAAAGCCGATTTTAGAATTTGTAAGCAGAGCCAAGGATGCCTGGCAAACTCATATCAATCAGGCCGGGCTAGTACATTTTTCCGTTCCCGGCGGAAAAAGCCAGGATATTTTGGTGAAAACCACAATCGGTTTCAATGTACTTTTCGATCTCGAGCGCGATCCTGTCGAACAGCTCGAGAACCTCAAGATCCTATTGAACCGGGAGATATTGCCGGAGACCCATGGCGGACTTTCCTATATAGACTTGCGCTTGCCTCACATGGCGTATTATTGTTATAAGGATGCGCCTTGCGCGCCAGAATACGCAACTTCAACCCAGCCCAGCATATGAAAAACATTTATGTAATCTCAGTCGGTGGTTCGCTCATCGCTCCTGATGGCATCGATAAAAATTTTTTGAAGAAATTTTGCTTGGCGCTAATGACATCTGCCAAAGGCAAGCAGTTTGTCGTCATTCCTGGCGGCGGAGCAACTGCCAGGCAGTATCAGAAAGCCGCCGAGGAACTTGGTAAAGCAAGCAATGATGATCTTGATTGGATTGGCATTGCCGCGAATGTTTTGCATTCCCATTTCCTGCGCGCGATTTTTGGCAAATACGCTCACCCAGGGATCGTGGAGCTGAATTCGAAAACACCTGATATCAAAAAATCGATAGCAATCGCTCGCGGTGGATTGAAACCGGGAGGGACATCTGACAGCACGGCTGTAAAGTTTGCAGAAAAATTTAAAGCTAAAACCGTCATCAACCTCACCAACGTTTCAGGTGTTTATGACCGCGATCCGCGCAAATTTAAGAATGCAAAACTGATCCCCCACATGTCTTGGGCGCAGCTAAAAAAACAATTTGGCACCAAAAAAACACCGGGGCGCAATCTGCCGTTCGATTCGGCAGCCGCGGATATGGCCGCGAAACTAAAATTGTGCGCAGCGATCATGAATGGCCGCGACCTTAAAAACTTTCAGAGTTTTCTAGACGGTCAAGCTTTTACCGGAACGCTGATTCAATAACATTCGTAATTAAGATATTACGTAAAACCAAGCAATTGCTTGAAAATGCGTAATGAAAATAAATTTAAAATTTCAATTGACTGTGTATCGAGTTACGTAGATGTGGCCTTTAAAGCCAGGAGCGTCAGCATAGGAGCGCTCGCTCTGTTCACGCCAATTTTTGGGAAGGCCGGGTTTGGACCCGCCGAAGCCAGTGGTCCAAAGAAGCCAGACAGTCTGGCCCTTTTTAAATTTATCCAGGTCCAAAATGAGGTCGTCATCAGTGAGGATCGCAGTTCCGGAAAAATGCGGGATGTCCCTGAGGCGGCGGTCAGAGATGAGCTGCGGGTCAATCCCGGTTTCATTATAGTATTTGAAAGTAAAATAGATAAAGCTCGAGCCCACAATGATTTTATCGTTGCTGCCAGCTTCGATGTTCACGACCTCAGACGCGGCAGCCATGCCTGGTTTGCCTTTGATATCCATGACCTGCCAGTTGCCAAAAAAAGCGTAAGTCATTGCCCCGAGGAAAATCACAACAAGGGGGATTTGTATGGCACGCTTGCCAATATGCCACAGCGCGAGCATCACGAGCAGGGAAAAGAAGCTCGAGGCAAACACAAAGTAGCGATCAAGATAAATGTCAGTCTTAAGCGACAGCAGAACCGCGGCTGCGACCGGCATGAGCACGCTCGCGACCACAAACCATTTGTAAAAATTGGATGATTTTTTGATGACGTAAAAGAATATCAGCAATGTTACCAGGGTTGCGATCACCAGAACACTGTTTCGAACTCCTGTCCCGCCAAAGATCATTTTCCAAAGCGTGCCTGGAATCGACCAGGCATTCATGGGCGGAATCCAGTACGATTCCTGTACTCTTGCCACCTGCTGCATAAATGTGGGCAGCCACGGAACATAGAGAATGGCAGCGCCTGCGTAGACAGCTGCGGCAGCCAGAATATTTTTGTAACTGCGGTATTTGATGATATGCATCAAAATAAACAATCCCTGAGCCGCGATAGTAAACACCAGATAATAATGCGTGTAAAGCATGGCGGCGACTGTGAGACTGTAACCAATCCAGTACTTTTTACGTACACCTTCGCTCTGCAGGGCCTTGGCCATAAAATAGCTTGACCAGAGGGCCAAAAACGTCCCTAGCGTGTACATTCGCGCCTCCAGGGCATATTGGATCTGAAACGGATTGAGAGCGATTGCCAGGGCAGCTAGAAGCGCTAAACGGCGGCCCCAGGCGACTTTGACAAACGCGTATGCTGCCCAAACGGTCAGAACGCCAAAAATTATGGACAGCAGGCGCAGAGACATGAGGTGCTCCCCGGCAAAACCAGTCCACAGCCTGAGGATCCAGTAGTAGAGCGGGGGATGAACATCAAGGCCAATGCGGTACATCATTTCATCCCAGGAATAGCGCATATAAAGCGCGGAAAAAGCTTCGTCGTGCCACAGGGCAAGCGCTGTGTTGTTGTAAAACCGCAGCAGACCAGCAATGATTAAGATCGGGTATATGAAGAGGCTCATGGTTTTTCGTAAACAACCATTACAAACTGGCCGAATTTATTTTGTTCCGTATGAACCACCCTGGTGTCCGGATGCGCCTGCACAAATTTTATCCGATCAAACATGGTGGACATGGTGAACACAACCTGATCGCCAGATTTGAGATTGGCCTGGTAGGTATTGGCTGGGTCAAGCAGGGTATACGGCTGGTTGGTTTCGGTCGTGAAATACTCGACAGTCTGTACGGAAAATTTGTCCAAAGACAGATATGTTTTGTTTTTTTGATTGCGGTCGTTTAAATAACGGCTGACATTGGTGAGATCTGAGCGGAAAGCATAGTAATATTCAGGCGCGTTTCCGGCCACGCCGAAATAAAGATAAAAATTGAAAATAAAAATAAATGACAGGAAAAGGATCGCCAGCATGTTGCTCACATTTTTTAAACGCGCCAGATATGCGTTTGTCGTAATTATTCTCCACAATCCATATACTGACCATGCCGGCATGATAAATATTGCCGGGATGACGCCGACGAGCCGTAGGCCGTGGGGAATGCCTTCGGCAGTAGTAACCTCAGGGACAAGCATTGCCCAAAACCATGCGGCCACAAGCGCCATGTAAAATGTTTTTTCGTCGAACTGTTTGCGGATGGCGTCCCAAAGAAATTTAATGCCAGCGAAAGTAAATATTATCAGCGATATCGCAAAGAAAGGGCTGATGACAGAGGTCAGAAATGGAAACTCTGATATATTGTGGCGCCAGTTAGCATCGCCAGTTGTGAAAAACCCGAGCATGGTCATGCGAAATACTTCCAGGAACGTGCCGATAACATCCCCGTTGTTGAGATCCTTGGAAAAAATCGAAACGTGTCCGGCCCTCCCCATAAAGCTTCCGGGATGGGTAATGAAATAATAAGCTAGCGGGAAAATAGTAATAAGAAATGCTACTGCGGCAATGATTTTCGGTTTTAGATATTCATGGAAAATTTCACGGACGCGGTCGCGGAAGGCCAGCAGCAGCGAGACCTTGAACGCGATAAGCAAAGGGATCATCATCCGGTAAGAGATATAGGTATAAAACCCCAGAGCAAAAGAGATGCCGGTAAGCGCCGCGGCTTTGTAGCGCTCCCTTTCATCTCGGTCCTGATAAATTTTGATAATTAACAGCAGGGTAAGCGTGGTAAACAGCGGCACAAGGTTAGCCCGAAAAGCTGTCCGCGATAGAGTTACGGCATAGCTTGAGACTGCCATAAAAAAAGCCGCAAGGTAAGCGACATTTTTTCCGAAGAGTCTTTTTGTTAGAAAATAGGCCGCCAGGACTTCAAAAAAACCAAAACCCGCTGAGACGATATGGTGTTGCCACGGTCCTCGGCCAAACAAGGCTACAGCCCCCGCGAGAAAATAGAAGAACAAAGCTTCACGTCCGTTGCCGCGTTCATAAAAAGGCCGCAAGTCCCCGGCAAAGATCGAATTTACATCAATGCCATTGGCGGCTTCGTCCGGGAACAGGCCGCCAGGAAGTTCAGTAATGAGCGCAAAACGGAAGATGAGAGCTGCGGCGAGGATCAAAATAAGAACAAAATTCTGCTTTAGAAATTTGCCCATTTTTATGTTATAATAAATGGATGCTCAAGGATCGCTTGATTTTTGTTTCGGTTGTTTTTGGAATCATTTTAAATATTATATTATGGCTGCTGCTTGGTGGCAAGTTCGGCTGGTCAGCGGAAAAAATTCCGCTGCATTTTAACGTGGTTTACGGCATTGATTTTTTGGGCAGCACCCGCCAGGTCTATGAGATTCCGCTGACTGGCATAGTGCTTCTGGTCATAAATTCGATTCTTGCCATAAAATTTTACCCGCGCTCTAAACTGTTCAGCTATTTTTTAAGCTTTAGCGCGCTTGCCATGCAAGCAGTGCTGATTGTGGCCGCGACAGCCCTCATCGTTTTAAATGCCTAACTTCCAAAAAACCCGAACTTACCGATTTTTAGAAATCCTGCCAGCGCTGATGACCTGGCTGACTTTTGTTGGTGCCGCGGTTTTTTCATATTTTACGCCGTTCGTTGTCGCGGTTTATATCATCCTGTTTGATCTGTACTGGGTTCTCAAGGCTATCAACACCGCAATGCATTTGCTATCGAGCTTTTTCAAACTGCAGCTGCACGCCAGTTATGATTGGAGAAAAAGAGTAGAGGCGCTAGGTAATATAGAAAGCTACAAAAACGAATTGCGAAAGGGAATAGTCAGCGCGACCAAAAAAAATGTGAGAGGCGATCTCAAGCACGAGCTGTTTCGTTTGGATGGCGCGGATTTCACGAGCCGCAATCTGGATTTCAAGAAAATTTATCACCTGGTACTGCTGCCGACCTACAAAGAAAGCCTGACCGTCCTTGATAGCTCCATCCGTTCGATTTTAAATTCTGATTTTCCCCTTGATCAGATTTTTTTCGTGCTAGCCACGGAGGAGCGGGATCGCGAGCAAGCGACCCTGAATGCCAGCATTCTACAGGAACGCTACAAAGGAAAATTTTTCAGATTTGAGGTGATTATGCACCCGGACGGAATCGCCGGCGAGATCAAAGCAAAAGGCGCGAACCTGACGCACGCCGCGCGCAAGGCCACGGCTATGCTTAAAGATCTTGGTATTCCCCGGGAGAATGTGGTTGTTTCCGCTTTTGATTCGGACACAGTGGTGTCGAAAAATTATTTTTCCTATTTGACCTATGCGTTTTTGACCGCAAAAAAACCATATCGCACCAGCTACCAGCCAATGCCAGTTTATAACAATAATATTTGGGACGCCCCAGCGATCACCAGAATCGTCGCTGTAGCCAACTCTTTCTGGCAGATGGTGGAAGCCAGCCGCCCCGATCGCCTTGTAACCTTTTCTTCGCACGCAATGTCGCTCAAGGCACTCGTTGAGGTGGATTTTTGGCCGGTGGACGTGATTTCCGACGATTCGCAGATTTTTTGGCGATGCTGGCTGCATTATCATGGCGATTATCGCACACAGCCTTTGTTCACCACGGTTTCCCTTGATGCGATGCTTGACGAAACATATTTCCGCACGCTGGTGGGGCAATACAAACAAAAACGGCGCTGGGCTTGGGGCAACTCTGAAAACATCCCATACCTTATTACCAACTCCGTTAAGGACCGCCTCATTCCGTGGTGGAAGAAAATCATCTACGTCGAACGCATGCTAGAAGGATATTATTTCTGGGCCACGGCATCAATCATGATCGCCATCCTCGGCTGGCTGCCGCTTATTCTTGGCGGGGAAAGGCTGTCAGAGAATGTTTTGCTCTTCAACCTGCCGCTTTTAACCCGGCTGATGATGCAGGTTGCCACAGTGTTTCTGATTTTTTCGGTTTACATTAACCTGGTCATGATTCCGCCGCGGCCGAAGCATTTTTCCAAATGGCGGTCGATCAACATGGTTTTTCAGTGGGTGTTTGTTCCAATCGTTTCGATAGTCTTTGGATCAGCTCCGGCCATTGACGCGCAAATCCGGATGATGTTTGGCAATTATCTCGGCTTCTGGGTTACACCCAAGGCCCGCAAAACCAGCATCGAGGAACCAGCTATGGTGTTTCAGAAAGGCAGATAGATGATCAGCGACCCCAAGCTGTTTGTTCTGGTTTTTGCGGCGTTTTTTTTGATCTCATTTTTGATCACCAAATTTGTCAGACGCGTGGCGTTTGAGCTAGGCATACAGGATATTCCCGATAGTGACAGAAAGATCCACGACAAGCCGCGGCCGAAGCTTGGCGGTTCTGCCCTGTACTTGAGCTTTGCTTTTGGCGTGATGTGCCTGGCGCTTCTCGGCCTTACCGATGAGATTTCCGCGACCCGTATTGCCGCGCTGCTGATCGGCGCGCTTATTCTCATTGTCGGGGGCATTCTTGATGACAAATACGATCTGCCGGCTTATGTTCAAATAGTTTTTCCAGTGGCCGCGGCGCTCGCTGTGGTTGGCAGCGGGATTCATATTTCTTATATTACCAACCCCTTTGGCGGCGAGATCATCCTTGATCAATGGAAATTGGGCGGTTTTCCAGTGCTGGGAAGCCTTGTCGTGTTTCTCTGGATTCTTGGCATGACGTATACTACGAAATTCTTGGATGGCATGGATGGACTCGTCAGCGGCATCTCCGGAATAGCTGGTATCGTGATTTTTGGTTTGTCGCTCGCGCCGGATGTGCTGCAGACCACGACAGCTTTTTTGGCGCTCATATTTGCCGCCGTGTGTTTTGGGTTTTTGCCTTTCAATTTTCATCCTGCCAGGATTTTTTTGGGGGAAGGAGGGAGCACTTTCACCGGGTTTATGATCGGCGTCTTGGCGGTCATTTCCGGCGGCAAGATTGCTACCGCGCTATTGGTTCTGGGGATCCCGATCATGGACGCAGCCTGGGTTATTGTGCGCCGCCTATGGTACGGATCATCGCCGTTTGTGGGAGATAAAAAACACCTGCATTTCCGGCTTTTGGACGTGGGGTTGTCGCAAAGACAAGCGGTTCTGTTTTTGTATTTTTTGTCTGCGGTATTTGGAGGGATCGCCGTGTTTCTGCAAAGCTGGGGCAAGCTTATCGCCTTGGGCGCGATGTTCCTTGTCATGATTGTAGTGGCCATGGCAGTTGTGATAATCTATAGAAAGAAATCGGTCACCCCGAAAAAATGATCAAATTCGTCATATTTATAGTTCTGTTGTTGTTGGGCGGCGGCTTGTATTATCTGCACGCGGCCAGGGAGCAGCTGGCAGTAGCTACGCTCACCATCAAAAATAAAGAAATACAAATTGAAATCGCGGATTCTCTGGCAGCCCAAGCCCTCGGCCTCTCTGGCAGGCAGTCACTGTGCGCTGATTGCGGCATGCTGTTTATTTACGACCGGCCGAAATTTCAGCGTTTTACCATGAGAGACATGAATTTCCCCCTCGATATGATTTTCATCGACAAGGGCAAAATCGTGGAGATCAGGGAAGCGATTCCCAACCCAAAAAGCGGGGAGAGCTCGGTTATCATCCAAAGCGCCAATCAAGCCGACGCGGTTTTGGAGGTAAATGACGGTTTTGTCTGGAAAAACAAGATTAAGGTTGGCGACATGGTGGTCTTGCGCAAAAAATAGAGCCCTGCTATTATATTACCTATGTTTGCAATAATAGAAACCGGTGGAAAACAATATCTTGTTTCCCCCAAAGACAAAATCAGAGTAGAAAAACTGGACACCAAAGGCGACGAGGTTACCTTTGACAAGGTGCTCCTTGTTTCCGACAAGGACACGAAAATAGGCAGTCCGTTTGTTTCCGGCGCCAAAGTCACCGCCCGCGTGGTAAACCAGGGGAGGGACCGAAAGCTTCGGATTTTTAAATATAAATCCAAGGTTCGCTATCGCCGAAGATTAGGCCATCGCCAGCATTTTACTGAACTTGAGATCCAATCAATTGCATAAACCCCCGGACAGTATCGGGGGTTTAGTTTATTCCATAGTCCCTTCGGCCTTCCATGGCTTTGGTGATTGTCAGCTCATCGGCGTATTCGATGTCGCCGCCCATGGGCAGACCGTGCGCGATTCTGGTAATTCTGACATTTGGGATGCTTTTTAATCGCTTGGCGACATACATTGCCGTACCTTCGCCTTCAAGCGAGGGGTTGGTAGCGATAATGATTTCCGATTTCTCGCCGAGATTCATGATTCGCTCCAGAAGCTCCCTGATCTTTAGGTTGTCAGGACCAATGCCGTCGATAGGGGATATAACACCGCCCAGCACATGATAGGTGCCTTGAAAATTGCGTCCTTGCTCGAGAGCGACTACATCGAGAGGTTCTTCCACTACGCAGATGAGGTTTTGCTTGCGATTTTTGTCTGAGCAAATCGCGCAAAGTGCGCTTTCAGCAAGGTTATGGCATTGCTGGCAAAAAGTCAGCTCGTGCTTGAGTTCGCTCACCGACTTGGCTAGCTGTTCGCGTTCAAAATCCTTGCTCTTGAGCAAATAAAAAGCGAGCCTTGAAGCAGATTTGGGTCCAATACCAGGCAATCTGCTTAATTCTTCGATTAGTTTACGGATGGATTTGGGTAGTATATTCATATTGCAATTTCCAAACTGATTGAAATTATATCTCTTCTATCTCCTCTATGACCTCTCGCTCTCGTGCCAGGCTTCTAAATGAAGTTTTGCTGGCATCAAAGAAGAGTTCGATCTGGCCGGTCGGCCCGTTGCGGTGTTTTCTGATCAAAATTTCTGCGACGTTGGGCTTTCTGGTGTCTTTGCCTGTGTAAACCTCGTCGCGGTAAATGAACATCACTACGTCAGCATCCTGTTCGATAGATCCGGATTCGCGCAGGTCAGATAACTGCGGACGCTTGTCATTCCCGCGCTGTTCGACGGCGCGGGACAGCTGGGAGAGAGCGAGGACCGGTACGTTAAGCTCGCGGGCGAGGGATTTGAGAGCGCGGGAGATTTCAGAAACCTCTTGTACGCGGTTTTCCTGATTGCGGCCCTGCATCAGCTGCAAATAGTCGACTACGATTAATCCTAAATTTTGTTCTGCCTGGAGTCTTCGAGCCTTAGTACGAATCTCCATGATGTTGGATGAAGCGGAGTCGTCAATGAAAATTGGCGCGTCAGCCAGCCGTCCCATAGCATGTCCAATGCGCTCGAAATCATTGTCTGGTCCGTCATCGGAAAGCCGGCCGGTTCGCATTTTCCAAAGATCAACATTGGCTTCGGACGCCAGCAATCTATCCACCAACTGATCTTTACTCATTTCCAGAGAAAAAACGCCGACCGCGATTTTTTCGCTAACTCCCACGTGCCTGACAATGTCCAAGGCTAAAGAGGTTTTTCCCATGGATGGGCGCGCGGCGAGAATTACTAAATCTGATTTTTGAAGGCCGCCTAAAAGATTATCCAGGTCAGAAAAGCCACTGGGGATACCACGGAGTTTGCCGCGTTCTTTATGAAGCTCGTCAATGCGGTCAAAAGTTTCATGCAGAACCTGCGTGAGTGGCACAAAATTTTGTTTCAGATATTTCTGCGACACTCCAAACAGGCGCTGTTCCGCGGTATCGAGAAGCATTTCCATGTCTTCCACGTCGCTGTAAGACGCGGTGATTATTTCTGACGAGGCGCGGATCAGCTTCCGCAGTGTAGCTTTGCGCTGCACTATTTTGGCGTAATGGACCACATGCGCGGCATTGGGGGTGCTATTTACGAGCGAGGTCACATATCCCGTGCCGCCGGCTTGCTCAAGCATGCCTTTTTCTTCGAGGCGATTCGCGACAGTCAACACATCTATGCTGGCCCGGCTTTCGTAAAGATCCAGCATCGTCTCATAGATGAGGCCGTTTTTGCGTTCGTAAAAATCTTCCGGTAAAAGCTGGTCCGCGATCTTGATGATCGCGTCTCGGTCCAACATGACGCCGCCAAGTACCGAGGCTTCAGCCTCAAGGTTCTGCGGGGGGAGTCTGTCAATTTGGGAGTTTTTTGTATCTGTTGGCACGGATTTTATTTATTTAGGGTACGTTAATAATACTGCCGCAGAAGAGCCTGGTCAAACCCCGCCAAAATCCATAAAAGCGATCTGTTCATCCTCATCTTAGCCACAGTTTACCCACCAAATTTTACAAAAAAAAGCAGGAAGCCTCGTATCTTGCGAAAGCTCCCTGACTCTCCCTTATGGAGAGATTAAGTGGCGAATTATCCAGTCACCTCAGATTCAGACGGTCAAAGTCTGATTTGGTTTCCTCGAACATTCTCCCCAAGAATTTTTTGATGCTCGAGCCCACTCCCTGCTGCGTGCTTGTATTTTTTCCGTCCGTGCCGGTGGCAGCGGCGACGGCAAATTTGGGGTCCTCTTGAAAATCCAGGGTTTGCAAAAACTCTTCGCCCAGAGCCCTGCAAAGGTTAGATCTGATTTCGATCTCTTTGAGCGCTTCTTCGGTGAGAGTTAGTTCCCGGAAACCGGTAATCTTGGTCAGCTGATGAAACGTGAGATCGTGAGACAAATGCACTGGCCCTTCCTGTGACCGAATCACGCATTTGGTGAGCTTGAAATTTTTCTTGATGATCGCTTTCATGCGGTGATGAATCGCTTCTGGCAAGCCTTTTCCAAAGTTTCCGATTTCCGCCAGACCGGGAAGATTTTTCATGATCTCATCATAAGTCATGATTTCCTCCGGAAGTTCCGCGACTCGAGCATGCGCATTTTCGAGCTTCATGGCTTCGATCCAGTCAGGCAGGGCGGGGAAATCTCTCATTCGTTTGAAACGGGCCACGTTATCAATCGGTTCCACCGGCGCAATCGCGCCGTGTTCAAACAGCGCAAATTTGTGTTTCTGGGATGCAGCAATGAACGCTTCATGGAAGCGAAGAGACACCACAACAACTTTGTCATCACTGAGAGCTTCGCTGTTCATCTGGTGGATCTTGATGCGATTCTCAAGAGCAGATTGGCGCTCCTCATCTTTTCTGGCGAACATGGCGTTAACCGCTCCCACATTCCTTGGAGTGCGGATGACGCGGATGGCGCCTTTGAGCGGACGCTGCTGTTCCGTGAAGAGCCGGTTTTTCCAGCTTTCTTCGTAATGCGCTTTCATAGCCTCGGCATTGGCGAGATCTGCGATAGGCAACTCGATCCTGGTCATAGTGATTGGCCCGCATTCCTGGTAGAGCTCAGCCAGTCTGCGCCCGTCGATCTTTTTGCCGAAAGAATCCGAGCTAAAGATTGTGATTAGCGTATCGAGCAGGTCCTCAATTTGCCTGTCGAATTCGTCGTAATTGATTTCCTGCCCGCTCGTATCTGCCGCGTCCGTGCACATTTCCAGGTAGGGAATGCCGAGCTTCCTCATCTGTTCGAATACCACGTCGGCTTCCTCTACCCGCTGCCACGAGCTGCCATCTTCGACCGACGGCCGTATCGTGAGTGCGAAGGGGATGATTTTCTTGCGGTTTTTGTCATCAGTCTGGGCGAGAATCAGCTTCAGGATTTCTATCAGCGTGCCGCGGCCAGTGTTTCCGCCCAAAGCTACAATGACGACAATGATCTGCGTGAGTGCCAGGACCAGCTTTTGAAACTCGTTCTGCACTGATTTGGTGAGAAACGAATCGCGCCCTTCTTCCGCGCTTCCCGCGCCATTCATCCGGCCATCGCCGTAACGGATGATCTGCAGCAGCCTTGCTGTAGATTTCTCGCGTTCCAGGGTGGCATGCTCCGTATTCCCAGCAACGAATTGGATGGTTTCCTTAAGCGCATCAATTCGCGAGGGATCTGACGCCGCCCATTTTTTGAATCGTCTCTCTAGGATGCGAGCGGCAATCGCCGCAATCTGCACGCCAACGTTGCCTGAACCGAAAACCTTGATCCGTAGCCGTTCTTCCATATCTGCTCCTCATGTAAATTTCAGCGTTAAAATTCCTTTGTCATCCTCAAAGCGAAAACTTTCCTTCTTGAATCTGGCATCGCCGATTCGTTGCATCGTCCTTTCTATGTGTTCTTCCGTGTCCGGTATTTCTGACAATTTTTTTCTCCTGAGCTGGCCAACGATTTCGATAATAAGTTTCCCGTTTTTTGGGTCAGGATGAGGCTTGATTACCAGTGGTTCCTGGTTTCGATCAGTCCGCTGCCTTTTGATCAGCTCATCGCGCAGCTTGTCAGCGTATTTGCGCATAGCTGGATTGAGCCAGTCAACACCAATTTCCCTGATTTGCTCTAGGCTGATTTTGCCCAGTCTATGAAATTTAATAAAGGGAACGGTGTACTGATTTAACCCCTCTTTGCCTGTTTTATGCCCGAGAGTCGCTCCTGCTTCGCTGTAGACCTGCTTCGTTTGTTCAAGTACTGTGTTTAGGCCGGCAGGAATTTTGTTGGCGTCGTATATGATGATGGCACGCAGCGGCCGGATTTTGAGCCAGCTGTCGTTTATATGAGTGCCAGCTTGCGCGGCGCGATGAATGATATCGTCTCTAATGAGTCCGAGTTTTGCGCGTTTTTGTGATTTCGGAACCTGGAAGAACTTCGGAAAGGACGACTTAGCGATACGAGGCCGGTACCTCGCTATCACAAAGATCAGTACTGCAGAGGCAAGAACGGCTGCTATAGCCCACAAAATAACCGGCTGCAGATAAGTTACTTTTTCCATCTGTACAGTCGGCAGGGGCAGACTTGGTGGGGGAATCGCCGGTGAAAAAGTTTTGGGAATGTAGACTGTCTGATCGAGTGCTTGCCGCGGATTTCTGATTTCATTTATCGCGCTCAAGCTTTTTAAACAATCAGGATTTACGTACTGCTGGCAAATCGCTGCTAGCGATTGATTGTTTGACAGAATCGCAGTTGTTTTAACCTGATCTTTTTGAATCAAGACTTGCCAACCTGGACGAATCAAATGCTTGTTGCTTCTTACTCGCCCCCGGTTGTCCATTACCAATACCCAATTGGCTTTCCAATTCGCAGCGTTTCGCGTGGCTCGCAGAGCAATACGGCCAACTGTGTCACCTTTTTCTACTGCAACTGTTTCATAGTTCTGTTTGTTTGGGATTTGCGCTATCGCCTCTTGGCCATAGGCAAAAAACCCCAGCAGCAAAAAGAACTGGATAATTCTTTTATACATCAATCCTCCGAATTTTGCTTTTGAAAGTTTCTTGCCTGCTTGCAGGACAAGTTATGATTAAAGCTATCAACTCGAAAATAGCGCTCCTATGTAGAAGCGCACAGAAGAAACAATATTTTTCGTTTCAATTTTTTGCCGATCGCACAATAAAAAATGCCCCGGGAATCGGGGTAAAATTTTTCATCAGCTAACTAATATTATATATTATAGCGAAAATTTTAGTTTTTGTCAATTTTTCTTGTTATGACGCTGCCCTTATTCGTGTCTCTTACAACGAACCCCTGCCGTTCAATTTCGACCCGAATTTGATCTGATTCGGCCCATTTGTTTTCTTTGCGCAGCGCCTCGCGCAGATCCGCGAGCACCATGATCGCTTCCGGTAACGGTTCGTTCAATCTTTCCCAAGCTTCCTTAAGCGATAGGCCGAGCACCTCGTCCATTTTCATAAGAGAAGCGTATTTTTTACTGTCAGCGATGTCTGAATGGATCATTTCCCACATTACTGACAGCGCTTTTGGCGTATCAAGATCGTCGTTAATCGCCTCGAAAAATGTTTTTTCAAATTGCTTGGCGCCGGTTTTTCCTTCTTTGCACTCCGCGAGTTTTTCGTATAAGTTATTTAACGTGTTTTGCGCGCTATCCATAGCGTCCCAGGTGAAATTGAGCTTGGAGCGGTAGTGCCCCTGTAAAACAAAATAACGATAGGCGAGGGAGTCAAAGTTTTTTTCCGCCAGCTGGTCAAGAGTGATGAGATTGCCTTCGCTTTTGCCCATGCGGCCGCCATCTACCATGATAAATTCGGAATGCAGCCAAAAATTGGCGAGCGGTTTGCCCGCGGCAGCCTCGCTTTGCGCCATTTCATTGGTGTGATGCACAGGCACATGGTCAATGCCGCCTGTGTGGATGTCGAACGGCTGCCCCAGGTATTTTACTGACATAGCCGAGCATTCAATATGCCACCCAGGGAAACCAATGCCCCAGGGCGAGTCCCATTCCATATCTCTTTTTGCCGTTGGGGGAGAAAATTTCCATAGCGCGAAATCCGTGGGATTGCGCTTTTCTGGATTGGCCTCGACTCGGGCACCTTCTTTGAGGCCTTCGATATCAAGCTGGGCCAGCTTGCCATAATCGGATAGTTTTGCGGTATCAAAATAAATTCCGTCACTGGTCTTATAGGTAAAACCTTTTTTCTCAAGCATTTTGACAAGCTCGATCATGTCTTTGATGTGGTCAGTGGCTTTTGAGAGTTTGTCAGGAGTAATGATATTGAGTCTTGCGATATCATCCAGAAAAGCATCAGTGTAAAACGAGGCAATCTCCCAGGCTGATTTTTTTTCGCGTTTCTGGGCCACCAGCATTTTGTCCTGGCCCATGTCGCGGTCGCCGGTCAGGTGTCCCACGTCAGTAATATTCATAATGTGGGTGATTTTGTAACCCTCGGTTTTCAGAGCGCGTTTCAGCACATCAGCAAACAGGTAAGCCCGGAGATTGCCAATATGGGCATAGTCGTAAACCGTGGGACCACAGGTGTAAATACCCACATTTTTGCCATTCAGCGGTTTGAAAATTTCCTTTTTGCGACCGAGCGTGTTCAGCAGTTTGATCATAGCCTAATATTAGCAGAAGGGCGGAAGTCATAGTAGACTACCGCCCTTGCGTTCTCAAAGCGATTTGACTTTGCCGAGAAACGACCCGCACAGCAAGATAAATGATTTCCAGCCAAGACCGTACGCGATCCAATCCAGCGGCCAAAAGGCAGTACTGACAAACAGGACGATGCATATCATGAGACAGATCTCAGATACCATTTTTGCTTTTCCAATGCCGGTGGATTTCAGTTTTTTTAGAACGTCTGCCACAGGCGTACCAATCAGAACTGAGATCACGAAAAACAAAACCGCCAAAGTTCCATAGGCGATTTCGCCAGCAGCTATCCAAAGCATGAAATTTTCACGGAAAGCATCATAGTAGTAAATAGTGAAGAGGATTCCCACGATGAATGCCTTGTCAGTGAGTGAATCAAGCAAGCCGCCAAGCGACGATTCGGATTTGCCTTCTTTTCTGGCCATGATTCCGTCGATGTTGTCTGTCCAGGCCGCGGCAATGATTGCCAGCAGCGCCAGGATATATTGCTGATAAGCGATTAGCGCGCAAATTCCCGGCGTGGAAATGAGTCTAGTGGCGGTAATTTGGTCCGAGGTATAGCCGCGCCTCCGAAGCCAGTCGGCTTGCGGTTCGGCTGCTCTCGCGAGAATTTCGCGACCTTGAATGAGCAGGCCGTCAGTTCTCGAGCACACAGCGCCCCACGTTTGGACGATTACGGCGACAGCCATAATTTCCTCCTTTGATTGAGATGAGAATTACGAAAATTTTAAAACCATTTTTTGCTTTTGAAAATCCACAGCATGCCAAGTGAAGCGGCTGCCATGAATAAAGCCACGATCCAGAACCCCTGGGGGTGATCGGAAAAAGGCATGCCGCGCATGTCTACCGCGAATATGAACGCGACAAGAGTTGCCGGGATAGCGATGGCCGAAAAAATGGAAATTGTCTTGGTGATTTCATTCAGGCGATGACTGACGAGCGATTGATAAGTTTCAGCCAAAGCATCAGCGGTTTCTTTCTGCGCCTCCAGGATATCCCAAATGTTTTCGTAGTATTCAAGCAGATCACGGTAATATAGTTTTGATTGCGGAAAATTTAAATAAATAGTTGTGCGTTTCGGCAATTTTTCCAGTACATAGCGGTGGGTTTTCATCATTTTCCGGAATTCGATAATATTTTTTTTCATGAGTGTAATTTGGGAAAGCACGTTTTCGCCGCGATGATGAAAGACGCCTTTTTCGATCACGCCGATATCCTCGCTCATGTGATCGAGAATCGGGTAAGACCGCTTGAATAGGCTTTCTAAAACCTTGTAGAGCAGGTAGCCCGCCCCTTTTTGCATGAAAGCATTTCTAATATCTGTGGAATTTCGGGTTTCATTAAAAAGGTTTTTTAGAGTGAATATCTGGCCGTAATGAACGGTGATGATGAGGTTTTTGCTGACAAAGAAATCTACTTCGCCGTTGACTATTTCCTGGGTCTGCCGGTCATAAACCGGAAAGAGCAGCACCATGAAATCGTAGCCATCGCCCTCGTCAATATGGGGCCGCTGCTGATATTCGGTGACCGCGCTTAGATGCAGATTATGAAATTTGAAATTGGCGCGGAGCCACTCCACGTCTTCGGGCTTGGGATCTGTGATGTCAATCCACCGGAGGTTTTTTGTGTAAATAGTTTGTGCAGGCATTTTGTTTCAGAAACAGTATAGCAGCTAAAGTTGCGCGAGAGAAAGAATTTCCGTGATCTGGAACAGAACGAACATCAGATAGACTACAATAAGCACTGCTCCTTCCGCGGGAGCCAGGCGGTTTTTGTGCCGTGAAAAAATAAAAAATAGCACATAGCCCAAAATGATGATGAAAAATATCGGCGTGAAGCCGCGTGTTTCAAGCTGGAACGACCCGTGGATAAAAGTCAGAATCGCGAATAAAGCTACGTTCGTCGCGGCCGAGCCGATGTAATCGCCAAACGCGATTTCGGAATGTCGATTTTTCATCGCTCTCGCGGCGATGGTTAGTTCCGGCAGATTGGTTCCGATTGAAAGAACAAGAAGACTAATCAGCAGAGAAGGCACCCCCAGGGCTTCGGAGAGGGAAATTGTTTGCTCGACCAAGATTTTACCGGCAATGTAAATCAATATTGCTCCAATCACGATCGCGAGCAGATCCCTGCTCAGGCGGTTTTTTTTGCTGGACTGCTCGAGTTTGTCCAAAATGCGCTGTTCGCGCTGAAACAAGTTTATAAACAGCAAATAGAGAATCAAAAGCAGCCAGGCGTCAGAAATGCTAACTTGTCCATCCAGCGTTACAAAGGACGGAGCGGCGATGAGGACTAAAAAGAATAAAAGTTTTTTCAGGTCCAATTTGCGGCGGAAAGCAATACCGCCGTTCCAGATCGCAAGCATTGGAACGATCAGCATCAAAATCACGAATGAACCGCCGATAAGGTTTCCGACAAAGATAGACGGTTTTTTATCCAGTACCGCGTTGAGACCAACCGAAATCTCAGTGAGCGAGGTTAAAAATCCCAGAATAAGGAAAGATGTGGCGAATGAGGAAATTTTGGTGCTTTTTGAAAAGCGTTCCACGCCCCTGACAATCAAGCCGGAAGCAACCCAAATGATGCATAGGCCCAAAATAAAGAAAAACAAATTCGCGATAAGCATATTTTCAATGTACCATATTTGTGAAATTGTCAAAATGCCGTAATTGTTGTATAATTTTTTTAAAAGCTAACATATTTTATGGATACTGGCGCTGGCGCGATCGCTAAACTGAGCGAAGAGTTTTCCCGGCATGTCACGAACGGAAAACTTGGGCAATTTTTTCCTTCAATGCAGGCGAGTACTGCCGTGAGCATGCTTACGCGCGATCTGGAAATGAAACGCGAATTGGGGCATTTGTCTGACGCTGAAAAGGCAATCCTCAGTCAAATTGACGATTTGTGGGAAGATATAGCTAAATATAACCAAAGCGCGGACAAGAACACGCCGCCTCCGGCAGAACAGGTTTATAACCTCGCGGAAAGCAAAATGCAGGACGTACCGGA
The DNA here is from genome assembly GCA_001777515.1 of Candidatus Doudnabacteria bacterium RIFCSPHIGHO2_01_48_18. Classification (GTDB taxonomy): domain Bacteria; phylum Patescibacteriota; class Doudnabacteria; order UBA920; family 2-01-FULL-46-14; genus 2-01-FULL-46-14. The sequence continues at coordinate 64,424 of MFEF01000002.1, forward strand.
AGAAGCAGCGCCCCCTGCTCATCAGCCGATTTCGTACGAGCAAGCGGATCAGATCATCGAGGGCTTGAACAAGCAGTTTGAGGAAAAAATCATGAGCAAACAGCGGCACGATTTGGAAGCTGGACGAAATTTGCAGGAATATATGGCCGCGGTTCAAAACAAAAAACTGCGCATTCCCTTTGCTGGAGAAGAAAGCCAGATTGATTTGAGCAAGCTTAAAAGCGCGTAGCGTGTATTACGATTTAGAACAAAAAATCGAAGACTATTCCGAAGAGCTGTTTATTGACCTGGGCTTGGCGACCCTCACGGAAGAAACCAAGGCTGACCTTTTCGCGCGGGTGCAAAATCATTTGCACCAGGTCATCGCGGAAATAGTTAAGCAATATTTGCCCGCCCCAGATGTCACGAAAATCAATCAAGCTCTCAGTGAAGAAGACTATCGCGCGCTCGATGTGGTCCTAAAAAATTACCCGCAGTACAAAGAGCAATTGGAAACAAAAATAGACGAAGAATTTGCAAAATTAAAACAAACAATTTCCGAGGAACAAACGAATGCCAGACTTCAATCGAGCTAAAGGTGAGAAATCCGATTTTGAACACATTCCGCCACAAGAAACCAAAGACGTAGCAGAGAATTTGCCAGATGGCGCAACGGCTCAAGATCTGCAAAGCGAAGTTGTGACCGCGGAAGTTCCTTCTTTGGAACTCCCAGATATAGTAAATCCAGAACCGGACACGGGGAATCGCGGCGAGCTCCATCCTGCATTGGTTGGAGTAAAGGGCTTGGAATTTGCCAGAAGAGTTATCTCTGAAACTGCCCGCAAAAAGGCGGTTTCAGCTGCAGACCTGGAGCAGGTCAACGACCTGCTCAGCGAGCACATAGAACAAAGAAACAAAGACCAAAATGGCTGAACAAATGTTTATTATTTTGCCTTGGCTGCTGGCCGCGTTAATAGTCGGCCTGGCAGCGGTTTTTTGGTACCGCGGAAAGCTGCGTCTGCGCCTCGCTGGCGAGAAACTTCTTGATTCCGTGTTCCTAGAGGTTTTGCTACCGCGCGAAAATACAGTAGCGGACAAAGAAAAAGAACCGGCCAAGGAAGAAAAAGAAATGATTGCGGTGGCGGAGCAGCTGTTTGCCACTTTGGGCCACGCGGAAAAAAGAAATTTTACTACTTTTTTGCGGGGGCACGAAACGATCAGTTTTGAGATCATAAGCGTGGACAAGAAAATTTCTTTTTTGATCAACTGTCCGAGCCGCCTGCGCGATCTGCTGGAAAAGCAGATTCAGGCGCAATATCCGACGGCCCAGATCGACGAGGTGTTGCCGCCGAAAATCATTCGCAGTTCGGGAAAAATCGCGGCCCATGAGCTTGGACTGCAAAAAAAATACCTGTTTCCGATTAAAACCTACAAGGTCATGGAAAGCGATCCACTGAACGCGTTGGCAAACAGCCTGTCAAAACTCGGCGAAAAGGAATCAGCGGCATTACAGCTTGTGGTAGGTCCGGCGCCTTTAGGTTGGCGGGCGAAGATATTGCAGAGGGCCAGAGAAATCCAAAAAGGCCGTGACATTGAAATGCATGATGACTTTTTACTTAAAGTTCTAAATGTAATTGCCAGCGAAATCGGAGAGTTTATTTCCGGTAGCCCGCGCGGACAGAAATCTCCGCCTCCAGACGGAACCGACCCCGTGAAGGGAGCGTACAAGCAGCTCACCCCGCTTCAGCAGGACGCTGTAAAAAAACTCGAAGAAAAGGCGTCAAAAAACGCGTTTGAGGTGAATTTGCGCGCGGTGGTATGCTCGGAAACCGCAGAAGCAGCGGCAAGCCACATGCGTAATATCCTGGCTTCTTTTATGCAATACACGCATTCGCCGTTTAACGGCTTTCGGATTTTGCGAAAACCTCTTGCCAGGACCGCCAGGGACTATGTGTTTCGCGCGCTGCAGGTCAAATGGCCGGGGAAAATTATTCTCAACACCGAAGAGCTGTCGAGTATATTTCATTTCCCGACAAAATACAATCAAACACCCAATATCAAATGGCTGACGGCGAAACGCGCGCCGGCTCCTTTGAATATTCCAAAGGCCGGCTTGCTTTTGGGCATGAATAATTACCGTGGGGTCAAGACTGAGGTCAGAATCGCCCCTGATGACCGCCGTCGGCATATGTACATTATCGGGCGCACGGGTACTGGCAAATCAGAGTTCATGAAAAACCTGGCGATTCAGGATATTCAAAACGGACAAGGACTGGCGGTTATAGATCCCCACGGTGATCTGGTTGAATCGCTCCTGCAGCACATTCCCAAAAACCGCGTTGACGATGTGGTGCTATTCGAGCCGTTTGATATGGCGCGCCCCATGGGTTTAAATATGCTCGAGGTTGATAATGACGAAGAAAAAGATTTCGCGGTCCAGGAAATGATTGAAATTTTTTACAAACTGTTTCCACCGGAAATGATCGGACCTATGTTTGAGCACAACATGAGAAATGTCATGCTAACTCTTATGGCGGACAAGCAGTATCCGGGAACGATCGCAGAAATACCACGGATGTTTACTGATCCCGAGTTTCAGCGCTATAAATTGACCAAGGTCAACGATCCGGTCGTCCGGTCTTTCTGGGAGCAGGAAATGGCCAAGACCAGTGATTTTCATAAATCAGAAATGCTGGGCTATCTGATTTCCAAGGTTGGCCGCTTCGTGGAGAACGAAATGATGCGCAATATCATCGGACAATCGCATTCTGCTTTCAATTTCCGAAAGATCATGGACGAGGGGAAGATATTGCTCATAAATTTATCAAAAGGCAAGACGGGCGAGGTCAACTCGAAATTGCTCGGACTGATCATTGTCTCCAAACTGCAAATGGGCGCGCTGTCGCGGTCTGACATTCCAGAAACCAGCCGCAAGGATTTTTATTTGTATATTGACGAGTTTCAAAATTTTGTCACAGACAGTTTGGCAACCATTCTTTCCGAAGCCAGAAAATATCGCTTAAACTTGGTTATGGCCCACCAGTACATCAGCCAGCTCGTGCACGAAAACAATACCAAAATCAGAGACGCTGTTTTTGGCAATGCTGGCACAATTGTTTCATTTCGTATTGGCGTCGAGGACGCAGAAATCATGGCTAGAGAATTCTCGCCAGTGTTCAACGATTTTGACGTGATTAATGTCGAACGGTTTCATGCTTATGTAAAACTGATGCTCAATGGCACCGCCTCGCGTTCCTTTAACCTCGAGACCATCCTCCCAGCGAGAGATGGGTCCGAATCAATGGCCGCGGCTGTCAAAAAACTCTCGAAGCTAAAATACGGCCGGTTGAGAGATGAGGTGGAAGCGGAAATTTCTCGCAACGCCCGGCTTGGCAAAATGCCAGCGGCCGCCGGCATTGAAAGAACAGTATGACTACCCTGAAGGAAAACATGTCTAAAGCTGTTTGTTTGTTTTTGGCGGAAATGCTTCGCACCAGAAAGGTTAAGCTTGATCGCTGCGCAGACATTGCCGCCGAGATTGTGAATCGTTTGGAATCTATTGGCAGCGAAAAACAATTTTTGGATGCCGTAAAAGAACTGGAGTTCGAGTTTCAGGAACTAAAGACTTTAAAAAATGACTTGCTTCAGGTTACCAGCATGAGTTCGCGCCAGCAAATGGAACAAATTGTCAGAGAATACGCGATTCAAATTTTGCCCCATGATCCGAAACAGTCTATATTGCTGTTAGAAGAAGCGCTCAAAAGTGAAAGTACGCTTATTAGCCTCTCGAAGCGGTTTCCGGCTTTCGCTAAGTTCGCCGAAGACTACCTTGAAAGTAACAAAAAAATACATGCATGATGAGCAACCAGAGAAATTGGACGATAACATAGAGACCAGTCCGGAAAAGGATGGCACATTACATATGGAATGGGCGAGTCGCCTTGAGCATCCCGAAAGCGCTTTTTGGCACTCTTTGAGGGATTTGGCCATGCGTTCCGTTCGTTTTTGGAAAAGACATTGACGCCGGCGAGATTTAGAGTTATAATAACAATACTGTTTTCTGACAGTCTTTGATACAAAATTTCAAATTAATACAAAACTGTGGATAAACTATCAAATTTAGCGCTTTTGGCGCAAATGCTAGAAAGCGCGGAAAAAAACATTCAATCTGCGAAACAAATCCTAAGGGAAATAATGGGGTCAAAAGCCCCAATTTCTGCTATTGCTGAAAAGGCGAAAACTGTTTCCATTAGCGGGGGTGGTAAAATCATTGAAGGCGTGTTTGATGGACAAAATATGATGGGCCCTGACGGCAAGAAATACCCGGTCCCGGCAAACTACGCTTCAAAATCAAAACTAGTCGAGGGTGATGTGTTAAAGCTGACAATATCAGACGACGGTTCTTTCATTTACAAGCAAATTGGTCCGGTGGAGCGCGAAAAGAAACTCGGCATCCTGTCACAAACCGAAAACGGAGAATACCGCGTTATCGTGGACGGCAAGAGCCACCGCGTACTACTTGCGTCTTTGACCTATTTCAAGGCTGAGCCAGGTGACGAGGTCGCGATCGTTGTGCCTCAGGGTCAGGACAGCGAATGGGCGGCTGTAGAAAATGTTATTAAGCATGACGGTACGCCTGGTCCGGGAGCGATCGCTGACAGTCCAAAGCCAGACGAAGATATTGACAGAGATTTGGACCTTGAATAGATGAGGTTTGCCGCAAAAGATTTTTGGTCGAGCATTATCACCGGGTTTATCACCGGCGTCATTGCCTGGAAAATCGCGGATTTTTTGGAGGTCCAAAGGGTCGGCGATTTTTCATTTGCTTGGCTTACTGTCCTCGTGCCAGTGTGCTGGATAATCGGTGTCAATTTTGGATATTTTCTGGGACAGAAGATCGCTTTTTTTAATCAGTTTGGCAAATTTGTCGCAGTTGGTTTTACTAATGCTGCCGTTGATTTCGGGATTTTGTATTTACTAATCGCTTTTTCAGGAGTGGCGACCGGTTACTATTATGCCGCATTTAAGGCTTTGTCATTTCTGATCGCGGCTTTGCACAGCTATCTATGGAACAAATTTTGGGTGTTTGATGCTACGGCCACAGGCCAGGTTGGCGGCGAACTCACCAAATTTTTCGCGGTCTCAGTTTCGGCGGCGATAATCAACGTGCTTGTCGCGTCGGGGGTGGTGAATATTTTGGGTCCGCAGCTTGGCTTGAGCCATGAGGCTTGGGCCGGTATCGGGGCCGCGATTGGCTCGGCCACCGCCCTTGCGGTCAGTTTTGTAGGATTTCGTGTAATTGTTTTCAAAAAATAAAACTTTTTTAACCGTAACCCCCTTGTCTTCCCGCAGATGGCGGGTTTTTTTATGATAGGATAAAGCCATGCCTGAATATTGCAAATATTGTCTGCCCACGAAAAGGCGTTCTCATTGGGATCTGCGGGCTGATTATTATATGGATATCTTTCGCAAAAACGTGATGTGGCCGCTCGATAAGCTCGCCGGCTGGATCGTCTCTGACACGGACTGGTTATGGGAAAAAATTTTGCAGTTCTTTGCGTTATTTAAGGTAGTAGAATTTGAAAAAAACCCGCCGCCAGACCAAATTCTTAACCGCAGCCTGATCATTTTCCGGGAAGCTAAGGCGCGCGGTATCGAAATCGAGGCCATCAAAATCGCGGGCAGTTACAAAAACGAATACCGTTTTCGCATGCCCCGCGGGGAAAACAAATGGCGTTATTTTGAAGGCAATCCGCTGGTGCCAGGCACGCGGCAGGAAACCACAGACCATAAACTCTATTTCAAAAAACTAATGCGCGAGCACGAGATCCCGGTCCCGCAAGGTGAAATGTTTACGGACATGGCGGAAGCACTAAACTATGCCTCACGTCTCGGTTATCCGGTTGTGGTCAAACCAGCTACAGGTTCGCTCGGCTATCATTCAACCTATTTTATAAAGTCTGAGGATAAACTCACGAAAGCTATAGCGATTGCGCAAATTTTCCGTCCGGATTTTCTCGTGGAAAAACATATTTTTGGCACCAACTACCGCGCGACTGTGCTCGGTAAGCAGCATATTTTTGTTTGCCGCAAAGAGCTGCCTAATATTGTTGGCGACGGAGTGTCAACGGTCGAGCAGCTCATTGACTGCAAAAATGCTGACCCGAACAGGGGGATTTATGGGCAAAAGAACACCACACTCCATCAAATTCCCAAGCGCGACCCGGAACTCTCCGCAAATCTCAATAGGCAGGGCATGCACCTTGCTTCTGTTCCAAAGCGGCGTGAAAAGATTTTCTTTTATAGTGATTTTTTGGCGGGGACAGGCATTGATTTCATAAACGAATCAAGACATACCCATCCTGACAATCGCGAACTATTTATCAGGGCGTCCCAAGCGCTTGATACAGATCTTGTTGGTTTTGATCTGATTTGTGAAGACATTAGGCAACCTTATCGCGGTCAGACGTTCGGAATCCTGGAGGCCAACAGCTTGCCATATCTGGATATGCACCAGTTTCCATCCAGCGGCAGGCCTGATCCAGTCGCGAAAATCGTGTGGGACTTAGTGCTTCAAAAATGATATAATAGGTTATAACCCCGTTGGGAATTTTGCGCAATATTTACGGGGCTTGATTACTCTAATTGATATTTTTTATGATTTCCAGCGGGGTGAACGAAGTGCTTTATCGCAAATACCGGCCGAAAAATTTCTCTGAAGTTGTCGGACAAAAAACTATAAAGACTATTCTGCAAAACGCAGTGCGTCTAAAAAAACCGGCGCACGCTTATTTGTTTACGGGAATGCGCGGAGTAGGCAAGACCACAGTCGCCAGGATTCTGGCCAAGGCTGTAAATTGCCTTGCGCCGATTGAGGGCGAGCCGGACACGACATGCCAAAATTGCGCGCTCGTCCAAGAGGGGAGATTTCTTGACCTAATCGAGATTGACGCGGCCAGCTACACCGGCGTTGACAATATTCGCGACATTATTGAGCATGTGAAATTTTTTCCGTCCACGGGGCGCTACAAAGTGTTCATTATTGACGAAGTCCACATGCTTTCTAAAGCCGCGTTCAATGCGCTGCTCAAGACCCTGGAGGAACCGCCGAGCCACGCTATTTTTATCCTTGCTACCACAGAGATTCACAAGGTTCCGGCCACGATTATTTCCAGGTCACAGCGGTTTGATTTCAAACGCATGGCCGCTGGCGAGATACTCCAGGTTTTCGAAAAGGTTATTGCCGATTCTAAAATCAAGATTGACGAGCAGGCGCTAAAGCTCATTGCCCAGGCGGCAGACGGCAGCCTGCGAGACGGACTTTCAATTTTTGATCAGATATTGAGCTTTACTAGTGAAAATATCACGGTGCAAGATGTTGAAGACATCCTCGGCGTTGCCAGGCTGGGCATGGTACAAAAACTGATAGATTTGATCCTTGCGCAAGATCAAACCGCCGCCGTTAAATTTGTAAAAGATTTTGCTGAGCAGGGCCGCGACCTGACGCAGTTTACAAAAGCGCTCCTCGAATATACGCGCCTGATTTTACTAGTTAAAATAGATCCGCAGAACCTGCAAGGATTGGGCCTTGCCGCAGAAGAAAGCGCCAAACTGAATCAGCAGTCCATATCCCTCAAAGCAGCCCAGCTTCTGGAGATCATCAAGCAAATGCTTGAGGCTTACCGTATAACCAAGCAATCTCCGGTAGCCGAGCTGCCGCTGCTTATGGCGGTTTTAAGTCTCGTACCGGAACGCGCCGCCCCAGAGGTTTCCGTAGTGGCAGCAGTTCAGAAAGTTATCGCTGAGCAGCGTCAAAGCGTCGAGGCGATCTCCGGTCTCGACCTGGGTACAGTCATGGACCGCTGGACAGACGTCATGTCGAAAATCAAAGAGTACAACCATTCTTTGGTTTCGAGCCTCCGCCTAGCGCGAATCTTGCAGGTGGAAAACGCAGAACTGGTTTTAGTTTTTCCTTACGGTTTTCATAAAGACACTATTGACGCGCGAAAAAATCGGATTATTGTCGAGCAAGTTCTCGAAGAGGTTTTTGGTCGGCCCCTGCGCATCAAATTGTATTTGGAAAAAGATCTGAACTCTGACAAGGATCTGCTGTCAGAGGCTGTAAAAATATTAGGCAAAAATGACTAGGGATACTCTGAATTTTCTAAAATTTAACAATCCCACCCGTGGCGAACTGTTATTTGGAGAAGTTTTACAGGAAATTGTCGCTTTTATGCAGCAGCAGCCGCGAGCCCGCTATCGAGTAATGATCGGATCCGATTCCAACGGTTTTGGTTTGCTGGACCTCGTCTCTGTTATTGCCGTGCACCGGGTAGGCAACGGCGGCCGGTATTTTTGGTTCCGGCAGAACAGGGAAAATATTAAAACCTTACGGCAGAAAATCTACGCCGAGGTTCAGGCATCGCTGGAGCTGGCCTCGATTTTTTTGCCCGCATTTCGAAATGAATTAAAAACAGGCATGAACCAAGCCGAAGGTCCATTTGATTTTCAAATCCATGTGGACGTGGGGACAAAAGGGGAGACACGCGACCTGGTACATGAAGTTACTGGCATGGTTATGGCATACGGGTACGAAGTCATGGTCAAGCCTGATTCTGCCGCGGCAACGAGTCTTGCCGATAAACACGTAAAATAATGCTCAGACGCGCGTCAGCCATAAACTGAGAAGGGCAGGATGCTGGTACTTGGTACTTAGCTTCCTGCCCTTGATGTTTGGTTCGAGATTCATGCGTTCAGTTCAAGTTGGATTGCGTGGACGGCTTCACGATTATCTTCATCTGTTTCATGTGATTCTCCTGTTCGAGATTACTTAGCAGATTCAATGAGGTCAGCATCTATACGCGCCTCTGATTTTGAAAGCTTTTGATTCGCTTACAGCGTGAGCGTTTACTTCGTTTTTCCAGTAAGGGCAATCTAAACCTTGTTGGGGTGGGTTGCATACACATTTCTCAAGGTTGGCTTGGCCGATCACTGGACAATGAGTATGGTGGGCCGTGGGTGAATCTTGTTTATCATCCATTCGATCTCCTTTAAATTGTCGAAAAAAATCCGCCTTTGGGGCGGGTTCCTGAGGGGCGCTGGGTTTCCTATTTCCTTCGGATCCTCACCGTCTCAAGAGCCACCGCAAAAATCTTGCGGCAGGTAATCATGAGAGCGAGAAGGATTCCGATGGTTAGGGAATTCATACTGCAGGTAGTTTAGCACCCCGGTTTCACTAATGCAAATTTCTATTTCAGTTCAGCGTAGCTGAACAAAACTTTGAATGGCTGGCACCAGATTAGCGCGTAGCGGTACTTATTTGTGTCAGTACCAGCGGGCACGTCATAATTTACGTTCCCTCTGGTAGCGCGAATCGGTCCCAGGTCGACATAGTCGTTGTCAGAAAGATCGGCTGCCAGGTAAATATGCAGGCCAGGTCCGTTGATTGTGTCGAGGTTTTCAAAGCGCAGAATCTTCTTGCCCGCGGCCTCAACGAGAACCGCGTCGCCGGACACATTGTGCGCGCGAGCGACCATCGGCCCCGCTGCCAGGAGCTTGAAATCTGCGTTAGGCATGCCTTGGTTCATCATCATGGCCTTTGGCGCCATTTCCAGCATGGCTTTGTTGAAATCAGCCGTTGTCTTTTCATCCATGTTGAAAAGATTATCTTTTATTACAGGGCCTGATTGCCCAGGAAGATTCTCGTCAAGCTCCTTGACCCGCCAAATAGGCGAGATGAGATAATATAAAACTGGCAGGGTAACAAGCATCACTACAAGAATGACAATGTGCCGCTTAGACATGGTTTAGTTTTTAACTAGAAATTCAAGCTGACCCTGGCCAAATTTGGAATCATCAGTCGAGGCATAAGAGGTAATCATCCACGTGGTTTGCGTATCACCTAACGGAACACTGATTGTAGTTTCTCCTGACGCGTCAGTTTTGACGTCAGGGTTCCAGTACAGTGTATCAACATCTTTGCCAAAAATATCACCCCCGCCCTCGCCGCCTCCTCGGCCGTCAGAATTGTTGAAGCTATAAATCCAGCTCATAGATGAGGCCGCGTTAGTGCTGCGCCCGCGGAAATAATAGTAGGAAGAATGAATCGGCTGCGTTGCATTTTTGCGCAAGGCATAGATTGCTTTGTCTACGATACCAACACCAAGGTTGGCAGCGACCGGGCGGTTGTTTTGGTCAAGGGTTCTAATGATGATGACTGCGTTTTCCCCGGGCCGGTAGCTTTGCTTGTCAGTCTTTATCTCTACGTTGACGAGTTTTTTCATTGCTGGCACGTTTAAGGCTAGCCCCTCGATGTAAAACTCGCCATTGTAAAAGAAACTAAACGTTGGCGTGATTGATGGCATGAAATTATCTGGTACGCGGAACGTAAAATTGTTGACGCCCTGTTTGAGCTTCAGCCACTGCGGTTCATAGACGCGTCCGCGTTCGAACGTCGTGAAAATGTTCAAATCAGCTGGAGCCAGAATCTCAAGCTCAGCGTCGCGCCCCGGGGTGAGATTGTTTACACTGGAGGTAATCCGTAAACCAAGCTCATTTCCGTAATTGGGCCTCCCGCGATAGAGGCTGATATAATTTTTTGCTTCAATTTCATTGTCACGACTGTCTTTGGCCGAGACCGCAAAATCAATAGATCCATATTGCTCGCTGCCTGGCAGGTCATAGCGCTCTCTGACTATGCCAATCCCGTCACTGTTTGTCGTTACCTCCGCGGTTTTTTTGATGTCGCGGCTATAAACACCATTGTTATAGCTTTGGTAATTAGTGTTGAATAATGTGTAGGTAAAAGTTTTGCCTGCGAGCTTTCTGCCTTGCTGATCCTCAGCGTAAAATACCCTGACAAATTCCTCGCCGCTCCTGGTGCGGTCGCTGCCAGGCCGCATGAAAATGTTGAACTCACCAGCATGCACCACAGTGTTGCCCGCGCCCGTGATTTTGTTGTTGTTTTTGTCAGTCTTTTCGGCGATTATTGTGATCTCGTAGCTGATGCCAGTCGCGCGGAGCTTTGCGGTGTCATATTCAATCTGAGCTTGCCCGTTGGCGTCGAGTTTTGTCTCAACTGTATCGACTGGTTCGCCATAATATTCGTCCCAACCACCACCGCCGCACATCCCGCCCCAGAAATTGAGCTTAAAAGAACTATTATAAACGGCTTTTTCCGTCTCATAGTAGGAACGGTTATAGACTGTATATTTTATTGACTCGTTTGCCAACGGCTGGCCATTGAAATATTTACCGGTGACGGTGGCGCTTATCTTGTCGCCTCGGGTTATGTCTCTATCATGAACCTCAAGATCAATGCCGTACTCCGGTTTCACGTAATCGGCGACCTCAAACACAGCTTGCCCGCGCGAATAATAATCTTTCTTGTCTGCGCTCGTTGTGGCGTATAAATAAAAATAAGGGTCAGCTTCCTGCGGGAGCCTGAATTCGCCGGAAAAAGTGCCCCCCTCTTTTACTTCGGCGGTGAGGTTGATGGGGTACATTTGTTCATCACCAACTCCGTATTCGATGGTAAAAACACTAACCCGGGTTCCTGGTCTTGACGCGGTCGAATACATTCCATCCGAATCGCTTCGCACAATACCGCGGTATTTGACTAAGTCGCCCTTGCGGTATATCGGTCTGTCAGTATACAGAAAAATTTTGTTGCTTTTATCCAGATCGCTGTAAACTCTGATTTCGGCCTGACTGTTCGGGATGGTAACCGGGATTATCATTTTATCGTTGCCTTTTTCAGCAACAATCAGATCAACTCTGGAAGGATAAGCAAACGGGTATTGCTGTATGCCGCTCAGAGTGCCGCGGCCAATGACGCGAGCGGCGTCATCAACTGTGTAAAACGTGAGGTTGATATTGTTTTCTGGTTCTCCACTTGCCAAACTTTGCGCCGCCAGATACATGTGTTTGTCATCCTGGCGGAAATGTATGCCAATGCGGTTCAGGCTGACCCAGGCGTGGGTCAGGGGAGTATCGCCGTCAAGCGCTTCAAAAAGATATAATCCTTCCTGGTCCTTGAAACTGATCCTGTCTTCGTTTTCAAAATCAGCCAGCTCCTGGACGACCTCAAGCTTTGAGGTATCAATTTTGTTTTCCTCATAGGTGCCATAGACTGAGGCGTTTACGTCGTTATCGGGATAATAGGCAGCTTTTTTGTAGATGAGATGGTTTGCCATGAAGCTAGGAGAGGCTTTATAGATCTTCACGCGCGGCGTGCGTACGTCAGCGCCAATCTCCAGGTTGAAATCTGTGCCACGCGCCGCGTCAAAGCTCATGAATTTGCCGGCAAAACCGTTTTTCGTAAAGCTGATACTGTTTCCTTGTACCCTGGTTTTAAAGGTGAAGAAATAATCCTGCATAAGCTTCTTGCCAGTCTCGCTTGGCAGCCCCGCTATCAGGCGCACCGTAACCTTGGATCCGGGCAAAAACCCTTCTTTGGGATGAAACGACACCTCATTCGGATTATCGCCTTGAAAAACCTGCCCCTCGATCGCGGGGATCACATCAAAATAACCTTCCGCGTGGTGAGCCGTGACAGGATGGTTAAACGTCACGCGAATGAGAGTTTTGTAGTCGGTAACCACAACTCCTTCCGGAGATTTGGCGATTACGCGCAGTTCATCGTCTGCCAGAATCTGGTTTACGGGCTCGGGGACGCGGTTCTGGGAAAAAGCCAAAATTCCGCCAGCAGTCACGAGCGCGAGGGCCAAAATAAGCTGATGTCTGGAATTGCCAAAAAATTGTTTAAATGCCTGCATAATGCTTTGATTATAGACTATTTTCCGATTGCAAGATACTGTTTTCGCTGCTTTTCCGGGAACCGCTCGATAGCGTAGCGGAGGGTGGTTCGTGGCATGCGTGCGGCGTTCTGGTTCAGAAACTCGACTAGCCCTGCTTCGGATCGTTTGCCCATCTCCCGCAGCATCCAGCCGGTAGCCTTATGAATGAGATCATGCTTGTCGCTAAGCAGGATTTTAGCGATCTTCAGGGTGTCCGCGTATTGTTCTTGTCGAATAAAAGCGAGCGTGGAAATGATGGCGATTCTGCGCTCCCAGATGTTTTTTGATTTGGCGAGCCGGTAAAGTATCCTGCGCGGCTTACCAAGCAAATATTCACCCACAATCTTGTAGGAACTGAGATCCACCAGATCCCAATTGTTGACCCATTCGGTGTTTTTTAGGTAAAAATCAAAAATTCGTTTTCGAGCCCGGTCGGCTGACTTTTCGAACCGGTAAGTTAGAATGAGAAGCGCGATCAATCTTTCCTCGTGATACTTTGATCTCAGCAATTTCGCAATTGCCACAAAATTGACAACGGTTGCTTTTTTGGCAATTCTCCGGCACTGAGGAACGGTGAGGCCGAGAAATTTATCACCTTCGCCATACTGGCCTTTCCCTGTTTTAAAAAAACGCCGCAGGGTCTGCGCTCGGTTTGGACTGGCCAGCTTGCGGATATTGTTTATCATTTTACTATACTATCCAAAACAGTTTTCGCGGTATTGATGGGGATGGAAAAACTAATACTGCTAGCACCCATGACTGTGGCGACGTTTACTCCTATCACCCTTCCCATGAGATCAACAAGCGGCCCTCCGGAATTGCCGGGATTTATCGCCGCGTCAGTTTGAATTACGCCTGACATGGTTTGTAAATTCCCCCCACTGTCCCCGGCCTGGATAGTACGATTCAGACCAGAGATTATTCCGACTGAAACCGAGTTATTGTATTCCGCCAAAGCATTCCCGACAGCGATCACGGACTGCCCCAGCTTCAGAGAAGCAGAATTGCCAAGTTCCGCCACAGGATAATTCGACCCATTAATTTTTACGATGGCCAGATCATGCTCGTTGTCTTTGTAAATGATTTGAGCGTCTTTTTGGCTACCGCCTGACAACAACACGGTATAAGAGGCGTTATCATCCGCAACTACGTGTTCTAACTGCGGCACCTCTTTGGAAATGACTATGGAAACCACAGCCGGCGTGATTTTGGCCACCGCGGCAGTGAGCAGCTCGTCCTGGGACGCTTGGCGCACAGCCTCGCGCCTTTGCATTTCCGATTTCTCCCGCTCTGTCTTGAGCGCTAGAGCGGTACCTTCGCCCGCGTTTTTTACAAGAGTCATCTCAGAGGCAATATCCGCAATCTTATTTTCCAGGTCTTGAATCTTCTGTTTCTGATCTCTTTGCTGGGAAAGCAGTACCAGATTTCCGCCAGCAAGCAAAACTATGATAAGAATTGCTGTGGAAATATGCTTAAACATGGATTTCTATTAGCATTTTATCAGTCCAAACGTCCTTTTACAAATTATCACTCTTGATACTAGAGTGATAACAGACTGAAATAATTAAATTATCTTGAAAGGGGGTGAGAAAAAAACATGGCACTCGATCTTATCCCGAGTTCTTTTTTCCGCTTTCCGCGTGCTAGCCGTAGCGCTTCTGAACGTAGATCACATTCCACCAGTGCTTGCCTTGCTGGTACCCGAGCACTATTCCCGCGATCAGCAGAACGATCGAGAAATATTTATGAATCTCGAACCATTGCGACCACGAAAAACCCAGGGAATAGTTTTGAAAATCAGAGGTAAGCAGGCGGATATACAGCATCTCGAGCAGACCATGCAGCGCGGTGGTGAGCAGCACACCAAGAAAAGCAAATGACGCGATATAGATTATTTTTTTGGTTTGATTCATACAATGTGGCTGTGCCTTTTGGACAAACTCCGAACCTTTTTCCAGGAAAATCCTGAAACGGAAATTTAATGATAATTCCGATCGGGCGCCTGCCTTTGGCATGGCTTCGGGGCCGCCCCAGGGGTTCATATTTCGCTTCGCGAAATGCGCCGGAAAACAGATTGCTCCTGCCCACCCACCCGTGCGTGGGCAGGGTTCACTCCCATGGTAAAAAGGCAGATAAACTAGGCTTATCTAAATATGAAAGAATCAAAGATATCGTTGTAAACTTGGATGCGATCTTTAATTTCTTTAGGTATCTTTCCTTGTTCAACCAAGGAAAAAATCAAAGCATCGTTAATTTTATCTTGCTCCATCACATACTGTCCTAACGCATTATCTGCAGGTGCGATCGAAACCTGGAGTTTTGCAATTGCTGTATTTGCGGTTTGATTGGCACCATTAATGACAACCCATTTTGACCAGCTACCGCTTTGAGCACTATATCTATATGAAGAACAACTTTCCGCATTGGTTGTTTCGCACGACAGTACAGGACTACCGATACATACCTCGCATTTGCTATATTCTTCTGCTGATTGAGGAGTAATAATTCCTCCGCCAATTTCTAAGTCGCTGCCGGGTTTAGTGAAAGAAAAATATTTGGCATAACCATTGTAATTGTTTGTACAACAACCAAAGGTTAACTCTGCTGGATACTGCAATCGAAAATTGTATTCATCATCAAGATAAGTTTCCACTGCCACTGGTTCTAGGAATTTGAAACTAAAGAGGATTGATTTGGCAACATCGGACGTCTCGTCAATTTTTAGGATAAAATACTTACCATTGCGCACCGTAGCATAAATCAATTTATTAAATAAGGTAGCTTTATTTCCACCTTCATATTTTGTGAATTCAGTACCGTTTAATGTCATTCTGGATGCCTTG
>MFEF01000003.1 GCA_001777515.1 Candidatus Doudnabacteria bacterium RIFCSPHIGHO2_01_48_18
AATCCTCCTTCGACAAACTCTTAAATTAATCACCAGCCGCTCTGCCGACTTGTCGGCAAACCCAAAACCACCAGACCTTAGTCTGGTGGTCGGTTATTATTCTAATCTAGTATTTCGTTGTTTGGCTCTATCGGTTCGACGCGGATATCGGGGTTCCCCGCAAACGTACTCGTTTGTGGGGTGATCATGAAATCTTCTTTCATTACCTGCTCTCTTAGATCTTCTACCTGGGCGCGGGTTATTTGCTCATTGACTGCTTCCACTCGTTTCAGATCCACAGCCATCTTGCCGGCCAGTTTTTCCACCATCAAGTCCTCGAAATCACCGTAGCCCATGAGCACGGCGGCTGGTTTGCCATCTTCAAAGAAAATGTATTTGCCGCCGGTGAGCTTGGCGATCTGTATCAAATTTTTCAGCTGCCCGTCATTCATGAATTTATCCACCGACCTGGCCGACGCGAATCTTCGCGCCTTCGCCGATTATTTTTTCCGCGACATTCTTTGGCACCTCAGAGTAATGAGAAAATTCCATGGTGTATGAAGCTTGCCCCTGAGACATGGATCTGATTGTTGTAGCGTAACCAAACATGCTGCCGAGCGGAACTGTCGCGGTGATGACTTTGTTTTTGCCGCGGTCGCCCATTTCCTTGATCTCGCCGCGCTTGGCGGAGATATCGCCCATCACATCGCCCATGAACTCCTCGGGGGTAATAACCTCAACCCTCATGATCGGCTCGAGAATTACCGGCTCGGCTCTGCGCATGCCATCCTGGAATGCTTTGGACCCTGCGATCTTGAAAGCGATTTCTGAAGAGTCAACCTCGTGGAAAGACCCATCATAGAGAGCGGCTTTGAAATCAACAACTGGGAAACCAGCGATAACGCCATTGTCCGCGGCTTCCATCACGCCCTTGCCGACAGCCGGAATGTATTCTTTGGGGATGACACCGCCCACGATTTCATCCACGAACTCGCGGCCTTTGCCCGGCTCCTGCGGCTCGAGCCTCAACCAAACGTGTCCATATTGACCGCGACCCCCCGTCTGGCGGATGTATTTACCTTCCACCTCAACAGTTTTCTTGAAGGTTTCTTTGTATGCCACCTGAGGCGCGCCAACGTTTGCTTCCACCTTGAACTCGCGCTTCATGCGGTCCACGATAATCTCCAAGTGGAGTTCGCCCATACCTTCGATGATGGTCTGGCCCGTCTCTTCGTTGGATTTAATATGAAAAGTCGGATCTTCTTCGCCAAGCTTCTGGAGCGCAATACCCATTTTTTCCTGGTCAGCCTTGGTCTTGGGCTCAATAGCCTGCGAGATAACCGGCTCTGGGAAGGTGATGGATTCGAGCACGATCGGCTTATCGTCGCTGCAAAGCGTGTCGCCGGTAAAGGTGGCTTTGGGTCCGACGAGCGCGGCAATGTCGCCAGCAAAAACTTCTTTGATTTCTTCGCGGCTGTTGGCATGCATGCGTACGATACGGCCCACGCGTTCCTTGTTTCCGGACCTCGCGTTGAGGACATACGAACCAGCAGCTAACGTTCCAGAATATAC
The DNA here is from genome assembly GCA_001777515.1 of Candidatus Doudnabacteria bacterium RIFCSPHIGHO2_01_48_18. GTDB lineage: Bacteria > Patescibacteriota > Doudnabacteria > UBA920 > 2-01-FULL-46-14 > 2-01-FULL-46-14. The sequence goes on from MFEF01000003.1 coordinate 1,552, forward strand.
CCGGAAAAAAGCCAGCTTTCCGACGAACGGATCAGTGGCGATTTTGAAAGCCAGCGCGGAAAATGGCTCGCTGTCCTCGGGCTTTCGTTCGATTTCGTTTTGCGTGTTCGGATCGATACCCCTTACAGATCCCTTATCATTCGGGTTTGGCAGGAAATTGGTAACAGCATCGAGAATCGTTTGCACGATGATGCCGCGGCCATCCCCGCCGAGCACTGGGAAAAATTTGCCGCCTTGAGTGGCTTTTCTGATCGCTGACAAAAACTCGGTTTCTGTAACGTCGCCGCCGGCCAGGTATTTTTCCATCAGCGCATCGTCTGATTCGACAACTTTTTCAAGAAGACTATGTCGGTACTCTTCAGCCTTAGTTTTGAGATCAGCGGGGATATCTATCTGAGTCAGATCTTTGTCAGTGTAATCCTTGTATACATAACCTTTCATCTGCACCAGGTCAATGTAGCCGGAGACTTCTTTTTCAAAACCAATCGGAATCTGAATCGGAAACGCGTCTTCGGACAAACGCTTGTGAATCGAATCTAAACTCTTGTAAAAATCGCCGCCGGTCTGGTTGATCTTGTTGATAAAACACATGCGCGGCACATGGTATTTGTCAGCCTGGCGCCACACAGTTTCGGACTGCGGCTCCACGCCCATTTTGCCGTCAAAAACCACGACCGCTCCGTCCAGCACGCGCAAGGAGCGTTCTACCTCAACGGTAAAATCCACGTGCCCTGGGGTATCGATGATGTTGATCTTGTGCTTTACGTCACCCACGAGCTTGTTGTATTTTGGGGTCCAGTAGCACGTCACGGCGGCGGCCGTGATGGTGATGCCGCGCTCGCGCTCCTGTTCCATCCAGTCAGTCGTGGTTTCACCCTCGTGGACAGCGCCAATCGTGTGCTTGAGGCCGGTGTTATAGAGAATACCTTCGGTCACAGTCGTCTTACCCGCATCGATATGCGCAATAATTCCTATATTTCTAGTTTGCTCTATTGGAGTCTCTCGAGGCATCCCTCACCCTTTCTTTTCGTTATTCATAACCTTGGAATTTTTTATCATAAATAATCTGGTCCCAAACCCCGTGAAAGGATGAGGGATTATTTTCTCTGGAACCTTGCGAAATGAGCGAACGCACGGTTAGCTTCCGCCATTTTGTGCGTGTCTTCGCGCTTCTTGATGGCGGCTCCTTCATTTTTGTAGGCCGACATAATTTCGTCGCCAAGCTTGATGTGCATGGGTTTGCCTTTTTGGCTGCGAGCGGCCGCGATCAGCCAGCGCATGCCAAGCGTGGTTTTGCGCGGTTCCACAACCTCGAGCGGCACCTGGTAGTTGGCACCGCCAATGCGTCGGCTTTTCACCTCAAGGATCGGGCTGACGTTTTTGAGAGCAGCATCAAAAATCTGGCGCGGTTCCGAGTTCATCTTTTCTTTGATGTAGTTAAAAGATTCATAAACAATTTTCTGGGCCACGGTTTTCTTGCCGCGCTCCATGATGTTGTTGATAAACTTGGCAACCTTGACATTGTTATATTTCGGATCTGGATCGATCTTATTTTTTTTGTATGATCTAGCTTTCCTAGGCATGTGTTACTTGTTACTCGTTATTAGTTACTTGTTCGCGAGCTATTTGGGTCTCTTTGCTCCGTATTTACTGCGACCGCGTCTGCGCGCCTCGACACCGGCAGCGTCAAGCTTTCCTCTCACAATGTGATAGCGCACGCCAGGCAAATCTTTGACCCTGCCGCCTCTGATCATAACCACAGAGTGCTCCTGCAGATTATGACCAACGCCGGGAATATAAGCGGTGACTTCCATGCCGTTAGTGAGACGGACACGGGCGATCTTCCGCAAAGCAGAGTTCGGTTTCTTTGGCGTGGTCGTGGTGACCTTGAGACAGACGCCGCGCTTGAATGGACTGCCAAATTTGAGCGGCACGGGCTTGTTATGGATCAAATTCAAAGCTCGCATCATGGCCGGTGATTTGGATTTGACCTTGAGCGGTTTGCGTTTTTTTCTGATTAACTGATTGATGGTTGGCACAATTTTCCTTTGTTAATTAGTCACTCGCAGGCGTAATAAAAACTGACGGACTGTCAGTTCTCGCCTATTTCGTTTACCTGGTACTCTCCCGAAACCGCGGGATTTACGTTCCCAAATAAATCGACTGAAAAAGTGATTTCTCCGCCTCAGGCGGAGAGGTTTCTTATTCAATTAACGGTATTATACTAGCCAAATACTACCCTGTCAACAACGAAGGTTTGCGCGGTCATCGCTTGATTTTTGAACTGCTTTGTGGGAATCTTGGGACAGTACAAACCACGCCTAAAGGAGGTTGTGATGAAAAAACTACGAGTAGTGATTCTCAAGCCGAGTAAATACGGGACAGACGGCTCTGTCCAGCGGTTTCGGCGTGGTTTTATGCCGAATACGACCGTTCCCTATATTCGCAGCATGACCCCGCAAATGATCGATGATGTTGTGGTTGAAACGCAGACAATCGACGAATATGTGCAAACAGATTTGCGCTACCTCGATCTTTTGAGATCAGATGAACCGACCTTGCTGGCTCTTGTCGGCGTCCAGTCTCATCAATTTCACCGCGCACTTGATCTGGGGGCGTATGCTCTCAAACATAAAGTGCGGCATGTCGTGATCGGCGGGCCGCATCCCATGACCTGCGACACCAGCATGCTGCACAATCGCGGCGTATCATTCGCGCTCGCGGAAGCAGAAATGATCTGGCCGGCTATCCTCCGAGACGCGATTCGCGGCCAGCTGCAGCCAGTCTATGGAAAAGGGCAGCGCTGGCAAAAGGAATTATCACCGCTGATAATGCAGCCGCCCAGCAGCCAGGACATGAAGCGCTATGTTGTGCCTCTTCTTGGCATATACCCCGCGCGCGGTTGCCCTTATACCTGCAACTTTTGCTCGGTGATCAAAATCGCCGGGCGGCAGGTCAGAAGCGTGGACGTTGACACGATAATGGCCACTCTCTGGGCAGCAAAAAAGGCGGGAATCCAATTCGTCTTGTTTACTTCGGACAATTTCAACAAATATGCTGATGCCCCTGCCCTTCTCAATCAAATGATCAGGGAAAAAATCGATCTGCCGTTTATGTGCCAGTGCGACACGCAGGTGTCAAAGCAGGAAGATTTCATCGAGCTGTTGGGACGCGCTGGGTGTTTTCAGATGTTTGTTGGCGTGGAATCCCTCAACCGGCAAACTCTGCTGAAGGCGCACAAAACCCAGAATCACCCTCAGCGCTACGCCGACATTGTCCGCCTTGTGCACAAATACGGGTTCAATGGACATTTCTCCAACATCATTGGCTTTCCTGACGACACTGAACAAAGCTGCCACGAGCACATGGCGATCATCAAAGAGTTAAGTCCCGGTGCCGTATCTTGTTACATTCTCTGCCCATTGCCAGGGACGGAGCAATACGATGATTTTCGCGCCGAAGATTTAGTCTATGAAAAAAATCTGGATCGGTTCGATGCCACTTGCCCTACCTGGAGCCATCCAAACCTTTCGCCTGAACAACTCACCAATCTGATGTTCGAGTTCTATCGGACATTCTACTCCGATGAGCGTCTGATCAGAAGCTTCACCACTAGAAACCGCCGGATGAGCTGGCAGTCAGATTTGATTGCCCGAATTTTTCCAGTATTCAACCGTTATTCGGTCTGGAGAGGCCTGCACCCTATGGCCGGTGGATTCTGGGATATCAAACGGGATCATGTTTCTGAATACCTGGATGTGCGCCGGCAGTATTACGGTTACGAGCATGTCCCCTTGCCAGCCAGCCTGCGTCTGTCAGAAATTGATGAAAAAATGAACGGCAACGTAAAACTCGTGCTCGCCTAATAGGGCGAGCACTACAAATCAAAAAGGCCTCTAAGCTTCACGCTTGCCGGCCTTTTATTTTTATCCAATCGGAAAACCCAAAATCAGCGCTGATATAAAACGAAAAATCGGAAATACAACAATCGGCAACATTCCTGAAAGCAAAAGCAAGATGAGAATAAAAAAACCAAATCGTTCAAATTCAAGCAACCGGTTTGCTTGCTCTTCCGGAAACAGGCTGGCGAATATTTTAAAGCCATCGAGCGGCGGTACCGGCAGCAGGTTGAAAATCGCAAGGCTCAGGTTCACTGCCGTCGCAAGCAGCAAGAACTCAAAACTACCAGTACCAGGCGCCACCTGTCCCAGCCTGATCGGCAGCGCGAAACAAATCGCCAAAAGCAGATTGGAACCAGGCCCTGCAAGCGAAACAAGCGCCATATCTCGCTTTGGTTTTTTCAGATTGAAATAATTGACTGGCACAGGCTTGGCCATGCCAAGCATCATCCGCGGCGGCAGAAATGTTCCGGTTTGCAAAAAATACAAAATAGATGGCGCAAAAAACATCAACGGCAAAATAATCGAGCCAAAAGGATCAATGTGGGGTATAGGATTAAGGGTCAGGCGCCCCGCGATTTTAGCGGTGTCATCCCCCAGCCGGTAAGCCATAACGCCGTGGCAAACCTCGTGGATAACCGCGGAAAACAGCAGAATGATTAATATGATAATGATTTCCATCATGGGTCTTTGGGGCGGTCTTTACAGCCGAATGATTTTAGCTTATACTTAGCAAAGTAATTTATTTATAGATATTTCCAATGGTCAGTCCTAACAAATCCTGCAAAATCTGCGGCAAAGGTTATAAAAGAATTTTTAGCCGATCCCACTCGATGCAGAGAACAATCAAACGGCAACAGGTCAATCTCCAGTGGCTCACGATTGGTCCTGCAAAACGCATCAAGGCTTGCACTAAATGTATCAAATCTTTCACCGCAGGCAAAATTAAACAGCTGCAGCCAGCCTAATATCCCGATTCTTGATCGGGATATTTTAACATGTTCGAACGGTTTACGAGACCAAAAAAAGCCTCACCTGTCGGCACTTACCGCGTCGATGTCATTTCTATTCCGGAAGAGCTTGATTTCCAGGAGCAGATGCCAATTGAGATTAGGTATATCCTGAAAAAAACTCCGGAATACAAAAACCGGATCAAAAAAATTCTGGGCGAAGGCAAGGCGATCGGGGTCAGGACTGTGCTGCGTACGCCGGAAAACATCTTGCAGGCCGTGCATACCATCAGCGTGCACAGCCAGGCCAACTATATCATCACCTGGCTGCCGGAGCTGCTGCGCAACAAGCATCGGCCAAAATTTACGCAGACAGAGGTCATGAAAACTCGCGAGCGCGGCGAAAATCTCGAGGAAGCCGTGGAAGTAATTTTACGCGATCGTTTGCGCTTCAAAAAATTGGTTTTGATTGACGAAGAAAATATTGGCGTACAGCCCGAGGAGCAGCGGCTAATGACTGGGCTCAATGAAGTTATCTACCCGCTGGCAATAGACTATTCTGTGTTCCGGGTTGTGGCTGACAATGCCAGAGAACGCACCAGAATCGCGCAGGGCATCATCAAGGCGCTTTTAATCATCGGTCCGATCGCTCATTTTTTAGAAAAATTCCTGCCGGGCGCCGGTAAAGTTTTTACCGCTTCCGCAGACGATATTCTGGCGGAATCCGCGGAATTGTCAGCTCTGCGAGGAAGCGGATTTACCTGGCGGGAACTGGCTAAGCGAGCGCGAATTCTCGTGCCGGTTTTCGCGCTGGCGACCTGGGGCGCATTTTCCGTAGAGGGTTTGCTGCATGAAAATAAAATCATCATGGCCGGCGTGGTGTTTGGTCTGTCCGCGGTCGCGCTGTCTCTGACAACCGCGGTCCAGTCGTTTTTCATGTACCTTTCAAGCATTAAAAAAGTCGCGAGGGAAGGAAAAATCACTTCTTACGCTAACAGTTCTCTCGTGAGACTTGCGCTGCGGCAGGATTTTACTAACCCGGCTCGCCTCGGACTGCTCTTGGGCGCGGGCCTGGCGCCAATCATGGGTATCCTAGGCGCGGTCTCTGGCCTCATGCATAATGGCTGGGTTTTGGCTGCAATCGGTTCCACAGAATCGATCGTCGCGGGCATGACTGTTCTGTTTGCCGATTATCTCAACGAGAAACGTTTTCACCGCCGTCTGACAAAACTCATCAGGTAAACCCCCGCACCAAAAAATCTGAATTAAACTCCAGCGTAGCAGAAGAAAATTTCTTAGATTTTATGGTGTGGGGGTAAATTCCAAAAACATTGACAGGTGATCAGAAGCCGCTACGTTCGGCACTGCAAAGCTTTTGACCTCAATGCCAGGTGAAACAAAAACATAATCTGCATGTTGAGCGATAAAATAGCTTGTAAACGCCGGCAGTGCGAATGCTAACTCTGCCAGCAAATTCGCTCGGCAGATTTTCTTTTCACCGTATGACTTCCGATCAGTTATGGTATCGAAAACTTCTTGAAAACAAAAAATATCAGTACTGGGCGCATATTGCCTGACAAAAGCCATCAACGGGTCAAACTGCATGCCGCCCCAAACATTCAGGGAAACCAATTTCATTTTCTGATCATTTAAACGTGCTGTAGTAAGATTCGACTGTAGAATAGCAGGTGGCCTTCAGATTCTCCTCAAGCATTTTATTTATGAACAATGTTTAGTGATTATTTTGATCAAAATATCCGCGCCTGCTTTCACCATATCTTTGCCCATGATGAGCGGCGGGCTGAAAAACAATGTTTCCGCTGATGCCGAATCTATCACAAGCCCGCTATCTAGGACGTCTGCAAGGATTTTTTGCAACAGGCTTTTATCAGACAGTTCAATAGCCATTAGCATGCCAATCCCTCGCACCTCTTTTACTTTGGAGAGATTTTCCAGCGGCTTTAGCAGTGCCAATAAAGATCTTCCCATCTTATCAGCGTTTTCCCACAATTTGTGTTCCAAAACCAGCTCAACATTCGCCTTAGCAAGGAGCATGTCATTTGGCAGCCAGCCAAAGGTCGAGTAGTAAGGAAAATATCCTTTGAGTTTAAAAATTTTATTTGCCATTTCTTCCGTGACAAGCACCGCCCCGATTGTCGCGTAACCCCCGGAAAAGCCCTTAGCCAGACACATAATGTCCGGCTCGAGATTCCAATGTTCGGAGGCAAACAGTCTACCGGTTCGGCCAAATCCTGTAGCAACCTCATCCATAATAAAAACTATCCCGTTAGTTTTGCAAATCTTTGCGAGGCGCGGATAAAAATCCGCGGGTGGAATCTTTACTCCGGCATTGGTAAAAATCGGCTCACTCAAAAACGCAGCCACGTTGCCGCCCTCCGCGATTTGTTCAAACCTAGCAATAACCTCGTCAGCGGTTTTTTCATGAGGCATGGCAATCTTTTCCATTTCCCCTACCCCCGGCGAGATATCCGGGGTCAAAGCTACGCCCACGGATGCGGCGCCATAGGTGTGCCCATGGTAGACGCCGTCAATGGAAACGATTTTTTTCTTGCCGGTTGCGGCCCGGGCGATCTTCATAGCCAGCTCGACGGCCTCGGAACCGCTGGTACAGCGGAATGAAACCTGCAATTTCCCGGGAGCGATATCAGCTAAAAACCTGGCAAAATTTTCCCACTCCGGCCACGAGTAAGACGGTGGAATATAAACTCCAGAATTTTTTAGCGCCATCATTTTTGGGTGCCTCCAACCTACGGTGGAAACACACCAACCGCCCAAAAAATCTAAATATCTTTTACCGTTCTTATCAATCAAAAAACAGCCGTCACCATCAACGAAATCAGTCGTATCGCCATAATCAGCTAAGTATTTCATAAGTAGTCCTTTATCGGGCTGCCGAGAATCGAACTCGGACTACATGCACCCCATGCATGCGTACTACCACTATACGACAGCCCGATCACATGTGAATTGGAAAGTCATCTAATTTTATCATCTGTTGGTAAATAAAAAAAGCGAGCGATTGACGGTTGGGTCAATCGCTCGCACACAAAACCTCAGGTTTCGGCGGCGAGATTTTTCAGCGGAACAACCGGCGTTCCCATTTCGAGAATCGTTTCGATCTCACGCAGCTTTAAATCCATGTCATGGTAATTCTTATGCATCAGTACGGTGCCTGTCTCGTGATCGAGTCGGGCGCCAAGATTCTGCATATTTTCCAGCAACCTGCCACGCAAGCTCTGAAGATCTGTTGTCTCCATTTTGTGAAGGGGGACCCTAGGAACTCTTCTATATTTTTTTTGCATCGGCTATTCCCCTTTAGCGGGCGAAATAACTTCGATCTGCCTGCGCTTCTTTCTGATCGAGAATTCGTTCTTCCCGACGTTTGAGAACATGCCGGCGATGATCCGAAAGCGCTTCTGCGGCACGCCTGCTGACACGTCGTAATTCCGCGTTCAGCTTTCGCTGTGACCTGTTCATGTACTTCTTTTGGCTCATTCTAAACCGTCCTTCAGAAAGTTGTCCAAAATTAGTGCGATATCTATCGCACCGCCTTGTTTCAAAATCCTCCTCAAGATTGAAAATTGTACTCCTTGTTAACCTAAGTGGGGACGATGGGTTCGAACCCATGTGCCTTCTCTGCAAGAGCAGTGACCGTCTTCTGTCCACGTCCCCTTATAAAACCAAAATCCGCTTTTGCGGCGGACTTGGGTCTTTTTGCTGCGGATCAGTATTGATTTCCTCTATGACACAAGTCGCCGTCTGGGATAAATAGCAAACTTAATGAGACCGGAGTGAATCGGTTTCATTGTTGCCGCGTATTTTCGCCAGACATTGCTCATATAATAGCGCAGAAATTAATACTTAATGGCAATGGTATCAGCAGTAACAACAGTAGTCAAGCAGCCATCCACAGCTTTTCCACACTTTTATCCCAACTTATTCACAATATTATTAAGTTCTTCGTCAGAGAAAAATTCGATAGTAATCCGGCCAGCGCCTTTCGCGCCTTTGCTGACCTCGACCCTGGTGCCAAGCTTGCCGCGGAGCACGTTTTCCAGCGAAGTCAGAAACGGATCGGGCGTGAACATCTCGCGAACTTTGATCTTGCGGCGGGCGATTTCACGCACCTTAGCCTCGATGTCTCTCACCTTCATGCCTTCCCGAACAATGACCTTGTACATCTCTAGCATCTCTTCCTTGTCACGCAAAGTCAAAAGCGGCCGGGCTTGTCCTTCCGCGATTTTTTCTTCGATCAACGCACGCTGCACCTCAACTGGGAGATTTAAAAGCCGCAGCAGGTTTGACACTGTGGAATGGTTTTTACCGACCTTGGCCGCGATATCGATAATCTTGAGGCCGAATTCCTCCTGCAAACGCTGGTAAGCCCTGGCCTCTTCGATCGGATTGAGGTTGGCGCGCTGCACGTTCTCGATCAACGCGATCTCCAGCTTTTGCTCACCCCCGAGCTTTGGGGACAGCAAAACCGGAATCTTGGTCAGACCAGCGAGTTTTGATGCGCGAAAACGGCGCTCCCCTACAAGTATTTCGTATTTGCCATCCGTGCGCTCCGTCACCACAAGCGGCTGAATCACGCCGTGGACCTTGATAGACTCCGCGAGTTCTTGCAGTTTCTGCTCGTCGAAAATCCGCCGCGGCTGAAATTCATTTGGCACAATGTCGTCCACAGAAATCTCCCGCATCTGCTTGCCGTCAAGCGGGGAACGAAACTTGGCCTGCGGGTCTGATTCTACTGTCGGATGCCTTATGAGTCCTGACTTGTCAACTTTCAGGCCCTCTTCCTGGATCCGCTCCAGGTCAGCGGCAACCTCCTGGGTCATGTCCTGATCAAGCGCGCCAAATTTGTCGAACTCACCTTTCAGGTCAGAGCCGGACAGGTCTTCAAAATTTCCTAGTTTAAAAACATCATCACCCATGAAGGAAATTTATCAAAATTAACGTAAAAGGGCAAAATTTCCAATTTCAACCGCTCAGTCACGCTAAGCTGTCGCAACAAAAAAGGGAATAGACGTTCGTCCTTGCGGATTACTTATCTATTCCCTTTTCCCTCCAAATGAATTTCCTCCTAGTTTAAAGCATCCTGGTTTAAAGCGGGAGTCGAAAATCCATAACTCCCATATCGTACCGGATGTAAGCTTCAGGGTCATTCCCTGTCCAGAGCTCGAAAATTTCCAGATACAGCTCAGTTGTACGGCCAATGATTTCCGGCGGAATCCTGACCGCGTGCCCCGCTGCCCTTTGTTCGTCGATTTTGGGTTTGAGTTTCGGAAACGGCCCATACTCGGTCACGACGGTTTTCAAAAAATCTCTCACGAACTGCTTGTCAAAACTCGGCTGCGGCTTCTCTGCAGCCAAGTACTCGTCATAAGTCGCTGCCGGCCAGAAACGTGACGAATCGGGAGTGCCCCGCTCGTCAGCATAGCGCATCTTACGATTCCGATCGAGCCCGAATTCCGCCTTGGTATCCACGAAAATTATTCCTCGTGGCAGGCCATGGGCTGCGCAGCGGTTATAAAGCTCGAGTGTTAACTGCTTGATGCCGAACTGCCGCTCTGCATCTTCTGCGTCCATGTGTTCGTCGTGATCATCTTCAGATTTGGTGCTTGGGGTAAACGCCGGTTCAGGAAGCTTGGAGCCGTCAATCAAACCGGGCGGCAGCTTTATGCCGCAGACTTCGCCAGTTTTCTGGTACGGTTCTACGGCCGAACCCGTGAGATAGCCGCGGGCAATCCCCTCTACCTTGAGCATCTTCAAGTTCATGACAATCGAGGCCCGGGCTTGCAGCTCGGTATTACCGCGAAAATGCGGCGGTAGATATCTGTCGATTTCAGGTCCAACTGCGATCAGGTCATGATCATGATCTGCCATGATCGTAGTAACGGCAAAATGGTTCATCGCATTTAGCACATAGCCTTTGCAGGGAAACAGCGATGACGTAACTATGTCGAACGCACTCAAGCGGTCTGTTACAACCACCATACGCATGTTTGACTGGTTAGGAAGCAAATAACTGTCGCGTGCTTTGCCTTGCGGCAATCTCTGCAATCCTCCTGCAACCAGGTGAGTGCTGAGTGTGGTTTCGGCCACGCCAGCAGGAATCTTAGGAACTTTGTCTTCAATCATTGCCATCATTGCCTCCTAGTCTTCTGGAATCGGCGCGGCAGCGGCCAATGCCCGGGGTTGTTGCTCATCCAGCGTGCCGCGAACATCGAACTGCGGCTGCTGCTTTGTCTTGAGAAATTCGTCTCTGAAATGCCCGAGCCTCACCAGTATCGAGCGATCTGACCTGGAGAGACTCTGACAGGCCAAAACGGCGGCATTCAAAAAGCCACGTTTTCCGTGACCAGGACACGACACAGCCACGAAATCCGGTGTCGATAGCAGAGACGGAATATGCTCAGCCGTTTCAGGCACGCACATCACGACCGTTCCCTCCATGAAAGGCGTCGCGTAGGCAAAATACGACGCCGCGGCGCGGCCGATCATGGGGAAAAGCCCGGCGCAGGTTATGACGATCTCGACCTCGAGATTTCGGAGTTTTTCACAAAATTCCGCATTCTCGATCGGATTTTTTTCAGCCGATCCACGTATGAGGATCCATCGATGCTTGCCGAGCACCTTGTCGAGCATGTCGTAGACGAACTCAGCATTCATCCACTTCTCATCGTCCTTGCTAGCGACCATTAGAGCCACTAAAATTTGACTCATCCTTTCTCTCCTTTCATCCAGTCGGTTGACTATAGTTTGGGTTTACTGTCCATCGCTGTTTGCCAATTGATAAACGATACGCCTGATTTCAGTATAACCGCGATCTCCACATTTCTGAGTCTCATCCCAAATTTTTCCCATTCTCTCTCTGGTATACCGTGGAATCATTTCTTTCCCCCTTCTTTCCGTATCTAGAATTGCCGTGAAAACAACGCAAACCCACCATGAGTTTGATTGATTATGATAGCAAAAAGACGGCCGCTGGGAAAATCCCGGCGGCCGTGTCCTAAATTCGCAAAAAGGATCTGCGTAAAACTCGTCTCTGTCCTCTTCTGGCAGAGTCATCAGAATAAACAAATCAATAGGTAATTTTTTACGCCCCATGTGTCCTCCTAGTTTTTCATCCCGACTAGAATATGCACCCCCCTGTCGCTGCCAATAACATACCACACTTGACCCGGACCGCAAATTTTGATAAACCAAAGGAATGAAAGTTAGAGGAGGCTGCTATGGTCAGAGATATTTTGGTGATTGCAGGATTTCCTGCGCTCGTTTACAAAGGCGTAGAAACCGGATCGAACTTTCCACGGCTCGAAAATTCCGAACAGTTTTTTTGGACGGTGATTCTGGCCTTCTGTGCTGGACTGTGGCTTGCGATGCTTTCTCCATCGATGGCCTATAAAGCGACGCGGTTCTTCGAAAAAGGATGTTACTTTCCTGTGCTGTTCATCGCCACACTGCTCGTCCCCAAGCTGGGTATCGTGGCAGGCGGGGCGATGTCATTGGCTGGCTGGCTGTTCTTCTTCATTGCCGCGAAAGGGCTGATGACATTCCTGGATGGAATGGAATACGCCAAAAATAACCCGGGGTCGAGGCGCTAGACATGCGCCATAATATCAGAGTCTCGCTGGCTTCACGCTCGCGAGACTCGTCCTTTTTATATATACTTGGTTTATGCGTTCCGCCTCGAAATCACAACTAAATAAAAGGCAGCGCTATTTACAAGTTGCTCTAAATAGTACTCTTGATGATGCTCAAAACATTATTGAGCAGCTGCCATTGTCGGACCGCATTATTGTCGAGGCTGGCACGCCCCTCATCAAGCGTTATGGCGCGGAGGCTATTCGAAAAATCAGCTATTGGTACACCGGGCGTCTTGCACAGGCAGGCGAAAAGATTTTCCCGTATATTGTGGCAGACCTCAAGACGATGGACCGCGGGAGTACCGAGGTCGAGATAGCCGCGCAGGGTGGCGCTTCAGCTGCCATAGCCCTTGGCAGCGCCCCGATTGAAACGATAAATTCGTTCATTGAGAACTGTGAAAAGCTTGGCGTTGACGCGATGATTGACATGATGAACGTGGAATACCCGATTAATGTTTTGGGCAAGCTCAAAAAACTGCCGCCTGTGGTGATCCTGCATCGCGGCGCAGACGAGGAAGAGTTCAACAAAGAAAAACAAATCCCCTTGCACGAGATTCGTCGTATCAAGGGGGCTTATGACATCATGATTTCTATTGCCGGCGGCGACACGATCCGTGAGGTACAACGGTCAATCTTCAACGACGCAGACATTGTCGTTGTTTGGAAAACAGTGTTTCAGAGCACTGATGAAACCGTCGGCCTGATCGAAGATTTTCTCAAGCAAATCAAATAGCTTATTTCTTGCCTTTCATGTATTCGGTCAAAGATTTGACCCCTTCCATGAACTCGATCGGCAGAGCAAAGATCACAGTTTTTGACGGATCAGGGTTGATCCGCTCGATCGTTTGCAGGGTGCGCATAGAAAGGCCGCCAGGAACTTGGCTAAGTCTTTCTGCAGCCTGCGCCAGTCTCTCTGCGGCAGCGAATTCACCTTCCGCGCGGATAATAGTAGCGCGGCGTTCTCGCTCTGATTCGGCCTGCTTGGCCATAATGCGCTTCATGTCCGCTGGCAGCTCGATATCCTGAATCTTTATGTCAGTAATGTTTATTCCCCAGACCTTTGTGGCTTCGTCCACGATTTTTTTGATTGCTTCGGAAATATGCTCTCTTTCTGACAACAGCGGATCAAGCTCAATACCGCCGATCACGTCTCTGAGCGCAGCCTGCGCGTACTGCGAAACCGCGAGTGTATAATCTTTGATGTTGAGAATCGCATGCTCCGCCGATTCCACCTGAAAATACACCACGGCGTTGATACCAACCGGCACGTTATCTTTGGTGATGACCTCTTGCTGCGGAATATCGACTGTGGTAATACGCAGATCAACCTTTTGCATTTGCTGGATACCCATAAAAATCCAAGTTAGACCGGGACTGCGGGTGCTGGTGTATTTACCAAGGGTCAATACGACGCCGCGCTCGTACTGATCGACGATACGCAGTCCCCCTAGCCCCAAAACTAAAATCAAAAGAATGACTATCGCCCCAAAGCTCAACCCCCCAGGCAACAGTCCTGTTTGTGAAATTATAGTGCCGGCAACGAACAAAAAAATGAGCGTACTAACCAGCGAGGCGACAGGATTTTTTTGATTTCCCATATTGTTAAAATTAAAATTTGATTGATCAAACCTCATGGATGCAGTATAGCACAAAAACAGCCGTAAAGCTGTTTTTTGGTGCAGTATTCTTAAAATGGTTCAAACGCATTTCAAGTTTTTCTTTGACGGCAAATTCTTTGAAAATTATATCAGCTACCATCCGCCACAAGTGCCAACCCCCACACAATATCCACGGCTCGAATCTTGACACCCATTATTATTGTTATAATAACTTCCGTCTAGATCAGACTGAAGAACTTGGTGATCGGTTTCCAAAAAGATAGCCAAACGATAACTTTGCCCATTGCTGCAGCCGGTAGGATAGCCTGGATAGTAAGATACATCACTTGCAAATGGGTCAGAGGTTTTACGAAGCGGATCCTGCGGCACCTTTGAAATAACGGGAGTATAGTTAGAAACGGTAAAGCCGCATTGTGTACCCGTTTCTAAACATTGGGAAAAATATGCCCAATGTCCGGACCACATAATATGCCCTGGACTTTGCGGATAGCGACCTTGCGAATCATAAAAAAGTTCCAGCGCAAGTTGTATTTGTTTGAAATCAGCGATTCGCTTGGCATCCCGTGCTTTGGCCCGCGCCGAGTTCAAACTCACCAAAACCACGCTGGCCAAAAGGCCAATGATAGAAATAACCACGAGGAGTTCGATCAATGTGAAGCCGCTGTATTTCCTCCTCCTTGTGGGGAGGATTAAGGGAGATGTTAAATTGTTCATCAATCTTTTCTAATTACGGCTACGGCACCCTTATTGCTAGAACTAGTTCGAAAAATAATTCCTTAATACTTTGAATTACGAAGCTCCCTCCACGTTTATCCTAGCATGCTGTCTGAATTTTGGATAGCATTAGGTCATGCCTTTATTACTGCCGTCAAATCTTGACGGCATGAGTAAGTGTACGAAATTCCCAAGGAATTGACTGGTTTCGTAATTCAAAGTTATACTGTAAAAATGGAAATATGAAACAAAAAGGCTTCACAATTATAGAACTTTTGGTTGTCATAAGCGTGATTAGTCTGGTTGCTTCAGTAATTATGACAACTCTATCTACGGCGCGTGCAAAGGGCCGCGACGCAAGACGAATAGCCGATCTGCGGCAAATTGTAAATGCACTGAATTTATACTATCAAAATAACGGAGTTTATCCTCCCGTGACTGCGCCAATTGGACCAGGGGGCTGGGAAACTTCGCTTGGCAATTTCTTGCCAAGTCTCGTGGCTGGCCAATTTATTTCATCAAAACCCGCGGATCCGATTAACCAGGTAATTGCTGGTTTTAATTTGTTTGTGCAGCAGGGTAATTATTACTACGCCTATTACAATTATCCTGCTACATCAGCGCCAAACTATGGGTGTTCTTTTAACAAACCATTTTCAGTTATTGCAATCAAAGAATTTGAAGGTGGGCCGAAACCCGAATATTCTAAAGCGCAATGCGGCACGATTCCTGTTGGGGGATGCCCAATGGGAGGAATCGCGACTGTATGCCGTGATTGGTCCACTGAATTTAACTATTCAGTAATGCTTGTTCCGTAAAAAACCCACACCGAGCATATAAAGAGACCATTCTCATACCTGCTCCAGTCGCAGGAGGAACACCGTACTTGTCAAAATAAAGCATGACCGCCTTCGTAATTGTAGTTTTATTATTGCGCTCCGCCTGCGGAGATACAAAAATTATGAGTGGGGTAGCGAGCGTTACAGCCGGGGTCTGCCAGCGGAGTGGCAGTTTCCAGAAGCGCAGAAAGCACATAAGCGCAAGCTGCCGCGCCGCACGTGATACCAAATTCCGTCTCGCTTTGCACGGGCTCGTAGAGATACATATATGGCCTGATGTTTCGAGGATCCCAGGGGGCGGCGGCAAGGAACTGCGGTGAAACGAGTTTGAACCCGCCTGCTGCCCAAAAATCGCCTGGTCCAGGTGTTGTGTCGCTTCCAGGCGAGCATCCTGGCAGCACATCTGCGCTTGCACCGGCTGAGGTATCGCAAGAGACTGCGTCAGGAGGGTAAGCGCTATTTTGATCGAAATAAAACTCCAGCGCTGTGGAGAGTTGCCGCAAATCCCCAATGCGTTTCGCGTCCCTGGCTTTGGCTCTTGCGGAATTCAGACTTATCAAAATGACGCTGGCCAAAAGGCCAATGATAGAAATAACTACCAGAAGCTCAATAAGAGTGAAGCCCTTTTTATTTTTCACTAAATTTGCAGTAAAATCTTGCTTGATTTGTAATTTTTTGGTTTAAAGGGCATCAGCCTAACTATTTTTCCCTTTGCAATCCCGCACCAGCCAACTTTTGTTTCAAATTTGCGGTGAATGCCTGCTGATCATACCCCAAGACGTGCGAAGCGAGGCTGCTTCCTCTTGTTGCTTGCTATTTCCGAAATGCCGCGGGAGGGAGTCGAACCCTCATGATCTTGCGACCGCGGGATTTTGAGTCCCGTGCGTCTGCCAGTTCCGCCACCGCGGCGTAAGAAAAATTATACTTTATTTTCAGCTACTTTTCAATAACGAAAGTAACGACTGAACAACTTTGAAATAATGTAAGCCGACCCAACGCCAACCGCGGCGCCGGCTAACACATCCGTGGGATAATGCGCGCCAAGGTAGACACGCGCGATACTCAAAAAAGCAGCGCCGGCAAAAATAATAATTCCGTATTTTTTATCATAGAAATAAATCCAGCACCTTCCTGTCGGGGTATTGCACCCCGCAGGAAGGCTATATTGAGCCATTCATCCCCGCAGCAAGCTGCGGGGTATTCTGGAAGGTGCTGGATAAAAAGCGACGGCAACCGCAAAATAAAACGCCGTATGGCCTGACGGAAACGCTGGGGCTGACACGTTTACTAGTGCTTTTATTTCTTCCATGACCGAGCCTGGACGCGCACGCTTGTAAAACCACCTGATTCCTTCTACTAAGACAAACCTTGATAGGACTGCTGACAAAAATGCAGACCAAAACAAACGGCGTTTGCGAACCAGCATCACAACCAGAAGCCCTATTGCAGCGTAAACTCCGTAGTAGTCAGCATGGATAAAAATCTGATCCAAAAAATCCCAGCGCTTCGCAAAACCATTTACCAGGCCAAGGACATGATTATCAAAGCTGGCAAGATACTCTTTCATCCCCGCAAAAAAAATACTATTAATACAACCATGGCCAATATTATCCTATACCACGTAAAAACCGCGAACGATCGCTGAGAAATAAAGCGAAGCAGCAGCTTGATGGCAATCATGCCGAACACAGCTGAGCTTATAAATCCGGCGGCGAACGGCGCTGTTATTCTCTCAATATCTTGAAACACAACGAGACCCGCACCGAAAATGACCGGGCCAGATAGCAGAAAAGAAAATTTGGCCGCTTTTTCGCGTTTCAGGTGACTCACAAGCCCTGCGGTAATTGTCGCTCCTGACCTCGAAACGCCGGGGATTAGAGCAATGGCCTGAGCAAACCCGATAAAGAGCGTGTTCTTCCAGTTTAGATCATGAATGTGAGCGTCTTTGCGACCCGATCTATCGGCGATAAAAAGCAGAACGCCAAAAACGGCGAGAGTTGCCACTGTCACGAGCGGATGCCGCAGCTTGTATTCGATCACGTCTGCAAAAAAGTACCCCAGCACGGCAGCAGGAACAGTGCCGAGCGCCAAAAACATCGCGAGTTTGCGGTCGCGATGCCCGGGAACAAAAATCGCTTTGGCGTACCTGAGGTAATCTTTGCCGAAAAAAATCAAAACCGCGAGGAGCGAGCCCCAATGTAAAGCAATATCAAACCCAATACCCTGATAATCCCAGCCAAAAAAATATGGAACGAGAAAAAGATGCGCTGACGAAGAAATCGGCAGAAACTCGGTCAGCCCTTGGATGATCCCGAGGACAATTGCTTGAAATATTTCCATTAATCTATTCCTGGCACGGGAAAACGAACAGCAAGTTCCTCAACCTGCGCTTTGATTTCCTTGATGATTGCCGTGTGAGTCATTTGTCTGGTAAATTCTTTTAGCGCGGCGGCTCGTTTCTCTTTTTCTTGGGGAAGCTCTATTGGCCCAAATTCTTTGGCAATCCGTGCGATCATTTTTCCGATTTCCTGCATTTCTTTTTCCTTCATACCGCGTGAGGTCAGAGCGGGTGTTCCTAGACGGATGCCGGATGGATAGTACGGCGGCATGGGATCGTTTGGCACAGTGGTTTTGTTAGTGCTGATCCCGACCTCTTCGAGCGCTTTGTCCACAAAAACGCCGCTGCCGGCTGTAAACGGCCGCAGATCAATGAGCATGAGATGATTGTCTGTCCCGCCGGAAACCAGCTTGAGGCCTTCAGCGGTCAGAGTTTCGGCTAGGGCTTGGGCATTTTTTACAATTTGCCGGACATAGTCTCGGAACTCGCTCTTCCCGGCCTCAGCCAAAGCGACAGCGACCGCGGCAATCGTGTTTTCGTGCGGTCCGCCTTGCATCCCTGGAAAAACAGCTTTGTCGATTTGCTCTTTGTACTTTTCCCGGCAAAAAATCATGGCTGCCCGCGGGCCCCGTAGAGTTTTATGTGTGGTAGTCGTGACAATATCTATGGCTGGAAATGGCGACTGATGCGCGCCGCCAACGATCAAACCGGAAATGTGAGACACGTCAGCCATAGAGATCGCGCCCGCGTGGCTGGCGATGGTGGCGATGCGCTCAAAATCAATGGTCCGAGGATAGGCCGTGTATCCAGTGAGAATAATTTTCGGCTTATGTTCAATCACCAATTTTTCGATAACGTCATAATCAAGCATCTCGGTTTTTGGATCAAGCGGATAATAAACAAAGTTATAATTCTTTCCCGAAAAATTCACTGGCGAGCCATGTGTCAGGTGTCCGCCGTGATCAAGTTTGAGGGACATTATCGTATCTCCGCGCTCCAAAAGCGCGAAATAGACAGCAAGGTTCGCTGGACTACCGGAAAGGGGCTGCACGTTCACGTGATAACCGTCCGCGCCAAAAACAGCTTTTGCTCGTTTCTGCGCCAAACGCTCCACCTCATCAATGTGAACATTGCCGCCATAGTAACGTTTGCCAGGATATCCTTCCGCGTATTTATCGGTCAAAATGCTGCCAAGCGCCTCGAGCACCGCGGAAGACGCGTAGTTTTCCGATGGTATCATCTCTAGGCCCAATCTTTGCCTTTGCGATTCCTTTTGTATAATCTCGTATATTTCTGGATCCTGCTTTTTTAGTTCTTCGTATGTCATGTGGTTCAAATTAATAATACTGCCGAACTGTTTACATGAGTCGCGGCAATATTTTCAGATTCAAAATTTTTATCTTATCCCTGCTCATCTCAACATTTCTAACAGGTTCATCTTAATAATCCGTAAAAAGTAGTTAATATCCCGGCAAAGGCAAAAATCAGAAACAGTCCGGTTATTTCATTTGCCACCAAACTCAGAATAATAATCCCAACTGAGGCGGTGATGATCTTACCAATCGACAAGCTGAACTCGTAAAAAACGCTGTACGCGATCGCGTAGTCAGGATCTTTTTCCGCGGCCCGCTCAAAGGTTAGCGAATTCATTGGCACATTAAGCACATCTTTTGCTCCTTTGGTTAAAACTTCGAAAGCTAGCACCGCTGGCACTGTAGTGCCTAAGAAACGGAAGATCCAGGTTATGCCGTAAAAAATGGAGCTCGTCAATATGAGCCGCCGTTTGTTGGTCTTATCCGCCAGCTGGCCCACGTATAACATTAACATAGTCCCAAGGCCCCCAGCAATCATGGAAATTGCTCCGATATCGCGGTAATTGGGAATGACAATAAACATAAAAATCGGCCATAAACTCATAACCATAAGGTCCTCCGCATAACCCCAGTAACCAAAAAAATTCGTCTCTCTTTCCTTGATCACCTTCCAAAGTGTTTTTATTTTGAAATCGTGCTTCGAATAAATCTCGGGGCTGCGAAAAAGCGGATAAGCAGAAGCCAGCATCAACACCGCGCTAACACAAAACAACCACAGAAAGCCAAATGTGTGCGCAATGAAGCCGCCGAGAAATGGACCGACAATAAATACCACTTGAACAAGCGAGAATAGCATGCCTACCTCGCGGCCGCGCTGCCGGTTTTTCGAGTTAAGCGCAACGTCAGCGTCGTAAGCCGGCCAGAAAAAAGATTTTTGCAGCGCCAGGAGCAGCGGTACCATGTACCATAAATGCGGAAAATCTTTCAAGGAAAAAAGCCCGAACCAATATACCACATAAAAAAAATTCGCGACAAAAATCGAACGTTTGTAGCCAAAACGGCTGGCAAATTCGGCGCCAAATGAAACCAGGATTGCGTACCAGACATAAACCTGCACGAAAAACCAGAGAATGTCCATGATGGAATAGCCGATGCTGTAGAGATAGATTGGCTCAAAAATAAAAACCATGGACAATGCCAGGCTGTGAATGGCTGTGTACCAATAAACCTCTTCCACCTCTCTTGTTGGTCGAGAAGTAAAATAGTGAAAATATTTAAGCGGATGCACTGGTTACTCGTTATTAGTTATTTGTTTTCAGTACTTTCAGTATTTGTTTCTTGCTTATTGGCCCCCGCCTGATTATTTCGATTTTGCCGCTTTTTAATCTTACCATAGTTGACGGTTGAATTTTTTTAAGTTTTCCACTATCGAGTACCAAATCAGGTTTGAGCTTTTCGCTCCTAAACTGCCATTCTATCTGCGAAATGGAATACGCGGTTGGCGAGGTCGAGATATTCGCGCTTGTGGCAGTAATCGGCCGGCCAAGTTTTCTCACGAGTGCTAGCGCGATTTTGTTGTCTGGCATGCGGATGCCGATTGTTCCAGTCCCGGCAGACAATATACCAAAAGCGATACCTCGCCCCTTGCGGGAGAGGGATGCCCGCCTCGACTCGCCGTCTTCGGCGAGGCGGGGGGTGAGGGGTAAAATCAAAGTTAACGGCCCAGGCAAAAATTTTTTAAATAATTTCTCTGCGACTGGAGTAAATTTGGCGTATCTTTTTGCCATCGCAAGATCTGCTATGATAATATGAACGGGTTTTGCCGGCCGGCGCTGCTTGATCTGAAACAGCCGCTTCACAGCTTTCGGATTGGTGGCATCCACAGCGAGCCCATAAGCCGTGTCTGTCGGAAACACCACCGCCTTGCCAGCGCGCAAATATTCAACTGCTTTTTTTAAAATTTCATTACGCATTTTGACGCAATTGCTTGGTTTTACGTAGCGAGTCGCAAATCTTCGGGCGTGGAAATTTTCTTCCAAAACGTCGCCTCAACAACTGAAAATTTATGTCCATCTTTAACCATTTGCAATAAGGTCTGGGGTAATCCATATTCTGAAGTATGATTTTCCGCTAACACTGGAGGGTACTTAAAAAAATCCTTATTTAAGATGTACGCTCCGGCATTAACTAAATCGCCTTTCTTTCCCGGCTGTCGTTCCACAATATTTGCTAATTTTCCACCTTCCACTTTAACAATAGCGTTTTCATAACTTGGATCATCCTTAACGAGTCTCGAAACTAGAATTCCTAGAGGCTCGCGAGCAAGCTTTTCTAAATCGTCTTGAGAATACAGATCGTCTCCCATGATAACCAAAAATTTGTCTTTTAACTTATCTTTACAAGCAAACAAAGCATCGGCAGTCCCGTTAAGGTGAGGCTGATTGACGTATTCGAGATCTAAAAACGTTGCAACATTCTTTATTTCTCTTAAATAAGCCTGAATTTGGGAACCCTGGTATCCACCGACCACAAATGCTTTATTAATTTGCTGAGGCAGCGATCTCAAACTTCTGATGAGTAAAGTTTGATCATCATTCTCCAACTTCAAAAGCGGCTTGGGGGTATCCTTTGTTAGATCTCCCATCCTTGTCCCCCGCCCCGCTGCCAAAATAACTGCCTGCATTATAGCACCACGAAATTAATGATCTTTCCTGGAACATAGATAAATTTGGCCACGGTTTTTCCGACGAGCTGCTTTTGAACCTGGGGACTCGATTCGGCGGTTTTCCTGGCATCCGCTTCGCTGGCGCTGACAGCAACGCGAATAGTATCCCTGACCCGGCCGTTGACCTGCACGGCCATGGTTATGAACTCGTCTTTGACGAAATTAGCATCAAGCTCCGGCCACGGTGCAAGGTGAACCGATTGTTTATTGCCCAATGAGCGCCAAAGTTCTTCAGCGAGATGCGGCGCAAACGGGGCGAGCAGCCGCAAAAATATTTGCAGGTGCTGTTTGGTAGGGATTGTCTTTTCAAATTCATTCATGAGAATCATCAAGGCAGAAACAGCAGTGTTGAACCGGTAGTCTTCGATATCTTCAGTGGCTTTCTTGATGGTTTTGTGAACTGCCGTGTCCAGGTCCGCGGCTTCTTTCAATTCTGACTGGGCGATTCGCCAAACCTTTTCCAAAAACCTTCTCACGCCGATTATCCCCCGGCTGTTCCAGCTCACCGTCTGCTCGTGCGGCCCGAGGAACAGCTCGTATATGCGCATTGTGTCCGCGCCGTAGAGTTCTATGATTTCGTCAGGATTGACCACGTTGCCCCGCGATTTTGACATTTTCTCGCCGTCCTCAGCAAGAATAATGCCGTGCGGCACGCGCTTGGTGTAGGGTTCGGCAACCGGCACAATCCCCTGGTCATGCAAAAACAAATTCCAAAAACGAGAATACAGTAAATGCAAAGTGGTGTGCTCCATGCCGCCAAAATACACATCAACCGGCAGCCAGCGCTGCATCAGATCTTTTGTGGCCAATTCTTTCTTGTTCTCAGGGTCAGTGTAGCGCAAATAGTACCATGAACTTCCCGCCCACTGCGGCATAGTATTGGTTTCGCGCTTGGCTTTCCCGCCACACTGCGGACATTTTACATTCACCCATTTGTCGATCACGGCAAGAGGCGATTCCCCTGTTCCGGTCGGCTCGTATTTTTTCACGTTGGGCAGTTTCACCGGCAAATCTTTTTCCGGAACCGGCACAGTACCGCATGCAGTGCAATGAATAATCGGAATCGGCTCACCCCAATATCGCTGCCTCGAGAACACCCAGTCGCGTAGTTTGTATTGAATCTTTTTCTTGCCGAATTTTTTTATGGCTTCGTCAATTGGTATCAAAGGCTTGTCAGCGATCGCCAGCTTGTATTTTTCCGCAAATTGGCGATCCCGCTCGTCGTGCGCGGGCACAGCCATTATTGCGCCGGTGCCGTAACCCATCAAAACATAATCCGCGATCCAAAGCGGAATTTTTTCTCCGGTCGCCGGATTGATCGCTTTGATGCCTTTCAGCTCCACGCCGGTTTTTTCTTTCTCCAGAGCTGACCGCTGAATATCGGTTTTTTTCCTGGCCTCTTCCATGTATTTCAAAACCTCTGACGCATTCGAAACACGCGGTGCCAGTACCTTCGCTAGCTGATGTTCTGGCGCCAGAACCATATAGGTCGCGTCATAAATCGTATCAGGACGAGTTGTAAAGATTTTTATTGCCCCCAAAGCAACAGACAAAACCTCTGGTTCAATCTTGGCGCGGAAATGCGAATCTTCAGCGCGGACTTTGAATATGCCGAACCCGGTTTTTTCCGCAAACTGTTCACCATCTGAAATAGGAACAACATGATCGCCGGTATCATACAAAAATGTAAAACCAAGGGAATTATTTTTTATGATTCGAAAATCAAATCCTCGTTGCACAGCAGCAGTAACTGTTGGCCGCTCTTTTCCATCCAAATATTTGCCGCTAAATGGAGTCCCGATCAAAATAGCGCGGTTAATTTTTATTCCTTGTTCTAGGAGCCGCATTGCTACAACGCCGCCAAACGAATGCCCGATCACCACTGTTTGCTCATCGAATTTACATTGCTTTTTAACAAATTCGGCTTGCACCAGATCATCTGGTTCCTCTGGATTTGGCATATCAGGAACCTGCACCTCAAATCCTTTGTTCTCCAGTTCATGTTTCAGCCACGGATAAAACACATCCGTTGACGCTCCTCCCTTCGCATGCAAAATCACAAACCGCTTCACCGCAGGCTGATCTAAAAAAAAATCAATTTCCGCGCCCTCGCTTTTCCCGATCCAGTTTTCCTGCTGCAGCTTGACTTGATCAGGCCACTCGGGTAGATTTTTCAGCCCCTCAAGCAACTTTTCAGCGTAAGCCGTGATTTTCAAATACCATTGCCGCAGTTCTTTTTTCTCCACAGTCGCGCCGCACCGTTCGCATTTTCCATCAATCACCTCTTCGTTCGCGAGACCAGTCTTGTCCTGCGGACACCAGTTGATCAGGCCGGTCGCCTCGTAGGCAAGGCCAGCTTTGTAGAATTGCAAAAAAATCCACTGTGTCCATTTGTAATAATCAGGATCTGTGGTGTTTATCTCCCGTGACCAATCAAATGATGTTCCCCAGCTTTGCACCTGCCGCTTGGCGTTTTTAATGTTTTGCTTTGTGGTTATGCTGGGGTGAACTCCCTTCTTGATAGCAAAATTTTCTGCTGGCAGACCAAAAGCGTCCCAGCCCATCGGGTACATTACCTCTGCCCCGTGCATCCGCTGGTAACGCGAATACACATCCCCTGCGACATACGGCCGCAAATGCCCCATGTGCAGTCCCTCGCCCGAGGGATACGGAAACTCAATCAAAATATATTTCTTAGGCTTTTTTGATTTATCCTTGGCATTATAAATTTTCTTCCGATTCCAGAATTTCTGCCATTTCTGTTCTAGTTTTTTCGGCTCGTAAGATTTCATTTTATTGCTTTCAAAACTTGTCTGTGGAGAACGGGATTGCCTGCCAGCAGCTCATCACTGCTCCATTTGTAGGGCTTGCCCTGCAAATCCGTAATCTTTGCGCCAGCTTCTTTCATTATCAGCGCGCCGCCAGAAATATCCCAAGGATTCAAACCTTTCGCAAAAATCACGTCATTGCGGCCGCACGCTACATATGCTGCACCTAGCGCGACCGAAGACGCGGTGTCATTCCACATTTGCTCCTCAAAAATTACGCGTTCATAAATGAGCCTGCGATAGTGATTTCCTTCCCTCTTTTCCAGGAGACTGGCTACATAGCAAGCAAAATTTCCGTATTGCAATTTGTCTTTTTTGCTTACCCGAATCTTACGGTTATTGAGAATCGCTCCTTTTCCCGCCTCTGCATAAAAAAGCTCGTCATGAATCGGATCATAAACCACACCGTGTTTGAGTCTGCCGTCGCTGACAAAAGAAAAAGTGGTGCTAAATTGCGGAACGCCTTTGACGAACGCGTGTGTGCCGTCGAGCGGATCAATGATCCAAAAATTTTTTCCTTTTTTCAGATGACCGCTCTCTTCGCCGAGAATCCCGTGGCTCGGAAATTTTCGACGAATTTCATCAATGATAAATTTTTCTGCCGCAAAATCGTATTCAGTGACCATGTCCTGAAAGCCGTCTGGCGATGGCTTTTTCTGGACGTTCTTTTTTTTGTAGAACCCCTCTCGCAGTATCGCCCCCGCACCACGGGCTAAATTGATTATGAACGCTTTCATCTATTTCAGCAATTTAAGAATCTTTGGATGCAGTTTCGGATTTGCCGCGATTATTTCCTTGGAATCCCAGCGGTAAGGCTTGCCTTTCAGATCCGTGGTCTTTGCCCCTGCTTCTTTGAGAATCAATCCAGCTGCGGAATAATCCCATGGATAGGCGCCAATCTGAATCGCAAAATCAAATCTGCCAGCAGCCGTATTTGCTAAATCTAGTGCTGACGCCCCTTTGTGTATGCTCCACGCGTTAGTTTTCAAATGAAATCTGTGCACTTTTTTTTTCATGGCGACAGAAACCGATGAATTGAAATCAGACACATCCAGAGCATGCTCCGGTGAACTAATCGGCGAAACTGTTATTTTTTTTCCATTCAAAAAAGCGCCTTTGTTTTTTGCTGCAAAAAACAATTCGTCCTGCATCGGATCGTAAACAGCTGCTGCTGACAAAACACCGCTCTTCGCATACGCAATCGAAATACAAAAATAAGCAATTCCGCGAGAAAAATTACGAGTCCCGTCAATCGGATCGATTATCCATAAATGCTTCTGGTTTTTAATATCTGTTCCTTCTTCCGATAAAATGCCGTGTGAAGGAAATTTCTTCCTTACCCTGTCCTGGATAAATTTATCTACAGCGAGATCATACTGCGTCACCGGGTCCCAATGTCCCTGTTTTTGCTTGATTTGGATTTCTTGCTTGAACCCTTGCCGGAGTATTTGTCCCGCTCCCTTGGCCAAGTTTTTAATAAACTGTTCCATATTTGGATTTTACCACAGTACCTAAAAAAATAAAACCTTGCCTAAACAGCACTAAAATCAATTTCTATTACGTAAAACCAAGCAATTGCTTGGAAATGCGTAATAAATCCAGCACCTTCCTGTCGGGGTATTGCACCCCGCAGGAAGGCTATATTGAGCCATTCATCCCCGCAGCAAGCTGCGGGGTATTCTGGAAGGTGCTGGATAAATAATTTGTGGTGAAATTAAAGTACCCCCGTACGCTGAAAAAACTTTTTCAGTTTTTTTTCATCGTCGATGTCCAACCTGTTAATCTCCATAGCTGTGACATAGTGCGCTATCTGATAATGAGAAGCAACATACTGTATCTCCTCTCTTGGATCATAAGGATAAAGCCACAAAGTCCTTTGTAATGGAAAAAAAATCATTTCTTTCAGCTTATTGCGAAGCAAATCTGCTCCCCTTTTGTGTTTTTTTGTCGGTATGTCGGCAGCAATCAGCCACCATTTGCCGTTCCAATGTTTTTGCTTTGGAACTGTCAGATTATTAAAATTGATGTTTTGAATTTTTTTCCTGCCAAGTTTAGTTAAAAACACTATAAAATCGTCTCCCGCCCATCTCAGGCGGATGAATTTTTTTGTCCTCAAATAATAAACCGTTCGAATAGCTTTTGCTTCACTGTCCTTTCGCAGCAATTTTCTGCCGTTTTTATCGTAAAATAACCGCTCAATACCTTTCATCAATTCAACTCCGAGGTTCCCCATACTAATAGCTATAGGAGACGCGGCTAAAATCAGAGCAAATTCCGTTGCATTTTTTAATTTCATGATTTGTTCGGTATTCAATAGTTTTCTCTTTTCCTTCGGCAAAAGATTCCGGATTGTATTTGCGATGTCTTTGTGGTAAGCCATACTCCTATATAATACATCACTACACAAAACCAAGCAATTGCTTGGTTTTGTGTAGTGTGAAATCAAAAATTAGAAAAAAGGAAACCGCGAAAAAAATCGGCCGGATGGGACCGCTAAATTCTAAATAGCCGTCGGGCGTTGGCAGTAGTAACCTCTTCAACTTTGGAAATATCAATCCCCTTCATCTGCGCGAGCTTTTCAGCCACAAATCTGACATATGACGGCTCGTTCCGTTTGCCGCGGTGCGGCAAGGGAGTCAGAAAAGGCGCGTCAGTCTCAAAAATCGTAGATTCCAGCGGCAGATTCTTGACCACCTTGTCGCTGCGGCCTGTTTTGTCAAAAGTAATTATGCCATTGAGAGCAACAAGCCCGCCGCGCTTCACAAATTCCATGGCCGTAGGAGCGTCTCCGGTAAAACAATGAATTTCAAAATTTGGCGACCGGTAATTTTCGTCGAGTATCTTGAGGACATCTTGGTACGCATCCATAGACCCTTCAGCCGGGCGGCAGTGGATCATGAGCGGTTTGTCAATTTCTTTGGCAAGCTCAATGTGTTTGATCATCACGTCCTTTTGCTTTTGTTTGATTGCGTCGTGGTCATGCTCTTTGGGTAAACGGTAATAATCGAGGCCAAACTCGCCTATCGCAACGACCTTAGTGGATCTGGCAACCAGATCGCGAAACGAGCCAACCTCAAATTCCTCGCCGTCTGTATGAAAACTCGCCTCTTCCTCATCTAGGTCCACTCGGTGCTCGAACAAATGAATCGGATGAAGCGCGACCGCAGCGTAAACACCGTCTGAATAATTTTCCGCAAGCTCAACCGCCGAACGCGAGGTCTCAAATTTGGTCCCGGCATTGACTATCCAAACACCGCTGTCTAGCGCGCGTTTAACAACATCGTCAGCATCATCCTTGAACGCTTTAAAATTCACATGAGTATGAGTATCGATGAGCATTATCGGCTTGTCATTTCTGGCGGGGAAACAGAGGTTCGGCCTTGGCAATACTATCTGCGGCCAATGCCTTTCTAATCTTCTCCGTAGTCTCTGGCATGATTGGAGCTAATTTTTCCGCAATTTCACCTAGCAACGCAACCAGGCTGCAGATGACTTCCCCAAACAATTTCGGATTCTTCTCAGCCTGCTCCCACAGCTTTGTCTCGTCAATATATCTGTTGGCCCATGAGATTTCTTCCCAGATACGCGCTAAAGCTTCATGGAACCTCATCTCCGCCATCATCAAAGCAGTATCTTTCAATTCGCGCGGGGTTGGCACAATCTCTGGCACTACTCCATCGAGTTTGGTGGCAATCAATGTAGTTACTCGGCTAAAAAGATTGCCGAGGCCATTGGCAAGATCTCCCTGGTAGCGCGCTTCCAGCTTTTCGATAGAAAAATCTCCGTCTTGTCCAAACGGAATCTCGCGCAGCAGAAAATATCGCACTGTGTCGGGACCGTATTTTTGAGCTAGCTCCACCGGATCAATCACGTTCCCGAGGGTCTTGCTGATCTTTTGCCCATTGATCGTGAAAAAACCGTGGGCATAAACCTTTTTCGGCCACGGAATTTTTGCCGCCTCAAGGAGCGCCGGCCAAATGATGCAGTGAAACCGCGTGATGTCCTTGCCGACAATGTGAAGATCCGCGGGCCAAAATTGTTTGTATTTCTCGCCTTTTGGAAAATCAGTGGCTGAAATATAGTTGAACAGCGCGTCCACCCAAACGTAAACAGTCTGGCCTTCATCCCATGGGATTTTTATCCCCCATTTAACATTGGGTCGCGAAATCGCCACATCTTCGAGTCCTTGATCAATAAATGCCAGAATCTCATTGCGTCGTGATTCTGGGGCGACAACAAATTCATTACTCAAGATTCTCTGCTTCAGAATCTCTCCATAATCAGACAATTTGAAAAACCAATTTTTTTCCTTCAGCTTCTCCGGCGCTTTTTTATGGTCCGGACAAAGCCCGTTTTCATCCAGATCGCTTTTATTAAGAAAAGCCTCATGGCCGACGCAGTATAATCCTTCATATTCGTCCTCATAGATTTTCCCCGATTTTTTGAGAAGCTCCAAAAACAAGACAACTGCTTTTTTGTGCCTGTCTTCAGTCGTACGAATAAAATCATCAGGAGCGATATCAAGCATGTCCCAGGTTAAAGAAAACTTCGCTGCCATTTCATCGGTAAACTCTTCGGGAGTTTTACCGGCGGCGGCGGCGGCCTGCTCTATTTTCGATCCGTGCTCATCGGTACCAGTCAGAAAAAAAGTCTGTGTGCCAGCTAAGCGGTAGAACCTGGCAAGCGCGTCAGCCGCAATCGTCGTGTATGCCGTGCCAATATGCGGCTGGGCATTAACATAGTATATTGGCGTTGTTAGATAAAATTTTTCCACGTTACAACCTCTGCTCCCGGAAATCGCTGACAAACACACTGACCGCGCCAACAATAGGCACCGCCATCAAGAGCCCGATAATACCAGCGACCTTGAAACCGATCAAGACCGCCAAAAGGATCACCAGAGGATTTGCGCCGACTGTTTTACCCATGACCTTTGGCACCAGGATATAGTTTTCTGTCTGCTGAATGAGAATGTATAAAATGATCACGAAGACTGCCAGAGTTGGCGATTGCGCGAACGCCACAAACACTGCCGGTATCCCGGAAAGAATGGGTCCCAAATAAGGAACAATCTCGAGAAGGCCGGCAAGGAGCGCCAGCGCGAGCGCGTATTTAACCCCGAGCGCGGTGAGTCCCAAAAAAGTAAAAGCGAAAATAAACCCGGAAAGCACAAGCTGTCCCAGAAGCCAGTAACCAATCTTTTTCTGTACCTTGTCTGTTAGGCCCATTATATAGGCCTGATGTTTGAAAGGCACGAGCGACCGTATGAAATTTTTCATGCCATTCTCAGAAGAGATAAGATAGAAAGTAAACACCAGGATGCCGACCAGCTGAACAAAGCTATTAACCACGCCCAGGGTTTTTTGAAATACGTCTTCAGTGAGCTGCGAGAAACTCTGGCCGAGCGCGGAAAGTCCCCTAGCTAACCCCAGCTGATTTAACGCCTGCGAAAGCGTGCTGGCTCTAGTTGAAAGGTCATGGCGGAAATCCTCAATACGGCTGGAAAGCATATTGAACTCTTCGACCATGGGTGGGATTAGGAAATAAACCACTAACCCTAAAAGGCCAAGGAAAAATAAATAAACCATAATCACAGACATTCCCCGGGGAAATCTGGCCTTGCGGTATAGCCAATCCACGAGCGGATCCATTGCTGATGCTAAAATCATCGCCACCACCAGCATGAGAATTATGTCGCGGATGATGTACATCAAAACCAACACCAAAGCCACTATCGCGACTTTTATGAGCGCTGTGGTAGAGATGTGGATGTTGACGTTCTGCGGTTCATTCATACTGCCCTAATTCTAGCGGAAAAACGGCAATAATCAAAGCTTGAGCAGTTTTTGGATTTCCGCCGGTTTGCCGGCGCCAACAACCGCGAGATTAAGTTTTTTGGCATCAAATGTTTCTTTCGCGACCCGCTGCACGTCTCTGGCTGTCACGCTATCTATGGCCTTGAAGGCCTCCTCCGGCTCTAAAACTTTTTTACGAAACGCGATTTGCTCCAAATACCAGCCAAGCAGATTTTCACTGTCCTCCAGCGACAGCGTCAGTGTTCCTTTGATGTATTCTCTGGCTTTTTTCATCTCACGGTCAGGAACGATTTCCTGCTTGATCTTTTTGAGCTCTTCAAGCGTGACCTTGATGGATTCACTGAGCGACCCCTGGCGCACGCCGGCCTGCACCACAAATAGTCCGGTATCCTGATAATTGGAGCTTGAAGCTTTTACGTAATAAGCAAGACCTCTGCGCTCTCTGATTTCCGTAAACAGCCGCGAACTCATACCTCCGCCTAGGATTGTGGCGAGGACCAGCTGCGGAATATAGTTGGGATGGTTGTATTCATAAGACTTGAAACCGAGCGCTAAATGCATCTGCTCGGTTTTTTTCGGAGCGATGCGCAGCGCCGGGCCAGCCTTCTTCTCCACGGCCATTATCCATTTTGGGACCTTTTTGTTGCTCAGCTTGCTCCAATGCAGATACACGAGCTTGTCAAAAATCTCTTCATCAAAAGCGCCGGCTACGGCCATAATCATATTTTCGGGCTGATAATATGCCTTTACGTAATCGAAAATATCCCGGCGACTGATTTTGGAAACGATCGGTTTGGTGCCGGCAATGTTCCGGCCCAGCGGCTGGTCTGGCCACATTATCTCTTCCAAAACGTCTTCCACATGGCGCATTGGTGTGTCCTCGTACATGTTAATCTCTTCAGCGATCACGCCTTTTTCGCGCTCGATTTCAGCCGCATCAAAAACCGGATGCTGCAGCATATCTGTCAGGACCTCGAAAATAAACGGCAAATGCTTTTTTGCTGCTTTGATGTAATACTGCGTATGTTCTTTGCCGGTGTTGGCATTGTACTCCGCGCCGATCGCGTCAAGAGCGTGCGACAGTTCTTGCGCGGTCGGATATTTTTCTGACCCTTTGAAAAAGAGGTGTTCTAAAAAATGAGATATACCGTTCACGCGCTTTTCTTCCTGCCGTGAACCGACCTTCACAAACATGTCCACGAGCACAGATTGCGCGCCTTTAATGGGAACTTTGAGAACTGTGAGACCGTTCTTTAATATTTGCTTTTTAAACATCAATTCAAAATTAAAAAATCAAAATGTAAAATGACAGTGTAAAATTTTAAAATTCTTAATTGTCATTTTGATCTTTACATTTTGCATTTTACATTAGCTAATTATCATCGACTTTATATCTTTAGGCGACTTTGATAATACCTCGTTGTCCTTATTCTTTATCAATACCATATCCTCTATCCTTACCCCGCCCCAGCCTTCAATATATATCCCCGGCTCAACCGTGACAATCATGTCGCTGAGCAAAATGTCGTCTGATTTTGGTGAAAAATTCGGCAATTCGTGTATTTCCAAGCCAACACCATGCCCGGTGTTGTGGGTAAACCCAGCACCACGAAGCTGGTGCTGGGTAAATTTGTTACGCCAATCACTCACCTCATCAATATATTGTCGTGCCGTTTTGTCCACCACCGAAGCTTTGTTCCCTAATCTCGCTTTTTCAATTCCCCGCTTCTGCGCCACCAGCACTGTGTTATAAATCTGCGCTTGTTTTTTGCTAGGTGAACCGATAAACAGGGTTCTAGTGAAATCCGAATGATATCCTTTTACCAGAACTCCGAAATCAAGAAGTAAAAAATTGTTGCGCTTGATTTTTTGTTTTCCTGAAAGGTGATGGGGCGCAGCTGCGTTTGCCCCAAAGGCCACGATCGATTCAAAAGCCATGCCGTCAGCGCCGTGCTGGATAGCGGTTCTCTCCAGCTGCTGCGAAATCTCGATTTCTGTCATTCCCACCCGTGCATATTTTTTTATTTGCGCAAAACACGCGTCAACTATCCGCTGGGCTTTCTTTATGCACTGAATCTCTTTTGCTGATTTAACAGCGCGCAAATCCTCAACCACGTTTGTGGCAACTATCCATTTGGCTTTGTGGTTTTTTTTCAAACTTGCCAATTCCCGAACAGTGATCCGGTCCTCGATCCCAATGCGGCCAGCGAGTTTGAGCTCTTCAATTTTTTTCACTTTCAAATCTGACTCGCGTTTGGCCCGGATAGTATACCGGTCGTCAACATACAATTCCGCACTCTTTCTGGTGACAAACACCACGCCCATAGAACCGGTAAAACCAGACACATATTGCCGGTTAAGCTTAGTCAATACCAAAAACGCGTCGAGCGCGTTTTGTCTGAGGTAATCCTGCAAATTTTTGATACGATTATCCATAGATGCGTCATTCCCGCGAAAGCGGGAATCCAGTTTTTCTGGATCCCCGATCCAGTCGGGGATGACAATTAGAGACTGGAAAAATTTTCTCTAAAATAGTTTATTAGTTCGGCTATAGCGACTCGTTCTTGAGCCATTGTATCCCTGTCTCTAATCGTCACTTTTTTATCTTCCAAGGAGTCAAAATCTATTGTTACGCAATAAGGCGTGCCAATCTCGTCTTGCCTGCGATAGCGCTTGCCGATCGAAGCAGTTTCATCATACTGTACCATCCACCGCTTTCTCAAATCGCCATAAATCTCTTGCGCTAGGCTGATCAGTTCTTCTTTTTTGGAGAGCGGCAGAACCGCGATTTTTATCGGCGCAAGCGCTTTGGGCAGGCGCAAGGTGATTTCAGTTTCATGCACGGCCGTCTCCTTGCCGGACCTGGCTTCGGTTTCAGTATAGGCGTCAGCTAGTACAGCGAGCATGATACGATCAAGACCGAATGTCGGTTCCACTACATAGGGGATGAATTCCTCACCGGTTTTTTCGTCTTTATATTTCAAATCGGCTCCGGATAATTCAATGTGATTTTTTAGATCATAGTCAGTGCGGTTGGCAATCCCCGCTATCTCGTCCCAGCCGAATGGAAAATTATAATATGTATCCACTGTCCGCTTGGAATAATGCGCCAGTTCTTCTGTGGGAAGCTCAACAGTTTTGAAATTTTCCTTCTTCAGTCCCAATTCCACAAAAAATTCTTGTTGGTAAGCAAGCCAGCCCTCAAACGCCTCATCGTCTTCTCCGGGTTTAACGAAATATTCTAGCTCTCCGATCGTGAATTCTTTCATACGAAAAATTGAGTTGCCAGTCGTAATTTCATTACGAAATGAGCGGCCGATTTGGGCGATTCCAAAAGGTAATCTCCGCCGCATACTCTCGGTTACGAGCTTAAAATCAGTAAACATCGCTTGCGCCGTTTCGCCGCGCAAATAAACCGTGGACTTGCTGTCCTCAGTGGTGCCAATAAATGTTTTAAATAATAAATTAAAATTCTTCGGTTCTGTCCATTCCGCCTTTTTACCCTTATGGGTTTCTTGGTGTGCGGCGATCTCTTTTGATTTATCCACACGCAGCCTCATGTGGCATACTTTGCACTCAACCAAAGGATCTGTGAAGTTTTTTATGTGGCCTGAAGCTTCCCAAACCTTGGGATTCATGATAATCGGACCTCTCATACCCACCATATCCGATCTTTTTTGAACGATTTTTTTCCACCACAAATCGCTGATGTTTCTAAACAATTCCACGCCCAGAGGTCCATAGTCGTAGCTATTTGCCAGCCCGCCATAAATCTCGCTGCCGGGAAAAATAAAACCCCGCCGCTTGCATAAATTAACGATTTTTTCCAGTGTAACTGACATATTGTGCATAATAACAAAAAATTAGCCTTCTTTCCATAAACTATGCCAATTTCCAATCTCTTGCCCTAACTCATATGCATTGCCATGGCTAGTAAACCCCAGAAACGAATCGGCAATGAATGTCCAGTCAAAAAAAGGATAAAGTTGCCGGTAAATTGCATGATGCAATACCCTGTCTCGAACACTGGCTTTGTGAATGTTGCGCGGCTTGGGATCAGAGATATTAAATGCCTTGTAACCGCCATGCTGATAAATGAACCCTCCCCCCAACGGAAATTTATCCACAGCCAATCTCCCTATTTTACAAAAAGCCAGCGATGCTTACAAACTGTGGCACAATATGCTGGTACATCTCCCTAGACTGACCAAATACTCTCTGGGAGAAAAAATCAATCTGCTCTTTACTGATGTGATAGAGCTTATTCTCACCGCCGATTTTGCCAGGGAAAGCAAAATGGCAATCATTCAAAAAGCCAGCATCAAACTCGACACTCTGAAATTCTTTCTGCAACTGGCTTGGGAACTAAAAGCCATGGATAATAAAAGATACATTGCGATTTCTTCGCCGCTAGTGGAGGTTGGAAAGATGCTAGGCGGATGGCAGAAACAACAATTCATAAAAGAAGCTCCCACCGAAGTAGGAGCAAGAAGATAATAGCGGCGACGCAGGAACCGATCGTTGCGGTTGAAGTTGTTGTCAAGCCAGTTGAAGTTCAGCTTCCAGCGCTTGCCATTCCAGTTGAAGTAAGCCACGTTGCCGCTGCCATCGTCGCCATCGTCGTCCTGCAACTCGGTAAGCGGCATGATGAAGTAGTGCACACCGCGGGACTCGACAGGGAAAATCTCTTTTCCCTCGTCCTGGGCTTTGAGCAAGTCTGCGGCCAAACCGACACTGCCGATTGCATTGACTTCTTTCGCGCGCTTCATCATGGTCTCGCCGCTAACGTATTCCTCGTCATCGCGAACGGGACATGAGCTGTAATCGAGCTTGGCGAGGTCAACGTCGCCTTCGAGACGGTCACCGCCCTTTTTGACTTTCCACCCTTGCGGAATGAGTCCGGTGTCCTTTGCCGCAATCGGCGTAACTATACCGCTTGCTTTTTTGGAAAACTCAATCATAAAAGCGGCGATCTTGTCTTCGAGTTCCGTGCCTGGATACTCCAGGGCTTTCTGAAAAACTGCATCGGGAATCCCAGACTTCTGCGCCGCAATCATCAATCGATCATGCAGCTTGTCAATTTTCTGAGCAGATGCGGTCAATGGTGTTTCCATCGGCACATCCTCCTTATTGAAATACTCAATCTCGGAATTGAGACGAGCAGTTTAACTATCAACCAAAACGCTTTGATAATCAAACTGCTAGACTCAATAACTGGCAATGTTAGCATATTTTGACGATTTTGTCAAGAGTGTGTACAGTTACCTCATGACTATTGAAGAATTAAAAAAGGCGGTGAGTCCGGTATTGCGCAGGAATTCCGTTGAATATGCGGGCGTTTTTGGCAGTGTAGCAAGAGGCGAAGCACGGCCCGAGAGTGATGTAGATATTCTCGTAAAATTTACGGGTCCAGCGACCTTTGCCGGTTATCTCCAGCTGGATGAAGATTTGCGCAAAACTCTGGGGCGGGAGGTTGATCTGGTTACCGAGGGAGGTGTAAATAAATTTTTACGTCCACAAATTGAGCGAGACCTGAAAATAATTTATGGACAAAGATAAAATATATCTTGAGGAGATAAAGGAATTTTGTGGGAAGATTATTGCGTTCACAAAAAATTCCAGCTTTGATGATTTTGCGGCTGACGAGAAGCTGCAGCTGTCAGTTATAAAATTAATTGAAAATGTAGGCGAAGCTTCAAAACGGTTGGCAGATGATGCGCGGAGTCAGTATCCCAAGGTAGACTGGAAAAAAGCCATGGCAATGCGCGATCGCTTGGTGCACGATTATATGGACACTGATTTGGCGATTGTTTTTGATGTGGCCAAAAACGAAATACCGAAGCTATTGAAAGCACTGGGATAGGAATGGATTTCTTCCAAATCCTCAAAAACGACATCAACTCAAAGGCCCGGCTTGGGATAATCAATACTGCTCACGGCCCGGTAAAAACTCCGGCATTTTTGCCGATTGGCACGAGGGGCAGCGTCAAAGCCGTAACCTCGGAGGAGCTGCGGTTTTGGGGCGCGGAAATGATTTTGGCTAACACCTATCATCTGTGGATGCGGCCGGGAGACGCGCTGATTAACAAGGCCGGCGGCCTGCATAAATTCATGGGCTGGGACGGCCCGATTTTTACTGATTCCGGTGGGTACCAGGTGTATTCGCTTGGAGAAAAAATTACCGAAAGCACTAGCGAGCGCAAACCAACCCTCAAAAAGATTACTGAAAAAGGCGTGGAGTTTAGAAATGAGCTTGATGGTGCGCTTCATGTCCTCAGCCCTGAGGAATCGATTCAGATCCAATCCAACCTGGGATCTGATATCGCGGTCGTGCTTGATGATGTACCAGGCCTGCCTGCTACCAAGACGCGACTCGAGAGCTCGCTCGAGCTGACGTTGAAATGGGCGGAAAGAGCAAAAAAACAGTTTGAAAAGATTACGCCTGAAAGCGTCAATCCCGGTCAAAAACTTTTTGGCGTAGTACAGGGCGGCGACCGCGAATATCTGCGAAAAAAATCCGTCCGGGCCTTGCAAAAAATCGGTTTTGATGGCTATGGTATCGGAGGGCTGGCGATTGGTGCGGTGGCAGACGACCCGGAGATCATGTACCGTGTGATCGATTTTACTGTTCCTTATCTGGAGGATGATAAACCTCGGCATTTGCTGGGCGTCGGCTACCCGGAACAAATCATCAAATCTATCGCCCTTGGCATGGATACGTTTGACTGCGTGATCCCGACCCGGAATGCCAGGCACGGCGAGCTGTTTATCAATCAAAAAAACGGCAATGGTGCCGGTTACGCTGCTCTGAAAATTTTAAACAAACAATATGCCGAGGATTTCACGCCGATTGACAACACCTGTTCCTGCTACGGCTGCCGCCATCATAACCGCGCTTATCTGCGTCATCTGTTTATGAGCGGCGAACCACTTGGCATTCGCCTCGCGACTATGCACAACCTAAGATTTTATTTGGATTTTATGGAAAAGGTCCGAAGATCAATAGAGTTTGAAAGCTTTTCCGAGTTGCTCGCGCTTTATCAGTAATTAACCCCCTCCAGCTTAACGGTTACAACTAGGTTGGCAAATAAACGGAAATTTTCTCGAGTATTTCCTGGGGCTGATGATAAGTTTTGACCAGATAATCCTCTGCGCCCAGCAGTAGTGCGAGTTTTTTGTCATCATCCACATGCTTGCTGCCAAGGTTTGTCAAAACTATGACGGGAATATTTTTTGTGTCTTGATCCTTTTTGAAAGCCTTGAGCAGCTCAAAACCATTCATGCTGGGCAGTAGAATATCCAGCAATATTAGATCGGGCTTTTTCTTGGCGAGCTCCTGGCCTTCTTTGCCGTCATGCGCGATTTCGACATCAAATTTCGCGGACAAAACCTCGTCATACAGTTCAGCTAAATCCTGATCGTCTTCTATTAGCAATATTTTTTTTCTTTTTGTCATTTCTTTGGGATCCTTAGATTAAAGGTAACTGTTTAGATTCTTCCAGCAATTGTAAGGTGAAACAAAATCGGCTGCCAATCCCCAACTCAGAATCTACCCAGATGCGGCCTTTTTGCATTTCCACCAACTGCTTGACAATATAAAGTCCCAGGCCAGTGCCTCCAGCTTTTATGGAGAGCGCATTGGGAACGCGGAAAAATTTTTCAAAGATGCTTTGATGATAGTCTTTGGCAATGCCCACGCCATTGTCTTGCACGCAAATAGTTGCTATCGGGCCGCTTTCCGTTATTGATTTTTTACAGCTTATTTTTATTACAGCGCCTGATTCAGTGTATTTGAGAGCGTTTCCCACGAGATTCGAAATGATCTTTTTCGTGTGATCTGGGTTGCCGCTTAACAGATAATCCTCGTGCATTTCCACAAACAGAGTTTTGTTGTCGTTCTTTGCTTTGATCCGCCATTCGTTCACGACTTCGTCAATGATGGGGCTGATTTCAAAGGGCAAAAATTCCATTTTCGGCCGGTGTTCTAGCTTAATAACACTCAGTAAATCCTCTACCACATCGTGTAATTTTTTCGCCGCTCTGACGAGTTTTTCGACATATGTCTGCTCTTT
Organism: Candidatus Doudnabacteria bacterium RIFCSPHIGHO2_01_48_18; assembly: GCA_001777515.1. GTDB lineage: Bacteria > Patescibacteriota > Doudnabacteria > UBA920 > 2-01-FULL-46-14 > 2-01-FULL-46-14. The sequence continues at coordinate 40,335 of MFEF01000003.1, forward strand.
GCCCAAAACTCCGTGATGCTCTTTTTCAAGCAGCGTCAGATATCCCTGCAGTGCCGTTAGCGGCGTCCGCAGCTCGTGAGCAGCCGACGAAATGAAATCCTCTTTTGTTTTTTCCAGCTGTTTTCGCTCCGTAATATCCTCTACAGTGCCTTCATAACAAATAATATCCCCGTCCTCGTCTTTTACAGCCCGCGCGTTTTCGCGAATGTAGATTATCGAGCCGTTTTTGCGCCGCCACGCAGCTTCTGAAGCTTTTACCTCGCCTTGCATCTCTACCAGCTCTTTGAAGCGTGAACGCGGGGATTGTGGATCAAACCCTTCGGCCTCAAGGTTTCTGGTGCGCAGCTCTTCCAAGGAATCGTAACCGAGCATTTTGATCAACTGCGGATTGCAAAGCAAAATGCGGCCATCAGGCGTCGTACGGTAAATACCCATCGGACTGTTCTCAAAAAAGTATTTATACCGTTCTTCACTCTGTCTTAAGGCGGACGCGATGGCTTTGGCATGGTCGTGCTCGCTTTCCATCTGTACAACCCGATTCTGCAGGGACTCAATTTTCTGCCTCGCAATTGCCAGTTCCTCGTCTAAATCATGTTTTAATGCGATTTTTTCCATATGGCAAGTTTTATTATCCCATTTCCGATTTCGCTTCGCAAATCGAGTAAACAGAAAAAATTGTACAAAATGCACAAAAGACCATATTATAAACTTGTATTTTTTGGGTTAAATTAGGGATTTTTGAATAATTGGATATTCTGTACAATTTATCTAGCATTACTTAACTACGAGGGAGTTATAAAGTGAACTTTATTGAACTGGCTTCATCCGCGATCATTGACAAGCTAAAAAGCGTATTGGATCAGGATGTGGCAATAACAGATCTCACAGGCACTGTTGTTGCCGACAGTGAAATCAAAAATTTTGGGAAACACCTGCCTACTACAGCCCTGGTTTTGAAAAACAACAAAACTATGCCCCTGCCAAAAGGCGAACTGGAGGCTGAAGTCACAGCCTGGGCAACTCCTCTCATATATGACAACCAGGTCGTCGGCAGCCTCATCCTCAAAGACAATGGGCGGGTAACTGAAGAGCAGATCAACCTCGCCAAATCCCTTGCTGAGCTTCTTATCCACCAGGTCATGGTGCTGCGCATGCTTCCGACCACGTCGCAAGTGCTCGACAAATTTTTCTATGATTTGTTCGAGGGGCAGGAAAATGATAAAACCAAGCCCTTGGAACAGAGCCGTTTTCTTGACATTCACTACTACAAGGTCGGCTTGGATCGAGATCGAATTGTGGTCCTAATAAACATTCCCGGATTTTGGCAAAAACTCTTGGGCCAAAATATCGTGCCGCAGGAAACAGAGCAAGCCAAGGTTGAACATTACAAGCAAACCATTCAGCAGATCTTCAAGCCGTATGGCGCGTCGCTCGAAGATATCTTAGTGACTTATTTCAGCGGTGATAATTTCATCGTGCTCATCGCGGCTCCGCCCGAGAGTGGCCAAAAAACTCACGAGCAGGTCCTCAATAACGCTGATACCATTCCGGGACTGATAAAGAATTCACTCGGGGAAACAGCGCTTTTGGCTGTCCCCAATTTTCACGCGGGACTGGACGGGCTCCTCAAAGCCTACAATCAGGCGAAAATCACCTTGTCGCTTGGGAAAAAACTTTATCCCGTCAATCATGTTTTTTTCTATCGCGAGGTGATATTGGCGAAAATGATCAACCAGATTCCCGCGGCAGAGCAGCAATATTTTATTAACTATTACTTAAAGAGTCTGCTTAAAAAACCGCCCCTGCTAAAAACCCTGTCCGCCTATTTCTCGGCTGACCTCGATCTTAAAGCGACGGCGCAAAAGCTCAATATACACAAGAACACGTTGTATTACCGGTTTGACAAAATTGAGAAGCTAATCGGACTCGACCCGCGCTCATTTCATAATGCTATCAAGATTGTCCTAGCGCTTCTCATGTATCAAATCAGTGCTGACGTGGAGTCAAAAAACACAAATTCTCAGGTTCCGGTTAACCAATTGTTTGGATAAACCGCACAATGACTCGAAAAGCACCAGCAGGCACTATGGATAAGCGCGATTGAAGCGCGTCATATTCCGATCCTGAATTATTACAGGCTTTAACAGAAATATATAGACTTGGGCCGCTTGAGGAAATGCCAATCAAAATGCGTTATCCTCCGGTCCCCACCAATATGCTTGGGTAATTCGGGCGGAAAATTAAAAAGCTATACAAACGAGGTTAGGCGTTTATATAGCTTCAGGGTAGAACCCCGTTGTCACTAAATAATTTTCGTGGCAGTGGGGTTTTTTTATTGGCTGTTTTTACCGCTGTACGAAGCGGTCTAGATTTGGCTTGCCACCAGGCCGTCCGCCGCTGCGAGGCGGTCTTTGTCCGCGATCGCTGCCTTGGGAAGGATTGTATCCTGGCAGCAAAGCTTTGCGAGACAGGTTGATACGCCCCATTTCATCAACATTGATGACTTTGACTCGAACCGTGTCGCCAATATTTACCACATCGGTAACCTTTTCCACGCGGTGATTCTCCAACTCGGAAATATGGATCATGCCGTCCTGTCCTGGCAGAATCTGCACGAAAGCCCCAAAATCCAAAATTTTTACAACCTTGCCTTCAAACTCTTCGCCTACCGCGACCTCGCGCACTAGATTTTTGATCCAATCAACCGCTTTCTTTGAGCCCTCCTCATTGTTTGAGGTCACCATTACAAGACCGTCATCCTCAATGTCAATCTTCACGCCGGTCTCGGCAATGATTGTGTTTATGACTTTGCCGCCCGGACCAATAACTTCGCGGATTTTTTCCGGATTGATATAAAAAGAAGTTATTCGTGGCGCGAAGGGAGACATTTCCTTGCGCGGCTCTGGGATGGCCGAGAGCATCTTCTCTAGGATAAACAGCCGGCCGGCTTTCGCTTGCTCGAGAGCGGCGCTCAGGATCTCGACAGTGAGGCCTTTGACCTTGATATCAAGCTGCAACGCGGTAATGCCATCTTTGGTGCCGGCAACCTTGAAATCCATGTGTCCGTTGCCATCCTCAATGCCTTGAATATCTGATAAAATCTTGAAATTGCCGGTTTTAGTATCAAGCACCAAACCCATCGCGATTCCTGACACAGGCGCTTTAATCGGCACGCCTGCGTCCATGAGCGCTAATGTGCTGCCGCAGGTTGACCCCATCGAGGTCGAGCCATTACTCGATAGCACTTCAGACACGAGGCGAACCGTATAAGGAAAATCTTCTTTTTTGGGGATCATTGGCTCGAGCGCGCGTTCAGCCAGCGCGCCATGGCCGATTTCGCGGCGGCCCGGAGATCTCAAAGGCTGAACCTCGCCGACAGAATAGCCGGGGAAATTATAGTGATGCATATAGCGCTTGTGGCGCTCATCGATCGTATCCAGATCCTCGAGCAGCTGCACGTCATCGGGCCCGCCCAGCGTCGCTGTGGTCAGCACCTGGGTTTCGCCTCGTTTAAAAAGACCCGTCCCGTGAACGCGCGGCAGTACTGAAACCTCGCAGCTGATGGGCCTTATTTCATCCAGCACTCGGCCATCAACCCGTTTTGAATCCTTTAATATAGCGCCCTGTAGCAATTCTTTGACTTTTTTATCATAGATGTACCCAACTTCTTTTTTGAGTGCCGCGTCATCCCCAGCCAGCTCAGTCACTGCCTTGTCACGAAGATCATTCATCGCCTTTTCGCGATCCGTTTTTTCCGGCTTGAAGAGAGCCGCGGCGAGATCGTCCTTGTAGGCAGAAAATTTTTCCACTAGCTCAGCTTGCGGCGCGAAAGTTTTTATTTCTACCTTGGCATTACCAACATCACTGGCAAGTTTTTTTATAAGCCCGACAATATTTTTAATCTCGCCTTGCGCGAAAGCGATTGCTTCCAGTATTTCTGCTTCCGGCACTTCTTTTGCGCCTGCTTCAACCATGATGATATGATTCTCTGTGCCTGAAACTATCAGATCCAGCGTGCTGCCGTTTTCTTGCTCCGCATAGGAGGGATTGAGCACGAGTTTCCCATCAATCTTCCCGACCCGCACGCCAGCGATCGGACTATCCCAGGGAATATCAGAAACCTCGATCGCGGCAGAGGCAGCGTTGAGCCCGAGCACGTCAGGATCGTTTATACCGTCAACAGAAAGAACCGTGACCACGACTTGAATATCGTTGCGTATATTATCGTTGAACATTGGACGAATACTGCGGTCAATCACGCGGCCGCGCAAAATCGCGTCATCAGAAGGACGGCCTTCGCGTTTGACCCAGCGCGAACCCTTGATCTTTCCCGCAGCATAGAGCTTTTCCTCATAATCAACCATGAGCGGCAGATAATCTATTCCATCCCGTTGGCGTCCAAGGACGATGGTCCCCATGACCATGGTGTCTCCCGCTCTTACTACCACGGAACCGTTTGCTTGCATGGCAAATTTACCCGTTGACAGATTCCAGGTCTTTGTCCCAATTTGGGCCTCAGCTGAATATTCTTTTTTTGGCATTACATATTTGTTCCGGTTCTGGAACAACGTTCCTGAGAGGTATCTGGAGCCTTGGAGCTGCAAATATTTCTCAACAAGCGTTCTTCCAACCGAGACCGTTAATTGTTAATTGTTCAGCTTATTTCTTCAGCTTAAGCTTTTCAACAATCTTCTCGTGGCGCTTCTCGTCCTCTTCCTTCAAATATCGAAGCAAACGGCGGCGGTTTCCTACCATTTTCAAAAGCCCGCGGCGGGAGTGGTTGTCCTTTTTATGCTTGGTCAAATGCTCGGCTACCTGCTCAATTTCCCGCGACAAAATCGCGATTTGCACCTCTGGACTGCCGGTATCGCCCTTGTGCGTCTGAAATTTCTTGATGATATTCTCTTTTTCCTTAGTTGTAAGCATGCAAAAATACTACCATAGCCGTAAACATATGGCAAGCCCCTGTAGGGTTATAAATAAAATCGGCCGCAAGTAAGCCTTACGACCGATTGTTTTAGTGAAGGTTAACTTAACTTGGCACTTTTCCCGAGTCGTTTAAATATTTCAAGAACTGTGGACACTGGGGGTCGTCCTGGCAGCGTAGCAGGATATTGTCGATTTCGATAAAATCCGATTCCAGCGGCTGGCCGCTCGCCCGCAATTGCCTCACGGCCTTGATGTTGACCTCAAACCACGCTCTCGCCTCTTCCTGGGATATTTCTTCAGTCGTGCGCTTCTGGTTATAGAACTCTGCTGTATGCTCCAAATGCACTGCTTCGTGAACCAGCATCAGCGCGAAAGTATTTTTCACCTGTTGGTTAAACCCCGTCGCAACATTTTGCTGGACCCGCAAGATGATGAACAGCCTCGATATCGAGAGATTAACAAAAGGCATAAACGGCGGCTGTGCATCATTGTTCCTTGAGGTGTAGCCTGACGTCATCATGGTTGCTTCCTTAGGTCTGCCGTCCGAAGTGGTGAAGAGTCCGGCATAAGGGTTGAACCCCAAGCGACCAGCCTGGGTTTCCGTATAAACCCAGCTGATCTTTTCTGCCATGAACGGCGTCATATAAGAATTCTTCGGGTTTGATGGATTTACGTCGGCCAGCAGGTCATTGACTAGCCTCACCGCCTCCGATTGAGGGATGGTGAGTCGAACATTGCCTTGTGCGTCTGTGATGACGATAACCATTTCGGCCTCCTGGTCAGGGGCAATAGACGGCGTAACTTGCGGCTCCACAGGCCTTTTTTTTGATGGCATTATTGCGAACGTGAGAATAGCGCCCACAGCAATAAGGCATATGCATAAAATGCGCCGAGGTTTTGTTCGGGCGTTTTTCCTCTTCACTTTGGTTCCTCCTATGTATTGGGAATGGAATTGTATAAAATTTTGCTTGCTTTGTCAATCATTTGCAATAAAAAATCCGCGTTGCAAACAACGCGGATTTTTTCAACGACTTTTGCTTGCTATTTGACCTTGATGCCTATTACGGCAGTCCTCGAATTGCCGCTCATGTCAGTCGCAGTAACGGTAACGATATATGCCCCAGCTCTGCTCCAGGAGTGATTTAACTGATAAGGATAACCCGAGCCAAGATGCTGCACAGCCACTACGGATCCGTCGCCCCAATTTATGGTATAGACAACTGGCAATCCTTCTGGGTCAAGCGAATAGCCGCTTATTGTCTGACTGATTCCAGCTTGAAACGACTTTGGCATATTCACTGTTGGAGCAGTGGGAACAAGATTTGCAGTGACTGCACCCTGCACAGCTGTAATGCTAAAGGAGGTGCTTCCCAAGAAACTGCCTTGTTGGCCGTTCTGCACTGTATAGACATAGGAAGTATAGCTGCCAACATCATTTGGACAAATTGAGGTATAAGTGCTCGGTACCGTAAAAACTCCATTGTTCTGAATATTGCCGTTCTTGTACTGTAGGAGCCAAATCTGTGACGACGAATACCCATCAACCTGGAAGGTATAGGTGTCGCCGCAGCTCACTGTTGAAGTTTTAAATGGACCTTTATAAAATGCTGGACTGCCTGTTGGAGCCGGTGCAACGGCTGTTGAAGCAGGGTTGATTGTGAAGTAAGCCACACCCAGAAGGCCCCCTCTCTGACCGCTTACTACTGGATAAACGAAATTGGTATATGACCCTTCGTCCTTGTTGCAAATCGAGGTGTAGGTTGTTGGCACAGTATAGATAGCATCATAGTTCGGCGTAGATGAGCTGCCTTTGTACTGCGTGAGCCAGACCTGCGAGCCAGAGTAGCCGTCAACCTGGAAGGTATAGGTGTCGCCGCAGCTCACTGTTGAAGTTTTAAATGGACCTTTATAAAATGCTGGACTGCCTGTTGGAGCCGCAGTGGTGGCGGCCAGAATATTAAATGTGGTGTCTGACTCGTCAGTTATCGCTCCGCTCGTGGTATTCATAGTGATACGAATCTTGTATCCCGCCCCCTCACCAGTGTACAGTGATCCACCATAGTAATATTGACCTGGAGTCCATCCTATGATTCCTGAAGGTGAATTCGCTACAAAGACGGTCTTATTTGCCTCAGCGTGCAGAGTTCCGCGGATCTGCCCGTATTGAACAAGCTGCAAAACATAGGTCGGATGACCTGAAATGTTGGACATGTCAAAGTTGACTGTGCAAGTCGTGCAGTTGGTATACCAGTTTTCCCCGCCATTCGGAGCAGTAATCCGGACTGAAGGCAGAACTGCCGGGGTATTCGTCAGATTAAACCGAAACGTTTTCGCCTGTTCCTTTATCGAACCATACCTTTGCACACACAAAGAATCGAGCCGCACTGACCCGCAATATAGCGTAACTTTTACTTCGTAAGTAATGCTTATGTCACTCGGGGCCTTGAGATTCACTGTCCAAAATCCGGTGGAAGCATCATAGCTGGCGTTCGCTGCTTCAAACGACGGATTCATCCCCACTGCAGAGTTGTACAAATGGGCCTGGATATTAAAGCCCTCAGCGTATGAGGCAATGCTGCCGTCAGGCTCAACAGCCTTGACTTTGAAAGAAATCGGCGCCCCGGGAGCATATGAGCCTTGTTGGCCGTCCACGGAGGCAATGGAATACAGACCTGCAACCGGAGGCACTGTGGCGATAGGTGAAGCAATGGTAAATTCTGCGCTTTTCGCGTGCGCTCCCCCGCCAGCCGGAATCAAATTTATATAGTGTCTTCCAGGCTGAATAAACGAGAGGTCGCCGGGAAGTTTGTATTCATAATGCCCGCTGGTGTTTGTGGGGTATCCTTGAACCATCTGGCCGTAAAGCTGGGCAATGCTGCCGTGCCCCGTGACAGAAACGAGCTGAATCACATCCACGCCAGGCAAAGCCGGCGACCAGCGAATGTTTAGGGTGTCGCGTCCCAGAACAAGATTCTCGCCCCCGGCCGGGGAAAGCACTGAAACGGTTGATGTGGCTGCCGAGGTTGTTTCGATTGAATTTACAGAAACATAGTAAACATTGGATGCAGAGTGGCCATAGCCATCGTTTACGTCAATCCGGACGGTATAAACTCCGGCTCTCGACCAGGTGTGACCGACTGTGTAATCTGCTCCGGAAGCAAAGGTTTGTCTATCAGTCGAACCATCGCCCCAGGAGACGAGGTAATTGATGCTGTCCCCATCCGGATCAGCAGCTGATATGCTAAAATTTTGAGGTATTCTTTCTCTAGTCGTTAGGTTTCCGGACAAAACCGGCAAGCTGGGACCACGTTCGCTGGTTCGGATGATCACCTCGCGGCGGCGAACTATAGCTTCCACCGGCAGCAAGCGATCAGCGTCATGGGCGAGAACGACCCGGGAAAAATCGTGGCCGTGGGAATAAAAATCCTCTACGGAAATAAATGCGCGTCTCCCCGTTGCCGTCATTTCAAAAATAGTACCGTTGTCGTTGATGAGGGTTCCGGCCGGGTGGCGAAGCGAACTGCTGAATGGTCCAGCGCCGACAATTTCCTCACCTTCTGTCAGGTCGGCAAAGGTTTCCACGTTGGAAACCACAACATTGTCAAACGAATAGCCTAGGCCGAGAAATCCGCCAGCCGAGGTAAATCCGCGCTTTCTCCCCTCCGTTACCAGGTAAACGAGCTCATTGTCCGGACCCTTTACGAGCGTGCCGTCGCGGAAAATCATGATCGGCCCCTCGGTCAGAGCCAGGTCCTCGCTGCTGGGGACGCCGACCTGGTTAAAATTATACCCATGCGAGAAAAATACTGCCGGGGACCGAAATGCGCGCCGCTGGCCGCCGGTGATGAGAAAAACCGTGCCGTTAGCGTTGATGAGGGAGCCATCCGGGCTTTGCGCCGCGAACGCACTTTCCGCAACAAAAAAACCGGTCATCAAAACGACTCCGGCCAGGATGAATGCAGAAAAACGCAGAAAATGCTTGTATTGCATATGTATTTAATTATTTATTTGTTTATCTCCTGTATTATAGCACAAAAAGGAGCCCTGCGCAACCGCGCGTGCGCAAATTCTGCTATAATATATTGTGCGACCTCTATTTAGAAACAAAAAATGACACCACTCGAAAAATACAAAACCCAATTTCTTGAGCATCTCGAAGTGGAAAAAAACCGCTCGAGGCTCACTATCCGCAATTACGATTTGTACCTGAAGCGATTTTTAGAATTTGCCAAAGGCCGCCAGGCCAATTCCCCGGCCGCGGTCGATCTTGATCTCGTGCGCAGCTTCCGCCTCTTTCTCAACCGGCACACGGACCGTTTTGGGCGCGGCATGAAACTGCAAACGCAAACCTACCACGTCATTGCTCTGCGGTCGTTTTTAAAATACCTTTCAAAGATTGACATAAAAACCTTGGCAGCCGAAAAACTCGAGCTGCCCAAAACTCCGTCAAGGCAGGTGGCGTTCCTGGAAACCGATGACCTGGAAAAACTTTTCAAAGCGGTGGTGGCTGAAAAAAACGAACTGCGCAGATTGCGAGACCGGGCCATACTCGAGCTTTTATTCTCCACTGGCCTGCGGGTCGCGGAAGCCGCAAATCTCAAACGCGGCCAGGTCAACCTTAAAAAAGATGAATTCTCTGTCAAAGGCAAGGGCGATAAAATCCGCGTCGTGTTCCTCTCGCCTTCGGCAAGACATGCCCTCAAATCCTACCTCGAGCGCCGTCGTGACAATTCCCCCGCCTTGTTTGCCCGTCACAACCAAGAAATAGAAATGCTCGACGAAATTCCACTCACCGCCCGCAGCATCCAGAGGCTGGTAAAAAAATATTCCCTGCTGGCTGGCATCTCGATCTCGATTACGCCACATACTCTGCGTCATACTATGGCTACCGATCTGCTGCAGGCTGGCGCGGACCTGCGCTCTGTTCAGGAAATTCTTGGCCATTCGTCAATAACTACAACGCAGATCTACACTCATCTGACAAACAAACGATTAAAAGAGATTCATCACAAGTATCACGGCAAATTTAGAAAATAATTGTGCTTTTACACATGACCTCCGTCATAAATGTTATACATAATGAACCTATCAATAAAATCGCGGTGATTATCACTTGACGTTGGTGAGTGATAATAGTATGATACAAATTACTTAAATTTACTCTCATGATTCCCCTCGACAAATTTACGCAAAAAGCCCAGGAAGCCATTGCTACTAGCCAAACCATAGCTTCGGAATACGACCAGCAGCAAGTTGATTCTCTTCACCTTCTTTTGTCCCTCATTCAGCAGGAAGGCGGAGTGGTTGGCTCGCTTCTGGAGAAACTCAAGATTGACACCAAGCTTTTGGAGAACCAGATCCAAAAGCATCTTCGCATCGTCCCCCAGATCGCGGCTTTTCCCTCGGGCCTGGGTCAAATTTACGTTACCCGCAACCTCAATGAGGTGCTGTCGCAATCTATGAAAGAAGCCATCAAGCTAAAAGATGACTATGTTTCGACCGAACATTTGTTCTTGGCCATTCTGGAGCGCGGGGGACAAGCCAAACGAATCCTCGAGCAGTTCAACCTCAGCGCTGACGATGTCCTCGACAGTCTCAAGGAAATCAGAGGATCCGAACGGGTGACGAATCCGGAACCGGAGCAAACCTATCAATCTTTAGAAAAATATACCCTAAACCTCACTGAGCTAGCCCACAAAAACAAACTTGATCCGGTTATCGGCAGGGACGCAGAGATCAGGCGAGTCATGCAAGTACTTTCGCGGCGCACAAAAAACAACCCGGTCCTGATCGGCGAACCGGGCGTTGGAAAAACCGCGGTGGTGGAGGGCTTGGCGCAAAGGATAATCTCCGGCGATGTACCGGAGAGCCTAAAAAATAAAATCCTTCTTTCACTGGATCTGGGCGCGCTTTTGGCTGGCGCCAAGTTTCGAGGCGAATTTGAGCAACGCTTGAAATCAGTTTTGCGGGAAATTGAACGATCTTCCGGAAAAATCATTCTTTTCATAGACGAGCTGCATACAGTGGTCGGCGCCGGCGCTGCGGAAGGCGGCCTTGATGCCTCGAACATGCTCAAACCCATGCTGGCGCGCGGCTTACTCCACGCGATCGGCGCCACTACCCTGAAGGAATATCAAAAATATATAGAAAAAGACGCCGCGCTTGAGCGCCGGTTCCAGCCAATCATCATTTCCGAGCCATCAGTCGAGGACACGATTGCTATTTTGCGCGGGATCAAAGAAAAATATGAAGTTCATCACGGCGTAAAAATCACCGACGAGGCACTAATATCTGCCACGCAACTTTCCTCGCGCTATATTTCTGACAGATTCCTTCCGGATAAAGCCATTGACCTAATCGATGAAGCCGGCTCGAATCTCAGGCTTGAGATTGACAGCATGCCTGAAGAGCTTGATATGCTGACCCGTCGCATCCAGAAACTCGAAATCGAGCGGCAGGCTCTAAAACAGGAGGAATCCGAACGAGCCAATGCGGAACTGCCGCGGATTGAAAAGGAACTGGCTGAACTCCGGGAACAAGCGCGCAACCTGCGGCTGCACTGGGAAGCTGAAAAAGAAGTCATAACGAAGATCCGCGAGAACAAAACCAAGATTGATGAGCTGAAAATGAAGGCTGAGGCCGCGGAGCGTGCCGGCGATCTGAACCGCGTTGCCGAGATTCGCTATGGCGAGCTGCCAAAGCTGACGCGCGAGATCGAAGACAAGGAACAGTACCTCATCAGGCTGCAGAGCAAACATAAGATCTTGCGGGAAAAAGTTACCGAAGAAGATATCGCGCATGTCGTGGCGCGCTGGACCGGTGTGCCAGTGTTCAAAATGCTGGAATCTGAAACCAAAAAACTCACGCACATGGAAACAGATCTGAAAAAAAGAATCATTGGACAGGGTGAAGCTATCGACGCGATCAGCAACGCGATTCGAAGAAGCCGGGCAGGCATCGCTGAAGAGCGCAGGCCAATTGGTTCGTTTATCTTCATGGGGCCCACTGGGGTGGGAAAAACTGAAACCGCAAAAGCGCTCGCGGAGTTTTTGTTCAATGACGAAAGGGCTCTCGTGCGCATTGATATGTCCGAGTACAGTGAGAAACATTCTGTCTCGAAATTTATTGGTTCACCGCCAGGCTATGTCGGCTATGAAGAAGGCGGCCAGCTTACGGAGATCATCCGCAGACGACCATACAGCGTGATTCTCTTTGATGAAATCGAAAAAGCTCATCCAGAAATTTTCAATATCATGCTTCAAATATTGGATGACGGCCAGCTTACGGATGCCAAAGGTCGCGCAGTCAATTTCAAGAACACTATCATGATCATGACTTCCAACCTCGGTTCAGAAATGATTCGCACCCGCGGCCTCGGATTTACCGAAGCAAAAAAAGATAAAGAAATTCCGGAAAAAGAAATGCGCGAACGGGTCCTGGACATTCTGAACCGGCACTTTAGGCCCGAGTTTCTAAACCGCATTGATGAGATCATCATCTTCCATCCCCTATCGCGCAAGCATATCGATGACATTGTTGACCTGCAAATTGCTCTGATTCAAAAACGACTCATCGAACGCAACATCATGATCAAGGTCAAACCTGCCGCCAAAAAGGTTTTGGCAGAACGGGGTTACGATCCTGTCTATGGTGCCCGTCCCTTAAAACGTGCACTGCAAAGAGAAATCCTCGATAAGCTCGCCTTAGCCATGATCAAGGGCGAAGTCGAAAACGGTGACGAAATCGAAATCGACGCCAACAAAAAAGACGGTCTCATCTTCAAGACAAACAAGGTTTTGACCTCAAAAACGCGTTGACGAAACGACAGGATCCGACCAAAAAAACCGCTCAGCAGGGCGGTTTTTGCTTGCCTGGCAGTAACAAGTCTTGACTTTTTTCGTCTTTTGTGCTACTATTTATGGTTTACGATTAGAACTACATTTTTCGGAAATTCACGTTCCTTTCAAGATCTCACGTCCATAGGAGGATATTCAAATGAAGAAAGTGTTTTTGCTCACAGTACTGCTGTTTGTTATTACTGCCCCGCTGTTTGCGCAAAAGGCACAGCAAGAAGCCGGGCAGATTGCCGCAGCTACTTCGCTGTCTTTCCCTATACCGTCGCCGCGAGTCATTATCAATGACACGGAAAATGATACGTGGCCAGCTCCGCCACTCCCACCGCCAACAGCGCCTGGCACGCCGCCAATGCCACCAATGCCGCCGCTACCAAGGATCACTATGGACATCGTTACAGTTCAGGCAAGAAGTAACGGGTTACAGACGATTATCGCCCTCGGCTTTTCTGGCAAGACTGACATGAAGAAGCTTGCCGAAGAAATGGTCGGCAACGTTTATCTTGATACTGATCAGGACCCTGGCACTGGTGCCACTGTCCGGTATGATCAGGATAGCCTGCGCTTCGAGCCGCGCATCGGATACGAGGCCAGCATAAGCTTCTGGGGATTCCCTAGATCTGGCAGAGCCGAGCTTTACAAAGTACGTGGAAATGATGCGGGTTACTATGTTCAGGTTGAGATCGTCGGCCAAATGTTGTCGATGGTCATACCGAACGAAGTACTTGGCGAATTCGGCGACGGCGAAATGCATGTTGCTGTCGCAATCGCAGATTATCAGGGAGTAGTTGACGTGGCTCCAAACCAAGGCTACGGCTGGATTACCAGCATCCGCAAGCTGTCAGTTTCACCGGATAGCTCCCTAATGGTAACGGCGCAGAGTTTCGACATTGGCATCACAGTTGAGATGGACAGTCCCAATTCGCCGTTTCAAAAGCTGGTCATCTACGACGGCGTTGACATGACCCGCAATTTCGAATCAGCGGAGACTGTCGGCGAGATCAAACAAAGCATTATGACCCGCGGCGGCAAGAGTTTCCGCTACCGTGTGCCAGCAAATGCCATGATGCCTGGCGAGCACACTGTCGGGGTGTTCGTGATCGGACATGACGGGATTGCTGCAAAAGAGGTGAAATACCTCGTACTGCAGACCTCTGACCCCGGTAGCAACTAACGAATCACTTTAAATAAAAGGCCCGCGTTACATCGAGAGATGTTTCGCGGGCCTTTTTCTTTTGTCTGTTACTTTACTCCCATTCTTTCTTTTCGTTTCGCTTCAGCGATATTTAGCACCATTTTTCTGATGCGGACATTTTTTGGCGTCACCTCCACTAGCTCATCATCGCCGATATATTGCAGGGCGTCCTCGAGACCCATAGTACGCGGCGTGTTGAAATGTTCGGCGCCGCCCTCTCCTTTTGAGCGCATGTTGGAAAGCTGCTTGGCCTTGCAGACATTTACAGAAATATCTTCCGGACGCGCGTTCTGCCCCACCACCTGTCCTTTATAAACCGGAACGCCTGGACCGATAAACATCACGCCTCTATCCTGCACATTGAGGAGGCCATACATGTTGGTTGTGCCTGTTTCGTGGACCACGAGCGATCCCTGCTCTCGCTCGCGCCAATTTCCCGGGTCTTTGTCATAGATTTCAAAGGTCGAGTTGATGATGCCGAGTCCTCTGGTGTCTGTAAGAAATTCGGAACGGTACCCGAGGAGACCTTTGGTGGGAATAATAAATTCCATAAAGGCTATGCCGTTTTCCGTGCGCATCTCTGTCATCTGGCCGTGTCTGGAGCCGAGCTTTTGAATGATCACTCCATTGTGAACCTCTGGTACTTCGATAAATACCCTTTCGTAAGGAGTCAGAATCTTTCCGTCGATTTCCTTGTTGATGACTTGGGGCCTCGAGACCTGGAACTCAAATCCTTCTCTGCGCATGCGCTCGATGAGGATCGAGAGATGGAGCTCGCCGCGCCCGGACACTGTCCATTCGTTTTGTCCTGGACCGTTTTCAACCCGAAGCGCCATGTCAGTCTCAAGCTCTTTGTAAAGTCTCTCCTGTATCTGCCGCGAGGTGCAAAAATCTCCTTCTTTTCCCGCGAGCGGAGAATCGTTTACAGAAAATGTCATCTTCACGGTTGGCTGCTCGATCTCCAGGAGAGGCAAAGCCTGCGGGTTTAATGGATCAGCAATTGTTTCTCCAATCACCACCTCGGGAATGCCGGCGATCGCGGCAATGTCGCCAGCAACAACCTCTTTGGCATAAATACGTTCGAGGCCCTCAAAGGTCATTAGCGACACCAGTCGGTATTTTTTCATGGTTCCAGCCCTATCAATATGCATCACTTCCTGTCCAGCAGTGAGACGGCCGTTGTTGACGCGACCTGTGGCGATGCGTCCTTTGAAAGTATCACTTCCAACAGTGGTAACCAAAAGCTGCAGTGGTTTATCAGGATCTGCTGTTGGCGCTGGAATATATTTGAGTATCGCGTCAAAGGCAGGGGTAATATCTGCCATTTTCGAAAGGTCGGGCTCTAGCCCGGCTTTCCCGAGTTTCGCGGCCGCGTAAATAGTTGGAAAATCAGCTATCTCATCACTGGCGCCCAATTCCAAAAACAAATCAAGAGTTTTATCATGCACAAAATTTACCCTGGCGTCAGGCTTGTCGATCTTATTGATAACAACAATGATACGGAGGCCCAGGGCCAAAGCTTTTTTGAGGACGAACCTAGTTTGCGGCATAGGTCCTTCTTTGGCATCCACAAGGAGCAGTGCTCCATCAGCCATGCGCAAGACTCGCTCTACTTCGCCGCCAAAATCCGCGTGTCCCGGGGTATCAATAATATTGATCTTGGTCTCGCCCCAGCGCACAGACGCGTTTTTGGAAAAAATAGTAATCCCCCGCTCCCGTTCGAGAGGGTTGGAATCCATGATAAATTCTTTTTCCGCGACGTCTTTGTGCATCTTGGTCTTTGAACCGCGCAGCAAAGTATCGACAAGCGTAGTCTTGCCGTGGTCAACGTGGGCGATGATTGCAACATTTCTGATATTCATAATTCGGTAACAAAAAATCTGCTAACAGCAGAATCTTAATTCTACTAGTTGATCATATCACATTAATACAATCTTGTCACTCGCATTACAACCTCCGTTCATTCTACATCTATATGCAATAGCATATCTTGTTAGAATACATCAATTTCATTAATTGGAACAAGTTGTTAAATCAAACCTTTCTTTCGAAAAAAATCTTCCAACAATTCATAATCGCTATGATCCAATTGCTTTATCTCCATCAATGTAACAAACGGGTTTATATGATAATGTGTCGCTACGGATTCTATTTCTTCCCTGGGATCGAAGGGATGAATCCAAACAGTTCTCTGTAAAGGATAAAATTCCATTTGCTTTAACTTTTTCTGAAAAGTATTGGCAGCAATCCGAAACTGCTTTGGAATATCAGCTACCACCATCCACCAATTTCCATTCCAATGTTTAGGCTTTTTAACTGATAAGTTTTTAAAATTAATCTCGCGTAACCTTTCCTGTCCCTTCTTTGTCGGATAAACCATGAGCAAACCTCCTCGCTTTTCAATATTGATATAACCCTGCCGGCGCATGTAATAAAATGATTTTGTCAGCTGATTCTGCCGTTTGACCACAGTATTTTTTCTACTCCCATATTGTTTCTTTCCAAAAATTTTATCCAGCGCCACAAAAGCATTCGGAGCAATAGCGCTTAGAGCCACCACCCCTGCTGTCATGGCGACTGCCAAAGCAACCTCACCAGCAGTGCGAAGATGAGCTTTCTGATCTTCTGATAATTCAAATCCTGCCTTCGGGGAAGAATTTTTTATTTCATTTCGGATATCTAACATAGATACGTGATCATTCTACACTAATGTGCAATTGCATATCAAGTTAGAATGCAAATATCATTTACTGTTTGTGCAAACTATTTAGAACGTGGATTCTAGGCCCCGAAAACCACATGAAAAAAAATATCTTGATCTCTTATATTGGGTCCGTATTTATTTCCCTCTGTCTTGCTTCTTGCAAACAAGAAATAAATGAAGACCGTGATATTTACAACGCGAAAAAACATCCAAGCCGCGTACCATCCGCTCTTACCCACGTCATGGAAGCGCCTCGCAAATAAAGAATAGTAGAAAACATTTTCCACGATCCCAAATATTATAAACAGAGCTTGGGTATACGTGTTACTGTTCAATGAGGGTAGTATCCAAAAGACTATTATGAATAGGGTTCCGGCCAGAAGCAAAAAACTTTGAAAAAAAATTTCGATTTAGCCTTCCAGAATAGATTTTTTTGATATATCCCAAGATAGAGTGATTGTAGCACAATTAGCGTGCAAGCTGCAATTCAACGATATTCTGAACCTCTTTTACGTTTCGCGCTGCCATGAGCATCACTCGCAGTTCTTTGGCCCCGTCAAACCCGGTTACATAAGCTTTGTAGTGTTTTTTCATCAAATCGAAATTTTTTACACCCTTGAAGATCTTTTCAAAAAGAAACGTGTGCTCAAGCATTACTGCCAATTTTTCTTCGAGCGGTACGCTTTTGTAATCCCGCTTGCTTGAGAATAGCCACGGATTGCCGAAAATCCCGCGGCCAATCATGACGCCGTCGCAGCCTGTTTCTCTGACTCTCAGCTCTGCTTCATGCCTGTCCTTCACGTCACCGTTGCCAAAAATAAGTGTTTGTGATTCTAAATCGTTGCGAATCTTGACTGCGTCAGCGATTCGGTCCCAGTGCGCGGGTACAAGCGACATTTCTTTGCGAGTGCGCGCGTGAAGCGTTATTACCGCCGGCTCAGCCTCCAAGAGCTTCGGCAGCCAGTTATCGAGCTCGTCTTTATTGTAACCCAATCTGATTTTTGCAGACACTGGCATCCGCCCGCCGGCGGATTCTGCGCCTTCTTTTGCAGCTTGGATAAGCTCCGCGGCTAGCTTCGGGTTTTTGCAAAGCGCGGCGCCCGCGCCTTGTTTTTCCACGGCCCGGTCAGGACACCCCATATTGATATCAATCCCGTCAAACTCTAATTCACGGGCGAGCACGGCGCATTTATAAAAGTTTTCTGGCTTGCTGCCAAAAAATTGCGCCACAATCGGCCGCTCCCCTTCGGTGTATTTCAGATCAATCACCAATTTTTCTTTGCCTGCAGAAACGAGGCCGTCGCAGGATACAAACTCGGTCCACATTACGTCGGGCTTACCGTATTTGGCAATAATAAATCGGAAAGCCGCGTCCGTGACATTCGCCAGGGGGGCCAGGACAAAGATCGGTCTTTTGAGCATTTTCCAGAAATTAGCTTTCATTCTATACTTATGAGGCTAATAACTACTAATGTAAAATTCAAAAATCAAAGTGTAAAATTACAATGTAAATTTTAAAATTTTTAATTGTCATTTTTCATTTTGATATTTACATTTTCAATTATGGAGTTTCCAATCAGAATAAATCATTACTTGGCTCTAAAACAATACTGTTCCCGTCGCATGGCTGACAAACTGATCGCGGGCGGTAAGGTCAAAATCAATGGCAAGGTCGCGGCCATTGGCCAGAAGGTGAACGAAGCAGACCGCGTTGAGGTTGATCTGCCTGCAGTTAAAAAAATCTCGGAAGGCCGAGTGTATTTAGCATACCACAAACCAGTGGGAATTGATACCCACGCAGTGAAGTTCAAAAACCATCCCGGCGTTTTTCCAATCGGCCGTTTGGATAAAAATTCGCATGGACTGATCTTGATGACTAATGACGGCCGTGTGACCGACCGCATGCTCAATCCCAAATACGATCACGAAAAAGAATATACGGTTACGGTTGATAAAAAACTACGCCCCGGATTTCTGGAACGCTTGCGGACGGGAATCACGATCGATGATTATGTTACGAGACCTGCAAAGGTTACGCAGTTAAATGATCACAAATTTAAAATTGTCTTGACTGAAGGGCGGCATCACCAGATCAGGCGCATGTGCGACACTTTTGGTTTCACGGTGCGAAGCTTGAAGCGCGAGCGGATCATGAATATTAAACTCACCGGACTAGCGCAGGGACAGCAGAAGCAGCTTGGCGGCGCAGAATTGAAACTTTTTCTAAAAAACCTCGGACTCTAAACCTATTTGATAATTCTCACGGACGCGCGCCTGCCTGGACCTGATGACACAGCGATCGGGTTGTGACCAGCCGCGACATCAAAGCCGCCCATCCACCATGGTTCATAGGTCATTTTCGCTTTGGCTTCCGCGCCATTCTCGTCAAAAGTTCTGGTATGCGCGCCGCCGCCGCCTTTTACCACTTTGAATTCTTCCGCATCAGTAATGAACACTGACCAGCCCCAGGATGCTTCAGGATATGGAACATGCGTTATGATGCCATCTACTGCCGCGACCAATGGCTGCATTTTTTTTCCAAAAATATCATTGCCTTTGTGCGTGCGCTTGCCCCCATCCCGGGGGAAACCAAAATCGTCCACATAATTTACCTGTCCGATCACAGGAAATACAATGTCGCGGATAGATTCACCCGAAAATACTATCAGCAGCAAAAGAGTTTTGAATTTCATCTGCCATTTACGACGCAGTGCTTTGCGGTTTATTAATTGTTTTTGTTTCCTGGCACTATAGTGCTATAGTCTAAATATGATTCGCGAATCAGAAACCGGGCATTTTCGCCCGGGTGAAACAAAACCATCGCTGGAAAATTTGCAGCAACAATACGCGCAAAAGCTGCTCGAGAGGGAAACAGCAAGAATCAATTATCAGCGCGCTATCGAGGCGGGTGTGCGATTGCACAATCGCCTGCTTGATGATTTGGGATCAAAAGAAATCAAAACTGAAATGGCAAAGCTCGAGAAGGAGCGCGTAGCCGCGGCAGAACGCCTTGGCGGCCTCAAGGCAGAGGTTAACAGTATCACTGATGAAATCACTGCTCTCGCCGGAGCCGATGCCGATGACAAAATTAATGACACTGGTTTATTTATAGTTGAAGAGTTTAAAAAACTTCTCAAAACTGATCCGGCCAAAGCCATTGAGCTTTCAGCCGGCAACGAATATTTGGAAAAATTAAGGCTCATGGCTGAAGAGCTCAACCAAAAATAAAATTATTTCTTTCGGAATATATTTTTGATCGCTCCGGAATACAACTCTTCTGTGTAATCTCGCCCCTTCATCACGAGTTGCTTGATTGAAGGGATTTTTTTTGCGTGCCTCGCATCAGTTTATAAGTACCGCTGCCGCCATCGTTGCCGGCAGCGCCGAGTTTATCAGATCAGCTTGGCTGGCTTCCGAAATGCCATTTTCGTAAACTCTGATTTTTCGATCGCTGATTTCCGCCGCATTTATTGGCAAGGCAAAAATAAATCCAGCACCTTCCTGTCGGGGTATTGCACCCCGCAGGAAGGCTATATTGAGCCATTCATCCCCGCAGCAAGCTGCGGGGTATTCTGGAAGGTGCTGGATAAAATTGGCTGCGACCAACAACATAACTAATAGGTTAGGAAAAAGTTTTTTCGCTGTCATGTATATATTGTGGCCTTCAAATCTAAAACTTCGTTACAAAAACGATTGAGGCGCTGGAACAGCCCGGATCGCAGGTTTCTATCGAATTTTTTGACGATATCTGAAATAATTTTGGATTTTTGCACATTTAGCTTTACTGTGGACCGCGCTATACTTAGCGTATGGATTCCAAGGTGAAAATCTTGATTACAGCAGTGCTGCTGATATTGCTGCCCGTGGCATCGTGGTTTATCTGGCGCGCGGTACGAGAGAAGTCGCAACAGGCAAATCCGCCTTCTCCTTCTCCGCAGCAAGCTGTGGTACCCCAGACCACACCTGAACAAATTTTTCCTGCCTCTCCCACGCCAGCAGCTGAGCCGTCGCCGATACCCCCGCGAACCGGACGCGACAAAAATTAGTTTTAAAATGTTTATTTTATCAGTCCAATTCGGATGTGGTATAATAAACATAGAATGATTTTGAATGTAAAAAAATATTTTTTACGCTTTATGTTGCTCGCGATTGCCGTCAGCATGATTTCTTTGTCATCTGCAAACGCACAACTCGACAAGCAGCAGGAAAAAGATCAGCTGCAGCAGCAGCTCAGAGATATTGAAAATCAGATTGCTGCATATCAAAGGGAGCTGGGTCAAATCAAAGGTCAAAAAAATACTCTGCAAAACAAAATCAACCAACTGAAAAAACAGCAGGCCGCGTTGGGACTGCAGATCAAGGCCACGACATTACAGATTGATGATTTGGATGTCCAGATTACGATGACGCAGGAATCGATTGATCGTAACACCGCAAAAGGTGTTGAGCTTAAACAGCAGCTTGCAGAATTTATACGGCTCATCAACGAAAAAGATGGCACCCCCCTTTTGCTGGCAGTTCTTTCGCAAAACAATTTTTCCGACGTTTTAAACCAGCTGGTGTATTACTCGGAACTCAGTGAAGGCTTGCATTCGATTCTCGAAGAAATAAAACAGACAAATGGCGCGCTCGCGCAGGACAAGCAGAAATTTGAAGATAAACAAGGCCAGGCCAGAAATTTATTATCCATTCAAAGTATTCAAAAGGAACAGCTCGTAGATACTGAGAGTGAACAAAGGGTCTTGCTCGACCAAACGCGCGGCCTGGAGAGTGAATACCAGGCGGTTCTCGGTAATACGCAAAAGAAAGCCGCCGAGATCAGAAACCGTCTTTACGAATTGACCGGCGCGACCGCCCAGGTTACTTTTGGCGAAGCTGTAGAAATTGCGAAATGGGCCAGCTCTCACACCGGCGTTCGCGCTGCCTTTCTGCTGGCGATTTTGACGCAGGAATCAAACCTGGGGAAAAACGTAGGAACATGCAATCGTGCCGGCGACCCGCCGGAAAAAAGCTGGCGGATGGTAATGAAACCGGACAGGGATCAGCAGCCATTTCAGCAAATTACAACAGATCTAGGGCTTGATATAGAGACTACGCCTGTATCATGCCCAATGCGCCAAAACGGCAAGCAGGTTGGCTGGGGCGGCGCGATGGGACCGGCCCAATTTATTCCTTCAACATGGATGGGTTACAAAGATAAAGTCGCGGCGATTACTGGAAAAACCGCGGACCCCTGGGATATAAAAGACGCGTTTTTGGCCTCAGCCATAAAACTGAAAGCAGGCGGAGCAGGAACAGTTCAGGGTGAATGGGCGGCAGCCATGCGTTATTTTTCTGGCGGTACCAATCCCCGATTTCGGTTCTACGGCGATAACGTGGTCGCCACCGCGAACCGCTACCAGCAAGATATTGACGCGTTAAAATAAATCCAGCACCTTCCTGTCGGGGTATTGCACCCCGCAGGAAGGCTATATTGAGCCATTCATCCCCGCAGCAAGCTGCGGGGTATTCTGGAAGGTGCTGGATAAACATTGAAAGAAACTGTTGACTTTTTGCTATATAAAGGCTACAATGAACTGCTAATGTCTCATTCGAGACAATCACGAGTCATGACGGTCGGGGCACCATAACCAGGAAAGGACATCATCACCATGGACGAGATTAAAAACCAGGAAGCCAAACCAGAGGAAATAAAAACTCCGGAAGCGGCTGCGGCAACAGAAGAAACTAAATAATTTCTTGTTGTAAAAACACCCGCCTTTGGCGGGTGTTTTAATTGTGTCATGCCACCTTCGAATCTTCAATAATTTGTCCGTCCTTCAGGTTAATAACTCGCTGCGCGTATTTCGCGTAGTCATCCTCATGAGTAATCATGACAATAGTCTGGCCGTTTTTATGCAAATCAAGAAAGGCTTGCATCACGACATGACCGTTGGTCGAATCGAGGTTGGCCGTCGGTTCGTCAGCGAAAAGAATGGTTGGGTGATGAGCGATTGCTCTGGCGATCGAAACTCTCTGCTGTTGTCCACCGGATAACTGACTCGGCAGGTTGTGCATTCTGTCCGAGAGTCCAACCCTGGCCAGGGCACCTTCAGCCTGTTTATACGCAGCTTCTCTTGAATGTCCCTGCATTAGCATTAACAAAGCTACATTCTCGAGCGCTGTTAATTCAGGTAGAAGTGCGTAATCCTGAAAAACGTAACCAAGCATGTTAAGCCTCATGGCAGTCTTTTGCACTTGGGACAGTTCAGAAGTCTTAATACTATCCAGAAATACTTCGCCAGACGAAGGTTCGTCAAGAAGCGAGAGCTGATAAAGCAGGGTTGATTTCCCCGCGCCGGACGGACCAGTAACAGCTACGAACTCGCCGGAATCGATTTTTAGATCGATACTTCTCAAGACCTTGACCTCGAGTTCTCCTGATCCATATGTTTTTGTAAGATTTTGCACTTCGATCATTTTATCTCCCTAATATAGAGTCAAGTGTATTTTTTCGAACAATGAGCTTGGCCGGCAGATATCCGGCAATGATAGTTACAAAAATCAAAATCGCCACTCGAATCGCTGCGCCTGCTGGCGTAACCACCAGAATACCGTCGGAAAAAGGAAAATCTATCGGGTTATTTTTAAAATACGGCTCCAAAACTCCAAAGGTCAAAAGCAGGCCAACGAGCGATCCAGATAGCCCGTAAAATATCGCCTGGATCAAATAAGAAAACTGCACTGCTGCGGGACTAATACCTACACCCTTCATGATGCCAATGAGCTTTCGTTTGGTGACTGCGTTGATGTAAATCACGATAAAGATCGTAATCGAGGCCACAACCAACGCTATCGAGGACAATGCGTTTCCTAGTACACCCATTGTGCTCTCGATATCACGCAGGAACTGCGGGATTGCGTCAAGGCTCGTTTGTGTGCGCGCGGCGCTGGACCCCATGAACCCGTTAATATCAGCCACGAGCGCCTCCGCGTACGACGGCTCTGTCCGGATCGCGATTTCCTGAAAATGTTCTTTGTTTATGGAAAGCAGGGATTTCAAATCCGCGCCGGTGACAAAAACTCTTGTCGAGATTTCATCGACTTTGCTTTTGACAATGCCTTTTACAATAAATTCTTTGACAATCAGCGTTCCTCCGCCTTTTGAGGTGACAGTAACGCGGACTCTGCTGCCGACGTCTACGTCAGCCAAAAGATCAAGTCCGGGAATATTTGCGTCAGCGAAAGATGAGTATTTTTTTAACAGATTTGCCCCGATTAGCATATAGCCAGATTCATCGCCATCCAGCATGCCGCCTTGCGTGACCGAAGAAGCAAAATTGGTGACCAATGCTTCTTTCTCCGGATCCAGTCCTTTTATGGCAGCCCCCATTTGGTTTGGGCGTTCATTGCTGCGCGGCAGGCTCGTAAGGGTGCCGAGTATCGTCCCGCTTGTCTGGTAACGGGGTGAAAAAGCTTTTACCTGACTGTGGCTCTCCAAGAACGAAACTAATCCCGGTGAATTTTCTATATAGTCCCTGCCTGGCGCGGAGGTTACGATGACCTCGCCTGAATGGCTTTCGCGGAATTGTTCAAATGATCCACTGATGAGGCCTAAAAGTAGCCCTGAAACTACTACCAGATTAAGGAAAGTTAAAACCATGATAAAAATGATGAGCGCTGTCGTCCATTTGCTTGAACGGCGGATCTGCCGGACAGCCAAAAACCACCCGACTCGGAAGCCAAACACATACTCCTTCAGGAGCTTGGGCAGGGATTTCATGTCAATATTTATTTGGTATCAGCATTAGTGAGGATCTCTCCGCCCTCCTCGAGACCGGAAAGGATTTCAGCGAGGCCGCCGTCGGACACCATGCCAACAGTTATTTCTCTATCCTCGGATGTTCGTTTAATCGGATCAGTAATAACTGAAGCATACCTGCGACCGTCCCGGGCAAACACCGCTCTGTTCGGAATCGAGAGCGCGTTTGGCCGATGTTCAACCATTATCACCATGTTGGCGGTCATGCCAGGTTTGATGTCTAAATTCTTTTCGATCAAAACCTTGATTTTGTAATTCACCACTCCGGAGACAATCGTGGAGGCTGGGTCGATAAACTGTACCGTTCCATTGTATATTTTTTCATGAAGAGCATCAAAATCGATCTTAACGTTCTGGCCAATCCGCAGTTTGGAGATATCAGCCTCGCTGATGTTCGATTCAAGATAAAGATTGCCTACATCTTGCAAAGCAATCGCTGCGCCTAACGCTGCTCCCTGCTCCCCGGCATGAATATCGACTGAAGTGATTGTGCCTGACACCGGTGATCTTATCACTGTATTTTCCAAAGCGGTCGTAGCCGATTGCACTTGGGCCTCGGCTGACAAAATAGCGGCTCTGGCTGCTTCGATCTCTGATGGACGCGCAGTTGCTTTCTTGAGGTTGAGGTCTGCGTTTTTTTGGTCAACCGCAGCTTTAGCAGACGCCACTTTGTTTTCTGCCGCACTTTTTGAAGTCCTTTGGGTCTCCAAGGCGGCAAGATAAGCATTGTAGTTAGCAACATAACTTGATGAAGTTTTGTTTGGCAACCGGATCACCCATTCGTCAATCTGCGAAAAATTTCCAGTTAAACTAAATGTGGCATACAAGCCTTTGGTGCCTATCGCGAGCGGCACGCCTCGCGTTATGATTTTTTGGTCGTTTTCCAATCCTTGAACTTGCAAATAAAATGAACTGTGTCCCGTTCCCTGGAGCTTGACGCGGTATTCCCCTTCTTCTTGCCCTGCGTATGTTCCAGTTACGGTCAATGTTGCGCTTGTGTCAAAATGAGTAATAGCGATCGGTTCAGTATCAGTATTCAACAATTTTCTATATGCATTTTCTACAAGAACTTTTTGCTCTGTTATGGTATCTTCCAAATCAATCTCCGCGTTCTTGAGCGAAATTTGCGCTGTGCGCAGCTCAGCTTCGACAATCGCTACCTCTTCCGTACGAGCTCCTTCCAAAACTTTTTGATAGTTAGCTTTAGCCTGAGCCAGAGCTCCTTGAGCGCTTTTTAGAGCAGCCAGTTCGCTTCCCTGATCGAGCTGCGCCAAAATCTGGCCCGGTCCGACCTGGCTGCCTACCGTAACATTTACGCCTCGGACAAAGCCGCTCGATTTAAATCCCAGCTTCAAATCAACAGCGCTAACGACTTTGCCGGTGGCTAAAACTGTCTGTGTTAAGTCCCGTCTTTGGACCTTTTCCGTTACTTCCTCGGATTTTCCATTGTGGCCGCCTTGCGACGCAAAAACGCCGCCGGCAATGAGCAACAGCAGAACAGCTGAAATAATATATCGCTTTCGCAATAATGCTTTAAATCTCATAGGACAGTAATAATAACAAAAAAACCGCCTTTTTATCAAGGCAGGCGGTTTTGCTACTGATACTGTATATAAACTGGAATAGGAACGAGCTTTAGCAGGTCAGCCGGCAAAAGCAAGGTGCTTCCCGGCCTGCGGAGATCGTTTTTATAAAATAGCTTGAAACCCGTAAACTGCACCGGCTCTTTGGAAATAAACTGCTTGTAAGTGTTGATTTTGTTTGGCTGGCCGCCAAAGCCGTCCATATTTATGACAATCTGCGCCTCAGGTAAAGGATTAACATTTCGGTAATTGGTCAGCATCTTTTGCGTAAAACGGTGAACTACAATGATTTTTGGGGGTAAATTATTTTTTCTCACTATTTCAGCAAGGTAGTTCGCAGCAAAATTGATATCAGTCGCGTCCAAGGATCCGATCGCTGTGCCAGGCGCAGCTCCGTTTTTCATGGCAAATTCAGGATCAACGCCTAAATGCACATGGGGAAGCTTTAAGTATTTTTCTAACCGAGGTAACTCAATCTGTAAATTACTAAGCCCGGCTTGAATATCCAAAAATACGATACCCTGAATTTTCTCCGCCATCTTGAGCACCTTATCTATTTCTTTGTCTGGCATTCGTGCGCGGTATTTGCCGTCGGCTCTGGGACCAGCTTGCGCCACCACGGCAATATAATGAAGCGCGGGAACAACAGGCGTGGCCGGGTCTGCGGTCTCCCATTTTTTTGCTTCTGCCTGCAGCATGTCAAGCATTTGATGCTCAGGGTATTCACCGAGTACCCCCATGCCTTTCGAGTAAAGATTGCCATAATACGCGACGATACGGTTGAAAGGAAGTATTGCTCCCGCCTTGGGATAAACCGTTTTCACGGGCCAGAGTGCGGGCGGCGTAGATGACGGACTTCCCGCGATTTCGTATAGCTTTTTGTCATAAGCATCAAAATCAAGTTTTGGATGTTGGTCTGCCGACGTCTCCGGCACTGCCACAGTTGGGGCAATTTTTATCGAACGAAAATAGAGGCTAGCCAAAAATAACGCCATCAAAAAAAACAACAGCGCCAAAACTCCGCTTTTCGCCACGTATCTTGGTTGAATTTTTAAATTGTGTTTCATTGCGTTTTATTGCAACTCCACTATAACCTCTTTTCACAAAAACAACTAAAATTTGCCAGTCCCCACGATCTTGATTTCCTTGCCCAAAATCAGAGCTTCGGAAACCTTTTTGTATGCTGAGGTGAGGATCGGTTGAAAAGTACTTGCGGCCGCGGTTTGATCGAGATTTTTCAAATTTTTTAAGCGCAAAGCCTCGGCTTCTTCAGCCGTAATCTCGACACAGCGCCGAGGAAACCGAGGCCATAGAGGCCGCTGGAAGCACCGTGTGATTTCATAATTTAATTAATTTATTACGAGCTCTTGTATTCCAAAACATCGCCAGGCTGACAATCTAAAGCTTTGCAAATCGCTTCCAGGGTTGAAAGCCTTATCGCTTTGGCTTTGCCATTTTTCAATATGGAAATATTTGCCATTGTGATGCCAACCTTTTCCGCAAGGTCAGTGACACTCATTTTCCTTTTGGCCAGCATCACATCAATGTTGATTACTATCGGCATATTATTCTGTTTAGACCGTTAAATCGTTTTCAGATTTTATATCTACGGCGCTTTGTAAAAGTTTTTCAAAAACAGCTGCCGCGGTGGCAATTACGACAGAAATAAAAGTAGCTACAAGAGCCACGGCAATAAAACCAGCCGGATCATCATCTGTAACTGATTTAACTGAAAATGATAGCCTTATATATATTGCTGCCATCACAATTAGGATGCTCAGTGCGATTGCGCAATATTTAATAGTCCTTAAAGCTTTCACAGAATTCAGCGAGAATACTTTATTTTGCCCGATGTATCCGAGTAATTTGAACGCTTGATATAGCGCAACAAAAAATGGGATAGATGCCAGGTACCCATACACGATGAACGGATCAGAGTAAATACTGAACAGGTCTAAATTTACGGCTCTCCCCTCGGTCAGGGGAAACCGAATCATGACCGCAAGTGTCACGATTCCGATCAGTACAATTACAACCTTTAGAAAAATTGTTGAACCCCGTTTCATAATAGAAGCTTAATGATTATGGACAACACAATATTAAACCACTATTTATCGTTTGTCAATATATTGTTATCGTTATTTAATATTTTTCCACAAGGTATTTATATAGCGCTTTCGCAAAATTTAAACCGCCTTTCGGCGGCTAGTTGAATACAATACTCTTGATACTAACCTAAAAATCGAGTTTTATCCCAACCTTTTGAGCAATTTTCTGAAGTGCTTCTTCGTGACGTTTTAGTGCATGTCTCATGGCAGACATTTCTTGAAAATAAGTATCGGCTTTCTTAGCGTAGGCATCAACCGAAGACTGCAAATTTGAAAACATCTGTTCAATCCGCGCGAAATCTTCTTTGGTAGTAAAAACTTCTCGTTCAGCTTCTATTAATTTTTGAATATCTTCAGTGGTCAACATAGTATCTCCATTATAAATCTTGGTTTGAAAGTGTCAATTATACCCAATTCTAATAACACTTTCTAAGGGCGATTTTCTAATTCAATGCCCCGGGTGAACAATTTAGCCGCAACTATAAACGGCGATTGAGCCATTTCACCCACTGTACAATTCTACCGAATTGTACAGTGGGTGAAACTCATGCTTCGCTAATGTCCTTTGATTAGGGTCGCATAATTCGCAGTATTGGCACTGAGGAAGCGATAATAATTTATATCTCGATTTTTGAAAAGAAATAAATCCAGCACCTTCCTGTCGGGGTATTGCACCCCGCAGGAAGGCTATATTGAGCCATTCATCCCCGCAGCAAGCTGCGGGGTATTCTGGAAGGTGCTGGATAAATTCCAACCAATAGAAACACAACGGTTGTGGAACAAGATCTTTGAATTTCCGCGTCAGATTTTTAACTTCTATAATGTTCGTTTTGTTTCTCAATTATTTTTGTAATTCTGGCATTGTGCGAAGTGTAACAAAGCCGCTCGTTAGGCGAAAGCTCAGAGTCTTCGACCTTTCGGCGGCTAGTTATTTATTCTTCCGAGCGAGTAGGGCAAAGTGATTGAAGTACTTTTGCAATCCTTCGGGAAAACCCTTACAACTTATTTCTCGCAAACGCAGCAATTCACGTTTCCGCCCCAAATCCCAACGTTCATCATTGATCGTGAGGTCGAGTAGTTCTAAAAATCTGGAGAGTGCCCCCTGAAACCTCGCTTCATCCTGGCGCCTTCTACTGCTCAAAATGCGACTGTATTCACTACCAACGTTTCCCAGCTGATCGGCAATGGACATTTGCTGCCACCTGCCAGTGGCAAGTTTTGAGTGCATCATTTGACAAGAGAGTTAACTATTTCTTTGAGTTTTTTCTGAATGTCAGGATCTTCTACTGTATTGGAAAGATTGCCATGCGCTGGCCGCAGATTAATCATTGAGTCAAACTCAATCCATGAATCGCGCGGCTCATTGACATAAATGTTTATGCCCCACAGATTTTCCTGCTTACTGCCGTCGTGAAGCAGCACTGCTTCCTCGTCAGCATGCAGCTCTCCCGCGAGCGCCATTATTTTGCGCTCAATATCAACGACAGCTTTGACCATATCGCCGAAGCCCTCTTTGGCCGATTCTTTTAGCCTATCAATCGATACTGAATCTGTGATTATTTCAATCTTATCCATCTAGCTAATTTAATTCGTATGGGTCGCATTGTGCGGGATGTTGAAACTATTTTTACGAATAGGTCTTGCATACGCGTCTACGGCCGCCTGCAAATCCGAAAACGACTCGTGCATCGCATCGAATTTTGTATCAAGCTCCACTCGGGTTGCAAATACTTCTGTTAGTTTTTTTATATCTTCGTCTGTGAGCATGGATTCATTAAAACCTACCTTAAACAAATACAGTCAATGTAGCCTCAAACCCATTTTTGGGGTGGGTGACGGGTTTTGAACCCGCTGCCTCCGCTGCCACAGAGCGGCGCTCTACCGATTGAGCTACACCCACCATATTAGAAATAAAAAACTCTTACACAGCTATTGTAAGAGGATGCGGCACCTGCTGTGTCAGGTAAGGTTCATTGTAAACCTAAAGTAATTCTAGCTCTTTTTCGCGGAAATGTCAACCTCGCCATTTGTTAACATAAGCCAAAAAATAAAAAATGGCTTGCTTTAGCCATTGTAAAAACGCTTGTTTATTGGGCTTTTAAGGCTGCTTAACTTTCGCTATTCCCGTGTGCTTTTCCAAAACTGCAACACGCTTTTCTAGTGCCTGCATTTCAAAGCGATAAGCAGCTTGATCCAAGCGGAGTTTAATATCTTCCTGGCCTGTTTCGAGCTTATCAAGCCGTTCGTCTACCTCATTAAATCTTTCATCAATACCATCAAAGCCTTTTTTCATCATCACGGCCAAATCTTCATTTGTAATTTTCTTTTCCATATTCTCAAGTTAATCTAAATGTTTTGAAATGTCAATTATCTTTCAAGCTGTTTGCAATTGAAAAGCCTAATCTGCTTCCACATAGGATATCTCGAATAGTGCTTCACGTAAAACATCTGTTTGTTTTTAATGCTGTCCTGCTTCGCTAAAGCTTCGCAGGACACTTCTCCGCGTACCGTGCACTTCGTAGCTCCATAAGGAGCGGAGAAGTGGTATCCCCGGTAGGAATCGAACCTACATATCCGGCTTAGAAGGCCAGTGTTCTATCCATTGAACTACGGGGACCTATATCAAATCTATAACACTTTACCATTTTTCACAAAGAATTTCAAGCGTTTGCAATCTTCAATTGGTACTGTTCTACAAAAAGCGGGCATTTCCAAAAAACAAAAAATTATGTTCCTAATAATTGTTCATTTGCCTATCAGCGGAAACAAAACCGCTGAGCATACTAGTAAAGCATTATTCATACTTAATCATCGGGGGAGGTGAAAAAATTATGGAAAGAGAAGGTCAAAAAGGCCAGGGCCAGCAAGGCGGCCAGAGCGACAATCAGTAATCTCGAATTTCAAACCTAGAGTTTGGGAACGGAAGAGTTCAAATCAAAACCCCTAGGGGACACCCCAGGGGTTTTGATTTGGCGCAATAGCACAAATCCTTGTATAATTGCTGCATGAAACAAAGTGCAAAAGAACTCCTTGATCCGACAAATTTGGTTATATTTGGAGCGACCGGAGATCTGTCGCGGGGACGGCTCATCCCGGCACTGTACCGTCTGCACGAGAGGAAATTGTTGCCCCGGTCATTCCATATCATAGGATTCGCGCGCAGTGAATTTTCCCATGAAGAATTTCGCAGTCAGGTCAAAATTTCTTCCGAAGAATGGCAGGCATTCGCAAAAAAAATCTTCTACTCACCGGGTAATTTCGGAAACGACCGTGATTTCACAAAACTCGCGAATTTTCTGACCAAGCTTGAATCAAAAAAACATAACTGCGCAAACCGTTTATTTTATTTCGCCACGCTACCGAGCCACTATCCCACGATTTCCCATGCCCTGGATAAATCAGGTCTGCTGAAGGGCTGCGCTATCCACAAAAGGCAGACCAGAGTTGTTTTGGAAAAGCCGTTTGGCGCAGATCTACCGTCCGCGCGCAAACTCGATAAAACCCTGAATAGCTATTTTTCCGAAGACCAGATATACCGCATTGACCATTATCTTGGCAAAGAAACTGTGCAAAACCTTTTGACTGTCCGCTTTGCCAACAGTATTTTTGAACCGCTGTGGAACAAAAACTTCATTGATCATATTCAGATTTCGGCCCTGGAGGAGCGTGGCATCGACAGACGGGGCGCATTTTATGAACAGACCGGAGCAATACGCGATTTCATGCAAAACCATCTGATGCAGCTTTTGGCCCATATTGCCATGGAGCCGCCGCAGGATCTCTCCACGGAATCGATTCGGGACGAGCGAGCCAAAGTAATAAAAGCTATAAAAATGCCTACGGCCGCCGATCTCAAAGAAGCACTGGCGATCGGACAGTTTGAAGGGTACCGCAAAGAGCCAGATGTCCATCCTCGGTCGCGTACAGAGACCTATGCCGCAGTCAAACTATTTGTTGATAACGAACGCTGGATGGGTGTTCCCTTTTATTTGCGCACCGGGAAAAAACTTAAATCCAAATTTACCGAGGTTTCGATCCATTTCAAAAAAAGCTCGCCAGATATTTTCCAAATGAATTCGGAAATTCCCAATGTTCTTTCGTTTGAGATCCATCCGAACGAAGGAATTTTTTTGAATATCTCGGCCAAAGATCCCGGTTTTGGCATCAGGCTGCATCCAGTGACCATGGAACTTGGATATCATTCCGCTTTCCAAGGCGAGTTTCCCGAGGCTTATGAACGGTTGCTCCTCGATTTCATCGAAGGTGACCAGCGTTTGTTCACGCGGGGCGACGAGATTGAACATTCCTGGAAATATATCGACGAAGTTGAAAAATATATCACTAAGACAATGCCCCGGGTTGAAATTTATAGACCTGGTAGCTGGGGACCGAATACCGCAGAACAATTAATGAAAAAGGATAAAAAACAATGGCACATCGCCTGAGCGTCGGCATACTCGGCCTCGGCCGCATGGGCGCGCAAATAGCCCGCAGACTGCACAAAAACAATATCAATGTTATTGCCTGGAACCGGAGCCCCGGTCCCAGAGAAGAATTCTCCGCCATAGGCGGACTGACGGCCGAAAGCCCGACTGAATTGATAGAGAAGTTGTCGGCCGCCGGCAGCCCAAAGATTGTGTGGCTGATGCTCCCGGCAGGTGGCCTGGTTGATGAATTTCTATTCGGGCCGAAGGCCCTAAGCTTGTCGAAAGGCGACGTTGTCATTGACGGCGGTAATTCTTTTTACCGCGATTCGCAGCGACGCGCCAAAAAACTGGCAGAGAACGGCATCCATTTCTTTGACAGCGGCACTTCTGGCGGAGTCTGGGGAGAGAAAAACGGCTTTTCTATCATGGTTGGCGGTCCAGCACCAGTTTTCCCTGTCATCGAACCGATTTTCAAAGTTCTCGCAGCAGGCAATGGCAACAGTTACGGTTTAGTTGGAAAAACTGGTGCTGGACATTTCGTGAAAATGGTCCACAACGCAATCGAGTACGGCATGATGGAAGCAATTGCTGAAGGCTTTGGAGTACTCAGGGCATCAGAGTTCAAAGACCTCGATTTCTCGCAGATCGCCCACATCTGGAGCAAAGGTTCAGTGGTGTCCTCCTGGCTCGTGGATCTGGCCAAAAATATTTTTGATACGGAAAACCTCGACAATGTCGTCGGCTATATCCATCACACGGGAGAAGGCAAATGGACTATCGATGAGGCAAAACGACTCGGCGTCAGCGTCCCAGTCATGGAAGATTCCTTCCGCGTTCGCATGGAATCGGAAAAGCCCGAAAATCAGGAAATTTTTTCCAACAAAATAGTTGCCTTGCTGCGAAAGCAGTTTGGCGGTCATGAAGTAAAATACAAATGACTGACCATGAAAAATCCCAAATCTGACGCTTTATCCAGCACCTTCCAGAATACCCCGCAGCTTGCTGCGGGGATGAATGGCTCAATATAGCCTTCCTGCGGGGTGCAATACCCCGACAGGAAGGTGCTGGATTTATTTTTCGATTATGGCTGTCAACGCCGTGGGGACTTTATTATATGTGGCGGCGCACAAATTGGCCCAGACGAACAAAAATTTATTTGACTTTTTGGCAGGTCTGACCTACTTTACTCCTTCTCCTCGTTCTACTCTTCCTAAAATTTTTCTGAATTAATTGGATCTAACTATCTCCAAAGTACCGCACGAGCAGGGGACCCATCCCCTGCTTTGATTTTGAGGGGGAGAACAGCGAGATTGTAACTGCCTGGCTTTATTTTGGACAAATCCAAACCTTCGACATTGACGATTCCGGCGGAAAGCAGGGTTTTATGAACCGGGTGTCCTGGCGCGCTTTTGGCTTCTATCCCGAGATAATCCGTGCCGACCAAAGCGATTTTCTTTCGTGCCAAGTGCCTAGCGCCATCAAGCGACAAAGAAACGTAGTCAGCGGTAAATTTGCCTTTCTTGTAAAGCCCTGAGTTGCGGGTCTTAAACAGGATGCGCTCGCCTTTTTGAATTTTAAGTTTTTCTAGGTCACTGGAAGTAATCAGATTTTTCGCGTTTATTTCCACAATCCTTGCTGGTCCCACGAGTTTTGTCAGGGCGATTTTATCCACTCCTGATTTGTTAAATAAAAAGTGCTTTGGCGCGTCAACATGCGTTCCAGTGTGCGTGGACATTATGAGCTGAGAAACAATCCCCGAACCTTTCTTTTCCAAACGGATGAATTTCGTGTCTCCCGGCCAGGGAAACGTCGAGTTATCGAGGCTCAGGCTAATATCAAAAAATTTCGGCACTCTAGTGGCTTCCTTCCAGATAATATCTTAGCACACCAACGGCGAAAATCCCCAAAACAATGAGAACAAACACGTGACTGGTTTTATCACGGCGGTGATACATGGAAATCTCGGGGATAAGGTCAGCCGCGGCAATATAGATAAAAATCCCCGAGGTTAGGGCCAATAGATATGGCAAGCGAGGCTCGAGATAGTTGCTGGCAAAAAAAGCGAGAAACGCCCCGGCAATATTGGAAAGTGAAGAAACGATATTCGCTATGAGAACCTTGGCTCTGCTCCAGCCGTGGTGCAGCATCACGGAAAAATCGCCAATCTCCTGGGGCAGTTCATGGGCGGCTACCGCAAGCGAGGTAACAATCCCGAGCGGCACATTGGTCAAGAACGCCCCGGCGATAACAACGCCATCGATGAAATTATGGAACGTATCGCCGATGAACAGCAGTTTTGGCGTCGCGTGATGGTGAAACTCGTCCTCGTCTTCATGGTGATGCGGATGAAATTTCAGGATAAGGCTCTCGAGCAAGAAGAACCCGATCATTCCCCCCATGACCACCATGAGCAAAGCCTCGAGCCCAACACCTCTCTCTTCGCCATGCTCAAAGGCTTCGGGGAGCAAATCCAAAAACGCGGTTGCGAGAAGAGCGCCCACCGCAAACGACACCAAATGCGTGGAAAATTTCCTGACCCATTCGGCCTTGATCAGCAGTATCGCTCCGCCAGCAAGCGAGAGAACGCCGGAAATCAAACAACCAAGCAGAATCCAAAATAAAATTGACATATTTTAAGCTTTAGCTTTTTGTAAAAACAAACTCAATAGTAATTTAGGCGGTTCTTCTGAGCTTTTGAGGCGCAGATCAAGCGCGCGCAGATCTTTTAGCAAGGCAATTAATTTTTCCTTAGTGAATTTTTTTGCCAGCTTGCTGTTTATCCAGACTCTCCCCTCTTTCCAACCGAGAACGGAGGCGATTTTGGCCGGGCTTTCAGCCTCAATGTCTTTGACCAGAAGCAACGATCTTATCTGCGAAGCCAAACCGCCGATGATTTGTATGGTTTGCGACTTGAGATCAGCAGCCGGCCCCTCCGCCATCATTTTCTCCAAAAGACTCATCGCTTCCCTGCCTTTCCCCTCCGCGAACATGTTGGTCAACGCGAAAATGTTCTGAGAAATATTTGGCCTTACCAGTTCCTGAATATCTGCCGCAACGATCCGTTTTTCCCGGTCCTTTAGCAGCATCAATTTTTCAAGATTCTGAGTAACCTGCCATAAATCATACAGGCTCTCCTGCTCAGCATTGCCGAGCCTTGTCATCAGCAGGCCCAGCGCGCTGCTTTCTATTTCAAATCCAAAATCCGAAAGATAGTTTTTTATCCAAGCTTCCAGATCTTTGCCGGAAGGAATCTTGAACTCTGTGGCATTGGTTTCTTTTTGTAAAAATTTGAAAAATTTCAGGCGTTTATCGGGATCCTCGCCCTCGGCAAAAATCAAGGTTACGTCAGCGGGAGGCGCTTTTACAACTCTGGCCAGATACTGCTCGCATTCCGAGTAATCTTTTACGAGCTTCAAAAAATTTCTCACGATTACTGTTTTTTGCGTCGCAAACAAACTTTGTCCTGCCAGAAGGTCAGTGAAGCGGCTACGCAAATCTTTATCAGATAAATCCTTGGTCGCGCTGAGGGTTTCTGCGCTGCCTTTTTTTTTCAGCTCTCTGGAGATTGAAAAATTGTCATCTCCATAAAAAAAATAAACCATTAGAATAAAGTTTCGCCTTTCTGTTTTTTAGTCTGGACTTTGCCTGTGATAAGCCGGTTGAGATCTGATACGCGGACCTTCCATTCTTTGCCGATTTTGAAACCTGGCAGCCGTCCTTTTTTACACCATTCCCAAATAGTTTTTTCGCTCACCGCGAAAAACTTCGCCAACTCTCGCGTGCTATATATCTTTTCTCTCATACTTTTAAAGCTGTTACTCTGTTTCAAACCTCGGCCATGGTGCCCTGTGCTGGATTCGAACCAGCGACCGTTTGCTTAAGAGGCAACTGCTCTACCAACTGAGCTAACAGGGCTTGTCGCAGAAGGAACACAAAATGCCCTTGGAGGGAATCGAACCCCCATTCCTAGTTCCGAAGACTAGTGCTCTATCCATTGAGCTACAAGGGCTCACAACTGCCTGTCCGCAAGGCTTTAGCGAAGGCGGAAGCTAGGGCGCACAGGAATAGAAGCCTTAATATTATAATGAAAAGCGCTCCGGTTTTCCAGAGCGCTTAGAACTCGGCCAGCGGATCGTCCTTACCGCCTGTCAGGCTTTGGAGTTGATAGCCCGGCACTTGGTAAAGCTGGCTTTGATCCATAGAATCGCGAACTTTTTCAAATGCTTTAAAATTCAAAACCTGCGCCGAGGAGGTCCCTGTTGTATCAGATTTTTTTGTCACACTCAGATACCCGTATTTATAAAGGGCAAACAGTTCCGCTAAAATCGCGATCACGGAAAGCGCAGACAGCACAATAGGAAGCGGCGGCGGTTTTATTCTTTTCAAAAATCTAAATTTCGGCTTTTTCATGGTTTTTGAATAAATAACAATCCATCAACCTGGGTAAACGCGTTTCCAGTATTGCGCGTGTCCCCTCCCGGTTCAGATGATTGCACGGATTCGGCGGCCAAGGATAGCTTCCCTACGCGGGTGATGAATGGCAGATTTTCCAAGTACAATAGGAAATTTACGGTTTGCCTGTAACTGCCGAAATAGTCGAGCTGATAGGGAATCTCTTCTGCGCCGGTTAACTCTTTTATAACAGCCTGTCTGGCAGGGGGTTTGCTGCTCGCGCTGACTGCGGCTTGTTCTTCATGGTCAGTCAGAACCAAAGTGTGGGAACCAGCTGATCTGGCAACAGCGCCTTCCAGGCCTTCAATCAAGGTCAACACGTTTTCCCGCTTGGAAAAAATTTCGGGCATGGTGTCGCTTCCGGTAAGCTTCTTGAGGTTTGCTTGCACCTCTTGGTAACTTTGTATCTCCGATCGCACCTGCGCTATCCGTTGTTGTTTCTGATCGATCTCAGATTTGATGCTGCTCACCGCATCAGTTTGCGGAAGCAAGCCGAAAAAGACGAGGAGCGCGGACGCGACGATGATAGCTCCTATTGTGAGAGCTATCCGAGCTTGATGAAAGGAATTGAGAGGAGAAAGCGTCATGCTATTTCACAAAAAATCTATACTGCCAAGCCACATTGCTTGGTTTTTCCAGATTAGCTAAAGGAAAATTTATATTTTTGAAACGCTCGGAGGCAATGAGCGCTTGCCTAAACGATAAAACTGAATTGCGGTTTGAGGCACGACCAGCGATCTCGATCCTGCCAGTTGATTGATCTACCGTAAGACGATCCAGCGTGAGATCGGCAGGCATTTTCTGAGCGATCTCTGTCAGTATCCCAGACAGCTTTCCCTGTTTCTTTTCTAATATTTCAAAATTTGCCAGCTCCGCGTTGAACCGCTCTACCTCTTTGCGAAACGCTGAAGTCTCAAGGCTGTTCAGCAATCCAGTCTCCCTGGCCAGTTCTTCCCGGGTTTGCTTCACCTCGATGTTCAGATAAAACCTAATCGCCAAAAAAATAGCTATTAACACCGCGAGAGAAATCAGCAGTCTAATCCCAAAATCACGAATCTGCTGATTGACCTGCATGATTCGCAGTTCCTGCTGTTCAACTGGAGGCAGTAAATTTATGTACCTTTTGATCATCTATCTTCCTCCCGAAGCGCTAGGCCAATGGCTGTTGCGTATGAAAGTGAATCTTCGCGAGACAATGGTGGAACCTGCCGCTTTTTCAAAACCTTGACCCACGGGTTGCCAAGCTCAACTTTTATTCCAGGCAGTGAGCGTAATGGATGATCGCCCCCGGTGTCTTGAGCGAGCTTTTCTGCCAAAAACGATGGCAAATGTTTTAGCTTGCTTGATCCTCCGGACAGTAGAATCCGCGACACTTTACTAGTCGCGGTAGAATGTTCCTCATAGAATCGGATGATATTTTTAACCTCTGATACGAGATTGTTGAAAACAGGAGACAGAGCCCGCTTGACCGCCCCATTGTCCTTACTTTCGTCCAATCCGTTTTTCCTTTTTATTTTTTCCGCCTCGTCCGAATTTATGCCTAGAGCTTTCGCAACACTTTCCGTGAACACGTTTCCGGCAATCGGGATGGAGCTGGTGAATTGCAGCGTGTCCTCATCATAAACAATAAAGCTCGTACGCAGGGTGTTGATGTCCAAAATGAGTACTGTTTCTTCCAGCCTGGAAACCAGGCTGCGCGCCGTGGCCTGCGATTCGATTTCAAGGGCGATCGGCTGCAGCTGCGCTTCCTTTAAAATGCGGGTAAAATCGTCAACATAATCTTTTGGAGCGGCCGTGATCAGCACGGTCATTTTATCCTGCTGACCAAGAGCTCCAGGAACAGAGTGCGAAGGTAAAACCACCCAATCGAGATATACCTGTCCGATTGGCATTGGAATATAGGCCTCTGCTTCCCATGGGATAGCTTCCTTTGCTTCATCCATTGAAACCGCAGGCATCTGGATAACTCGCACGAAACATTTTGTTTCAGGAATAGACGCGACAACATAAGGCGTTGTCACCTTGCCGAACTTCGGCATGGAGATCGCTTTTTTGATGAGCCGAGTCAGCCCTTTGGGATCTTTTATCGAATCAGCTGAGATAAGCTCCTTGGGTATGATTTCGTCGGAATACGCCTGCACGCGAAAATTACTCTGATTTTTTTCAAATTCGAAAAGTTTCAAAGACACATCGCTGATGTCCAAACCCAAAGCATTTTTCTTTTTGCCGCCAAAACTAAACATCAATTTATTTTTGCTGTTTATTTCAAAAATCAAACTTCAGTGACTAATATTATAGCACAAATTCATTTTTTTGTCTAATTTATCTCTCGCCATGTGCCACGCAATATTTCCCAAGAGCCGCCAGGACCAGAATCAAGCTGTAAATTCGCCAGACCAGTCTCATAAATCACGCGGGCTGTGTTGTTTATATTAAGACGGTACGCTGTGACTTCTCTTATCGTTACGTTGTTGGAAATATTGACTTCTCCGTTTGGAGCATAAGCAATCAAAGTATTGGCACTATTATTGATGCTAAATGCTCCCCCTGTCGGTAAAGCAACCATCATAATATAGCTATCAGGACCGGCTTTTTGAAACTGAACAGAATTGCTAGTGCTCACGCTTCCGTCTGAGACGATCACTTCACTAAGATTACCATAAGAGCTGTCCAGGGCAATGGTAGCCGAGTTTGACAAACTGACAGTTCCGGTAACCCACAGTGGGCCTGTCAAAGTGATTTTTGCGGAATTCGATAGAGACAAATTGCCCACGATCTTTTTGGGACCCAATGTCATTTGTGTGGTTCCTGAAAGAGATAATCCTCCACTAATCACACCTCCCGCTTCCGCCTGATTCTTCCAGTCAGTAATTTGCGCATCCGGGATCGGAAAAGGCTGTATTGCAGGATCCGCTTCACCGGCGTACGGTGTGGTCACGCTTCCACCAACTGTGCATCCGGTCCGTGAAGCATAAAACGCATCGCCTGCTATCGTACAACTGGAAATTGTATTCATAAATGCACTTCCGTTAACCGTGGCCCCGCTAAGAGTGTGTCCAAACGCGCTTCCCCCCACAATATTGTTACGCACACTGTGCGCATAGGCAGCTCCATTCACATCAACGCCGTCGATCAGACCGGCTCCCCCCGCAGAATAAGCGTCACCTGTAACATACGGCGAATTACTTCCGGTTATGGGTCCGTTGGAATAAACATTTCCTTCAATACTGGCAGTGTTGCTCATCTGCAAACCTCCTGCGCCGACTTGGACACCATAATTAAAACTGACAGTGGCCGTACCAATACTTGCCTGGGCTTTGACCTGTTTGGTAAGCTGGGGAGCGGCCTTGTTCGGTATATAAGCTGTCACGGTAATGTCTTTTACATTACCGGAAACATTAGTGACACTGACGTCAAACTCTCCGCTTCCGAGCACTGTTCCGGTCTCCCCGGTGTAGGACCCTGCAGTGGCATTGAGTTGATGCAAGGCTCTGTCTATTCCCGCGTCAGCGATTTGAATGGCCTGTTCGTTAGCCACAGCGATCCGCGACGCGCGCGAGTTTTGAGAGACATATTGCATGAGGCTCGCGACCAAAACCAGAATAATCGTGAAAAATATAACGGCGATGATTAGGACCTGTCCGTCTTGTTTTGTTTTTATGTTCATTTGTTTCTGAGGGTGACCCGGCCTTCGACGGTTTCCGCCGCCCCCGAAGGTCCGCCCATATTAATTTGAATAGAATAATTAACAGCGTCAGCGCTGGCCGCGTTCGGGTCATATGTAAACAAGACATCACCCAATTTATTCGTGAGTTCCACGTTTCTTGGGACGCGGGCACTCGCGGCGTCAGGAACCAGAAACAAGAGCAGCCGCAGCGGGTTTACAGAGTCTTTCGTGATGATAACATAATCGTATGTGGTCAATACCTGACCCGCGCTGTTTATACTCGGGATTTGAAAAATAACCGTGGTAGCTCCTGAGCTATAATCAACCGTGTTATAGGTATAGCTGGAAGCCACGGAAACCGCGAGTCGTCCGTATTCCAGAATCCGATCTGCGATTTGACGCGTTCCGGAAATCGCCGTAATCTCCCCGGTTTGATTGTTAAAAAAACGGTTGTTGGCAATCATTATCCCCACCACAAAAATCGCCATGAGCGCGATCAGCCCAATCACCACGACCACCTCCAGCAGAGTAAATGCGGTGTTTTTTCGGCTATTCATTTAATCCAGAGTTACTGATCAGGGTGTCGAGCCGGACACTTTGTGTGCCTGAATTTTCAAACCACGAAACCACTACTATTGCCTGTTTTATTT
This sequence comes from Candidatus Doudnabacteria bacterium RIFCSPHIGHO2_01_48_18, assembly GCA_001777515.1. GTDB lineage: Bacteria > Patescibacteriota > Doudnabacteria > UBA920 > 2-01-FULL-46-14 > 2-01-FULL-46-14. The sequence continues at coordinate 81,704 of MFEF01000003.1, forward strand.
CACTGTCGCCGAGATAATTTGAAACCGTGAGCTGGGCCGTAGAACTGGCAAGAGAACTCAATATCGGATAACTGAAACTGCCAGATCCGGGCAGAGACGCGAACGGCGTGTTTCTAAGCTCCTCGATTTTTTGCGCGGCCGCATGATAAGCAATGTTCCGATTTCGCGTTCCCTTAATAACCGGGAGGCTTGAAACCGCAACTCCAAACAGCAAAATCGCGACCATAACCACGGCAAGCGCGACGATCAATTCTACGAGAGAAAATCCGAAGTACCTGTTCATGTTTAAATATTTTGCGAAATGTTGTAAATAGGAAGAATGAGACCCACGGCAAGAACACCGACCACTGCGCCAATCACCATGACTAAAATCGGTTCAATGATCGATGAAAGATTTTTTACAGTATCGTCAATTTCCGCCTCATAAAAATCCGCGACCTCTTCCAAAACCGTTTCCATCGTGCCTGACTCTTCCCCGACCTGGATCATTTGCGTGACCATCGGAGTAAACAAATGAGGATAACGCTCGAGCGACGAAACAAGATCAACTCCAATTTTGACTTTTTCGGAAGCGTCAGCCAAAGCCTGCTGGTAATAAATATTGCTCATAGTATTACTGGTGATAGACAGCGCCTCGACAATAGGCATGCCACTCTTCAATAGACCAGTAAAGATGATTGTAAAGCGGGCTAGGTTGATTTTTTTAACCAAGGTCTTAAACATTGGCAGCATTAAGACCAACCGGTGGAGCACTATGTGACCGCTTTGTGTTTTGCGCCAAAACAAAAAGCCCGCTATCAAACCTCCAAGACCAATTCCCACCAAGATTGAATACCTCGAAAATATATCTACCGTGGTTATTATAACTCTGGTCAAAATCGGCAAGTCAGTATCAAACTCAGCAAAAGAAGCGGTGAGTTTTGGCAACACGAACGTAAACATTAAATACCCAATGATTAGCAGGGCTACCACGACAACGGCCGGGTATGTCATTGCACCCTTGGTGCGGCGGATGAGGTTGTAATCGCGGCCTATTTGTTTCGCCAAGTACTGTAAGGTATCATCCAACTCGCCGCTTGTTTCTCCAACCTTTACCATGTTGACAAAAATCGGTGAAAATATGCGGGGATACGCGCCAAGACTTTCCGACAAAGTTTTTCCTGATTCGACATTATGCGCGATGTCAGCAATGACGCGGCTGAAATAAGGGTTGGACATCTGCTTGGTTACCACAACCAGCGCGCGCGACACAGGCAAGCCGGCCTTCAGAGTTACAGCGAGATTTTTGGCGAAAGTCAGCTTCTCAAGGAGCGAAACGCGGCCAAGCATTGAAAAAATAGAGCCGAATTCGCGTTTGGCGCGTTTTTCTTCGATCTGCGTAGGCAGTAATCCCTGACCGCGCAGAATCTGTCCCATTGCTTCGCGCGATTCTGCCTCGCCGCTATCATTGATCGTCTGGCCCTCGCGATTTTTCGCTGTGTATGTATATTGCGGCATGCTATTCTTTTGTCACTCTCAAGACTTCGTTAATTGTTGTCAATCCCTGATGCGCTTTGATAAAACCGTCCTGCCACATGAGCACCATTGATTCTTGAACCGCCTGCGATTGAATCTGATTGGTGGTTGCCTGCGATACGATCAATTTTTGAACGGGCTCAGAGACGTTCAGTACCTCGTATATACCCATGCGGCCTTTGTAACCGGTATGATTGCATTTTTCACAACCTTTACCCTCATAAAAATCAAGGTCCGTAACCCGTTTGACTTTTTCTACTCCCTCGCGCTTCATAACCTCCACGAGGGAATCGAGGTCAAAATCTCGCGAAAGGCTTTCCGCGGTTTTATCATCGATCTTTTTTATCTCTTTGCAGTCCTGGCAAATTTTTCTTACCAAACGCTGGCCCACAACCGTATTCAATGTTGAGGCTATAAGATACGGCTCGACCCCGATGTCCAAAAGACGCGGAATCGCGCCGGCCGCGTTGTTGGTATGAAGAGTCGAAAGCACGATGTGCCCGGTCATGGCCGCGTGCACTGCTTCCTCTGCGGTTTCTTTATCGCGGATTTCACCGATCATGATGATGTTTGGATCTTGCCTGAGAAGCGCCCTCAGGCCCATGGCAAACGATAAACTGATCTTGGGGTTGACCTGCATTTGGTTGACGCCAAAAATCCGATACTCAACGGGGTCCTCAATAGTGCTGATGTTCACGCCCTTGGTATTGAGCATAGAAAGAACAGTGTACAAGGTGGTGGATTTACCTGAACCGGTGGGACCGGTGATGAGTGTCATGCCATGCGAACGGGAAAGATTACCTTTGATGATATCCAAAGCCGATCTGGCAAATCCGAGTTCCTCGAAGGTAACAGCCTTGGCCCCCTCATCCAAAAGGCGCAGCACGACTTTTTCACCGTCAAAAATCGGGATAGTGGAAACGCGGAATGATATATTGTATTGATCTGTTTGAATCTTGAACCGCCCATCCTGCGGCAGCCGATGCTCATCGATCTTGAGGTTTGATAAAACCTTGATGCGGGCCACGAGCGCCGGCTGAATCACCTTTGGCAAAGTCATCACGTCGTGCAAAATGCCGTCAATGCGATAACGAACCGTGACCTCCTTTTCCTGCGGCTCAATGTGAATGTCAGACGCTCCTTCAAAAATCGCGTATTCAAGCAAAGTATCCACAACGCGCACCACAGGGATCTCTTGCGCCATTTTTACCAGCTGGCTCCCCTCTTCCTTGTCGTCCATTTTGACGTCGTTCTTTTTAGACGTCAAAATTTTCTCAAACTCAGCCTTCAGATTGGAGTGATATTGGGTCAAGGCCGCCTCCAGGCCGGAATCAGTGGCTAGGAACGGTTTGATGACGAAGCCAGTTTTCTTTTTTACGAATTCCCTCGTCTGCAGGTCTTCGGGATCTGTCATCGCGAGGTCCAGCTCGTTGTTTTTCTTGCGGAACGCGATTACCTGATGCCGCCTGGCGATCGGTTCGGGAATGATCTTCAGCACATCCTGAGGAATTTTTTCAGCGGTCAGATCCACCACCGGCACCTTCAAAAAATCACTCACGAGCTTGGTCAGTTTGTCTTCCGGAATAATTTTCTTCGTGACCAGATAGCCAGACAGGGTTTGTTTTTTTTCCTTAGCATCCTGCTCTAGCTTGTCAAGATCTTTTTCTTCGACTATTTTATTGGTGACCAGAATCTTTTTCAGGTCAGTGGAGGCAAATGCCATATCGCTATTTATTTTGTGTTAAACATTTTTTTTCAAGCTCGGCGATGAAATTCTGTCCTTGGACTTTGTATTTCGACTCCAGAGAAACAGCGGTTTGGATTTGCGCGCGCGCGGCGCTGACGTCGCAGACCTGCCCATATATGTTAGCAATCAGCCCATGATCTTCAGCGGTCAAGGTATGTCCGAGCTGGCGTAAATTATTAAACTCCTCATTTACGATATCCGCTCGTTTGGAAAGCACGGCGGCTAAAATATAGTTGAGATGCGATTCTTTTGGCTGCGGGTTCAGATCCACCGCTTTTTTGAAATATTCCAGGCCAAGATCCTGGCGGCCTTTGAGAAACGCGGCCTGTCCCAGCTCTGTGTAGATCTGCGGCCGGGTCGGCGAAAGCTTGAGAGCTTGCTCTCCAAGCTCAAAAACCCGGTCGACGTTGCCGATCTCAGCCGCGGAGATATTGAAAACGTTCATTAGATAAAGATAATTTTTAACGTCATGGGGGGCTTGCGCGATATTTTTTTCAAATTCAGAAACGACAAAATTGTAGAGATCTTTTTTTTCCTGCGGGCTGAGCGCTCCGCTTGCAGAAGATTCCGCAGCGTAATCAAACAGCCTCTGGCGGATTTCTTCATCCATATAGGTTCCATACGAAAGGGCTTTTTTGAAATTGCCGTGCACTGAGCGGTATTGCTTTAGTTTCGCGGATTTGATGCCCTCGGTCGTAAAATAGTTGGCTGACGCTGGCTGCAGATTGATAAAATAGATGCTCATGATTGCCATTACAATCACAACCACAGTAGGCATGTACCCAAGGTTATAAACTTTTGGGGTCGAAGCAACAGGGTCCCCATAACCGATGGTCAGATAAGCGAGAAATCCGAGTACTAAAAAGAACAACAAATACGTGGCGTGCGTATCGAAAACAAACAAATTCTGAATGAAATAAGCAAAAAGCAGGGCAGTGAGGACAACCGTTTGCACGGGCGAGATAACAGTTCTGCGCCAAGCTTTAAGTAAAGCAAAAAACGCCATGGCAAAAATTCCCAGGTAGGCTGCAATCCCAAACACTCCAGTAGTTACCGCTATGTCGAGCACTGTGTTATGCGCTCTGTCAAACCAGATTTGACTGCCCTGATTTTTGAATATGGATGGCGGAAAATATTTGTTAAACGCGACATTATAATTTTCGTAGCCATAGCCGAGAATAAAGCGATCCCGCCAGCCTTTCCACGAGGCCTCCCAGGTTTCCAGACGATTTTGAGTTGTCGTGTCTGTTTTGAAGATTCTGCTCAAACGTTTTACAACCACAATGTTTTCAATCGGATCTGGCAAGGATGCTGGTTTCAAAAACAAAATAAACGGACCTAATACCATGAATATGGCCACGACGCTGCTGGCGATTTTGACTGATCTTTTTTGTCCTCTAAAAATCAAAAACAAAATCACCAAAAAAACACTGAAGTATAAAGCAACTGCACCGCCGCGGGTTTGAGTTTGTATGACTATGAAAGCATTGAAAAACCCCGCCACGAAAAACAACCGCTTTGCCAATTTATTGCTGATCTCCGCTGCCATAAACCAAGACAAAAAAGCGCCGAATAGCATGACCGCCGCGTAAAAAGCAGCGTTGCCGATCGTCGCAGAAATACGCGTGCCTTGCATTGGCGGAGCAAATCGGCAAAACCCTTCTTTCTCTAAACCGCATGACAGCTGTACGAGACCGATTAATCCCAAAAAAGTTACAACAATCACCACTGCCGTAAGATATTTTTGCCAGTCACGCCGCGTACGCAGCACCGTCGGTAGCATTGTAAAATAAGCGGCAAAATGCAGCATGGTGATGATCCCCTCCCCTCTTTCGATCGTTCCCCAAAGGCTTTTCGAAAAATTTACGCCAAAAATCGCAGTCACAAACATGATGAGCATATATATCCAAACCACGCCAGTGAGCCAGTTCCTTTTTGGCCGAAGAGAAGGATGCAGCAGAGTAAGAGGAATATATATCGCAAGCGCGATCTCTATGAGAAGCCGAAAATAAATTACTTTGCTCGTGATAAAAGGAAATAAAAAAGCACTCCAGAGCCAGATCGGAGTGAGTAAAATAGCATACAAAATAATTTTTAGTATTTTGTAGGAAATTTTTGTTTCTAAGGCTGAATCAATTGCATCCGCCATAAATTTATTATACGACCTTTTAACATTTGCGTCAAAACCATTTTCTCATCCCGGGCCAATCTGTGCGATTATACAACAGTAACTGGCTCTGCTATAATTAGCAAAATATGTTAGGAAATTTGAAAAAAACCATCTTGTTTTTTGGGGATTTGCTGGTTATGTATATGTCCCTTTATTTGACGCTACTTTTGCGTTATCGGGAGATACCAACACAAAATATCTGGGAAATGCATTTTCTGCCATTCACTGTTTTGTTTCTCGTTTGGTGCGCAGTTTACTACATCAATGGTCTGTATGATATCGCGGCAACGAAAAATGATGTCGAGTTCTATAACAGCGTGCTCCGTAATCTGTTGGTGAGTTTTGCGATGGCAGCCGCGTATTTTTATCTTCTCACGGACAATCTCTTTCATATCAAACCGCAGCTGGTGTTCTTCATCATGATCGGTGTTCATTCGATCCAATTTTCTCTCTGGAGATTTTGGTACAACGCCTTTGTGCAGCGGCCAGAGTTTCTCAAAAATATTCTGGTGATCGGCATGAAAGATGAAGCCAGAGAGCTTGTTGACGAAATTTTCAAAAAACCACAGCTTGGCTACCGCATCGCGGCCATCATCAACGGTCAAAAAATGGCTTCCGAGTTTCCCGGAGTCGCGATTTACGATGCCACCGCTGACATAAAAAAAATCATCCGCGACCATGGCATCAGTACGGTAATAACTGCCGTTGACCCGAGAACTATTCCAGAGCTTGTGCAAAATCTTTTCTCCAGTTTATCAATGCGCATACAATTTTATGATTTGCCGGATTTTTATGAAAAGCTTACTGGGAAAATCCCAGTGACCGGCATTGGCCACATCTGGTTTTTGCAAAACATCGCGAAAGGGCAAAACGGCATCTATGAATTTCTGAAAAGATCCACGGATTTGCTGCTGGCCACAGTCGGCCTAATAGTTTCCCTCCCTTTTTGGCCGATCATTGCCGTCGCGATCAAGCTTGATTCTTCGGGACCGATCTTCTTTAAACAAAACCGCGTGGGGTTTCTGGGCCGGCATTTTACCGCGGTAAAATTTCGCAGCATGCGGGTAGGCGCTGAAGCAGAAGGCGGGCCGCAGTGGGCCTCAAAAAACGATCCGCGAGTAACACGCCTCGGAAGATTCATGAGAAAGGTCCGTTTGGACGAAATCCCGCAGTTTATCAATATCATCAAAGGCGAGATGTCGCTCATCGGCCCGCGGCCTGAGCGTCCCGAATTCGTCAAAACCCTGGAGCGTGATATCCCCTTTTACAACGAACGTCATCTCGTAAAACCCGGGCTAACTGGCTGGGCCCAGATAAATTTTCAATACGGCGAATCTACCCGGGATGCTTTCAAAAAACTCCAGTATGATTTGTTTTATGTAAAAAATCGCTCCATCCCTCTTGATCTTGGCATCGTGCTTAAAACCATCAATATCATGCTCAGCGGTAAAGGGCAGTAGCTTTTGGCTAACTGTAGCCAAAGATGGCGACAAAAATGGCTTATTCAAGCCATTTTTTTGGTTGAAAGTCTTGACAATATTGCCAAAAAGGAGTAAGATATATGGTTAAAATGATTGTAAGATCATTCCCGCGCCATTCGGCGGGAATCCAGTTTTAACACCGCACATTTATTCCCTTATATAAAACACCCGTTAAAAGAGAGCGAGCCACATCTGTCACCTTGTCATTCCGGACTTGATCCGGAATCCATGCTCTCTTTGCCGAGAGCTTTTATTTTTCACAAGATGAGCAATTTGGATGTAACTATTATTCCCAAGATGCTCATCTGGTGACTGGCAATAAGGCTGGTGTACCCGAGTGAGTCGAGGGTCTAGACGGGTCTAGACATATTTGTAACTGGAGGATGTATGTTAAAGTCCGTTGTTAACACGGTGGGATTGGCAGATCAGGCCGTTCAAAATTTTCGTACCAGTTTAGCGGACAGAGTTGAACGGTTATCGATGCACTGCTGGGGATCGAATGTTAACACTCAACTGGGCGTAATCAATACGTTGATTACATCAGTGAATGCGATCACTGCCCCTCATCGCCAGCAGTTCGAAGCCGTCGAGCCATTTGATGACGAGGAAATCAAACAACTCACGGTGATTCTCGCTCCGCTCCGCGAACTGAATATGGCCGACAAGGTGAGAGAATTCCTCGTGGCCGCCTTGACTGAAAAAGGATTCGATCCTGAAATTTTCAAGGCAAAGGCTCATCAGCGGTAAATTTTCCGAAGGAAGTGGTTCGCCGCTTCCTTCAACTCCCAAGCTCTGGACTAACTCAAGAGTTTAGGAGTTCTGGAAACAACTTTGGGTACTAATGAACAGGACATTAGTATTTCACTAGCCTGAATACTCTAGTACCCAAAATCGTTTCTGGAATTTGACATCCCGATGTCGAGACAATTTCAGCTGCTACCTTTCGGGAAAGGGAGCAAACAATTCTTTGGAGGATACAATGAGAAAAGCTTTGGCTTTGATGGCGATCGGGATCCTGCGCTCGATGATTTTTTTCTTCAAGTTGTAACTCAAATCATTCTACATCTATATGCAATTGCATATAGATGTAGAATAAATACCAAGCTTGCTCTTGAGTAATTAATCTATCTCGTAAACATAAATCGCTTCGCCCAAATTTTTCAGGCGGTAATAATCAAAATCAAAATAAAGACCGAGTTTGTTGTCCATGCTGAAATGCTCGCCAGGGGCGGCTGATCCAAAAATTTGCTTGGCGTGCGTTGGCCGCGGTTCATTGGTAAAAAGGTAATACTGCGCCGGCAGGTCAAAATCTTCTCTTTTTCGGCGCGCATCCACCACCAACGACGCAAAGTCAGCGCCGAGATTGCGCTCAATGGTTTGTCTGCACCTTGTCGAGCAAAATCGCTCTTCGAGAAGCGCGGCAGATTTTGCGTTCAGCGGAAACTGCAGGCGCGACACGTCATTGACTATAATCACCCGTTCCGAATTTAGACTCTCTGCGGCCCAATCGGCGGCCAGGTTGTAGGTGGTCGGCCGCGCAAGATAACAAAGCGTCAGCGCGTAAACCAGAAACGATAGCGCTGCGCTCACTGCTAGGATTTTATTCCAGCGAAATTCGAGACTCGCCAAAATGAGTCCCAGGAAAAACGCCACCGGCACGAGGTAGCGCAAAAACGGATCAACCGAGCTGACCCAGGGCGCCACTATGCTGATGGCGGCCAAATAAACAGCGAGGTACAGAAGGGAGAGCCAGAACAGCACGCGATCGCGGATACCGCGCGTAAACAAAAGCGGCATAAGCAAAAACGGGAACATCAGGACCGTCCGTTTTAAATACAGCCAAAACGAAGCCAGCGTGCCGCCGAGATCAATACCGCCGGCTGCCGGACTCGATAAGATCGTGGCGACCTGGTCGAGAATATTTTGCCAATTCATGGCCGTAACCGCAGCTACAACCGCAGTCCCGGCAAGCGCAGATTTGAATATTACGCCATAAAATTGCCGTTCACGGCGAAACACGAACAGCAGCACTGCCACCGCTAAACCGACGGCATAAAAATTGAACGGAAAATTGGCCAGCGACAACGCGGCAAACAATATGGACCAAAAGATCGCTCGCCGCGATTTGGCGGTAATCGCCGCGTAGAGATAATAAAGCGAGGCAAGCGTGAGCACTGTCGTCAACACCCAGACCTTGGTGGTGCGAAACATTGCAGTGACAATGATGCTCGTCATCACGAGCACGGTGATACTCGCGCGCCGCGAAAATTTATACAGCAGAGCCGCGGCTATGATTGCAAGAACAGCGCTTGAGCCGCGCGTAACGAGATAAACCGACGAGAGATTATCCACTACCTGTTCTTTGAGCGCGGCTAGATCAAATCCAAAAAACGGCCAGGCCAGTGCCAGATATGCCGCGACAAACACATAGCTGAGCAAATAGGTCACGGTCGCGTACGGCACATCCCCCACTGCCGGCAAAACAGTTTTGTTCTCAAGCGCGCGCAGCACCCCGCCCACATTGGGTGATTCGTCAGAAATGACGTTTGTCAAAGGCAGCGCGTGCGCGAGCCCCACAAAAAAACTCAAGGACAGCAGAACAAGCACAAGAAGCTCGAGCCATTTACCGGCAAACCTGACCTTGACTACAGACAGAAACGCTTCCTTGATTTCTTTGAGGGAAAAATTGGACACGCCGCGCGCCCGATTCACAAAAACAATCGGCACCTCGGCAAATTCTGCTCCCACTTTGGATAGCGCAAACGACAACTCAGAAAGCACAATGTATCCTTTGGCGCGAATCGCATTCAAATCAAGCTTGCGGACCAGCGCTGCCGGGTACACTCGATAGCCATTTGTGTAGTCGCTGTACCCAAGCCCAAGCACTACGCTCGCGTAAAAATTGGCAAATTTGCTAAAGATGCGGCGTGAAAGCGGCCAGCCGACGATCTTGCTGCCGCGCATGTACCGCGAACCGATTACTACCGTATCAGGGGCGGCTTTGGCAAGCAGCTCCCCGAGCGCCTGGGGATCATGGGAAAAATCCGCATCCATCTCCACCAGGAAGTCATAGTTTTTTTCAAGCCCGTATTTGAGCCCCTCGATGACCGCTGAACCGCGCCCGCCCTTGCCAGAGCGGTGAATCAAAAATAAATTCTCGCGGGTTTTTTGCAATTCCAAAATAAGCTGGTCTGTACCATCGTTCCCGTCATCAACAACCAAGATATCAAGGCCAAGGTTTTGCCCTGTTACTGATTCAACGAGCTTGGCTATATTTTCCCGCTCGTTATAGGTTGGGATGATCACCAGCGTCTTAGCCATGATAGTATTTTATAGTTTCAGCTAGCCCCTTTGCCAGGGAAAACTTGGGCCTGACAATATTTTGGAATTTACTCAGCTTGGTCGGTTTATCATCTTCCTTAAAATTGTTTTTTATCGCGATTTTTTTTCCAGATAGCTTGATTATCATCCTCACGATTTCATTTACGCTAAAATTTTCGTTGTTTCCTATTGTAAAAAAACCCTCGTTGGCTTTTTCCGCTGCAATCAGATTGGCCGTGAGATCATCAATATAGATGAATTGCAGCTTGCGCTTGCCTTGCCCCCAAACCTCGACTTTGTTTTTCGCTTTGGCCACCTTGATGATGGTTGCGGGGATAAAATTGGCAGTCTCCGGGTCAAAATTGTCGCCCGGGCCATAAATCGGCGCGGAGCGAATGACTTTTACATCCATTTTGAACTCACGACTAAAAACGGCGAGCAGTAACTCATTTATTTTTTTTCCCAACACATACCCGTCCGCAATATTGTCTTCCGCATATTCTACAATGGTTGAACTAAGGTATATAATTTTTTTTGCCTTTGATTTCCCGAGAGCATTTAAAAAAGTTGCGAAGGGTAAGACATTATCAGAGGCGAACCGGAATGGATGAGCGGTATGAAAACGCAGATTCTTCTTGGCACCAGCTACATAGTAGACAGTATCAATGCCTGTTAAAACTTTTTTACAAAACCGGGGGTCGGCAAGATCTCCATCTTTGCGGGTGACAGCAACAATTTTTCGTCCGCTTTTTTTTAACACAGAAGAAAGCCGGCGGCCGACAAAACCACCAGCGCCAACGACTAAAATTTTATTTGTCGATGAGGATGTTGTCATCGCCTTTTTGGTAGCGCTCAAGGTCGTACTTGGCCATAATCCTCACTAGATCCTTAAACTTCACTCTTGGTTCCCAGCCTAAAATCCGTTTGGCTTTAGCAGCATCGCCTTGCAGAATATTTATTTCCGTTGGCCGCAGGAAATGCGGGTTGAGCTCCACGATCAATTTGCCGGTTTTGGGATCAATCCCTTTTTCCTCGGCGCCCTCCCCTCTCCATTCCAGAGGAATATCCAAAACGTTGCAGGTTTCCTCAACGAATTCTCGCACGGTGTGTGCTTCACTGGTCGCGATAACAAAATCTTCCGGTTTGTCCTGCTGCAGCATCAGCCACATAGCCTCCACATATTCTTTGGCGTATCCCCAGTCACGCTTGGCGTCCAGGTTTCCGAGGACCAGTTTTTCCTGCAGTCCCAATTTGTAGCGCGCAAGGCTTTGCGTGATCTTTTTGCTGACAAAATTTTCACCGCGTCGCGGCGATTCGTGGTTAAATAAAACGCCATTCACCAAAAACATGCCATATGATTCACGGTAAGTATAAACAATCCAATACCCATAAAGTTTTGCCACGCCGTAAGGATTGCGCGGCAAAAACGGCGTGGTTTCGTTTTGCGGAACCTGCGTAGTGTTGCCGTAAAGCTCGCTGGTCGATGCCTGGTAAAATTTGGTTTTTTTCTCAAAACCAAGGATGCGCAAAGCCTCAATCATGCGCAGCGTGCCAAGCGCGTCTATGTGCGCGGTGTATTCCGGGGTTTCAAACGAGACCTGGACATGAGACTGCGCGCCAAGGTTATAGATTTCGTCAGGTTCAACTTTTTTAATGATCCGGATAATGTTCGAGGAATCGGTCAGGTCGCCGTATTCGAGGTGAAAATACGGGTGCCGGTCAAACAAATGGTGGTGGAGATGGTCAATGCGCCAGCGGTTAAACGTGGAAGCGCGCCGCACCACGCCATGGACTTCATAACCCTTGGCCAGCAGGAACTCTGCCAAATACGACCCATCCTGGCCGTTTATTCCAGTAATTAAAGCTCTTTTCATACTATTTAAAGAAATTATAGAGGTTTTTCACAATATAATCGAGCTCAGCTCTCCCCATGAGCTGGTGGCAGCCGACATAGAAGCCAGAGTTATTGATCCAATCCGCGACCGGGTAGTTTTTGGCTTTTAGCTTATAGCGCTTTTGCAAATATGGCTGGTTGATCAAGGGCAGCATGTCCCTTGTTTCAATGCCGCGATTTTCCAGAAAATTTACCAGCTCTTTCTTTTTTATTCCGGCGTTTTTTCGAATCACCAGCGGAAACATCATGAAGGCGTGTTCGGATTCCGGGTTCTCAAACGGCAGCTGCAAATACTTTTCTAATCCCTTCAATTTGCTCTTGAGATACTGCGCGTTCTGCCGGCGTTTTTTGATAACGCGGGGAAGCTCTGGCAGCTGCGCGCAGCCCAAAGCCCCCTCAAGCTCAGTCGCTCGAAAGCTATAGCCCGGGCGGATAAACCGAAAGCGCTTGGCAATGATTTCTTCGCGCGCCTTGCCTTTTTTGCCTTTGTCATCATCAATACTGATGTAAATGCCGTCTCGGCCGTGGTTAGCAAGCGACCGCAAAACTTCGGCGTATTTTTTGTTACTGGTTAAAGCCAAACCGCCCGCGCCCGTAACGATCAGGTGCGCCGCATACGTGGAAAAACAAGAGATATCGCTCATGCTGCCCACTTTCTTGCCGCGATAAGTTACATACATGCTTTCACAGGAATCCTCAATAACCTTGAGCTTATGTTTTTCTGCCAATTTCATGATTGGCTGCATGTCCGCGCTCTGTCCAAACAGATGCACGGGGATGATCGCTTTGGTGCGGCGGGTAATTTTTTTCTCGATTAACGCTGGATCAATATTGTAGGTGTGGGGGTCAACATCAACAAACACCGGCTTGAGGTTCTGCATGAGCACCACGTTAGCGGTCGCAACAAAGGTCAGCGCCGGGACGATGACCTCATCGCGATCCTGCCAGTTTCCAAGCTCCTTGAGGGCAGCCACAGCGATGCGCAGTGCCGAGGTGCCGCTATTGACCATGACTGCGAACTGGCTGTCGTGGGCAGAAGCAAATTCTCTCTCAAATCTCTTGATAAACGGGCCATAAGAAAGGCGCCTGTTTTTCAGGGCCTGGTTTACGTATTTTACGGCTGCCGGGCTGATTTCTACGCAGCCGACCCCGAGATTCTCTTTGTTCACCATGCCGCAATTTTATCAAAATTTGCGGCTTTATTAAAGCGGTTTTGGCCTTAACCCTTTCACGACTAAATAGACAAGCCCTCCCAATAAAATAAGAGGCAACCCGACAGCCGCAAACATGCCCTGCTCATTGTTTAGATTATTTCCGGCCAGCCATTTCAAAAACGGCAAGCGGTCTTCCAGCAGATCAAACATTTTGGTATATTTGATCGTTGTGTCGTCCTCGAGATAATTAAAATGATCCTTCAAGTCTCTTATCATCGTATCCTGCAGCTCCTGCATTTTTAGCCGTGTTGCGTCATCAGCGCCAGTGTACGCCATCTCATTGAGCTCTACTTCCATTTGCGAAAAAGAGGCGCTTCTCGTCCAAAGTTGTGACTGGGCATCATCAACAGAGAAAGAAATAAAAGTCGCATTATTCAATCCATGAGTTGCGTCGTTCCTATTTATATACACTCGCCTGCGACGCTGCTGTATCGTTAAAATCGGACGAAGATCGCTATAATCAACACCGAGTGTGGTTAAATGCAACTTTAGTTCATCAGTTTGCCCTGCAGTCAATCTTGTTAGTGACGGCTGTCCCGCACTGCCTTCAGGCATTTCAAATTTAATCTCATTGCGACTGTCAACATTGCCGGTGTCGGCCAGCTTATCATCGCCACTCAATTTGAGCTGAACTAATTCTTTGTGCGCTCGTGAATCAAGACGATCAGAACGGACGCGGTAACGGAGTCCTCCTTTTCTCTGATATAGATCAAGATTCCTTGTATCAAAATACGTGTCTGTAAAATCCTCATCTCCGTAAGAGCTTGAAAAATCAAGACCTAGATTCCGAACTTCGCGATTATCATCTACATATCTACTCTTCAGATAATTGAAAATTTCATCGCTATTTCCTTCCGGATAAGCCAGGTTGAAATCATCCTCAATGCGCACGTCGTCCTGAGCTGAGACAACAAACGCCTGAAAGACGAATAAAAATGCGAAAAATAATACGAGCGCTTTTTTCATGGTAAGGAGAATTTTAGCTTTTTACGCGAGTGTGGTCAATCGGCAAGATTTTTCATAATTTCCTGGGCGATGTTGCGGCTTCCTTCGTCAGTGAGATGAACACTGTCCAGAAAAATATCCTCGCGATCAGACAGCCAGGATAGATCAACGAGTTTCATTTCCGCCGCTTTGTGCTCTCCTGCTTTGGACCGAAAAAAATTCAAAAATTCTTTACGCTGCGGATAATCAGTTATTCGAGCTGGCTGAAAAAAAGCGACGAATCCAGCCCCGCGTTTTTCTGATAAATCTTTTATAAGGGCTAAATTTTCCAAATAGGCTTTGGCCGCGTCCGAAGCTTGGCTCTGCATTGAGGGCGGCAACTCAGCAACAACCTGACCGTTATCGCTGCTTCCGCTAAAAAGTTTTTTTATCTTTTGACGGACGCGAAAAAACAGGTATTTGGAAAGTCGCGATTTATTTATCGTTACCAGCTTCTGTTCTCGAATATTATCAAACCGCTGAGCAAGGCCTTCATATGATTCATTGGTTCCAGGCGGGTAAGGCAGGTTGTGAACCGCAAAACCATGCGCTGTAACAGCGTCGTTGAATCCATCAAGGGCGATAATCAAATCAGGGCGATAATCAAGCAGCTCCGTTGCAACGCGCGTAAATTCCTGGCTCGAAACAAATGACGGGACACCGGCATTAACAAAAAGGTATTCATCCTGCTGCTTGTTGAGATAACCCGATATGGTCGTGTCGTTACTTGACGCGCCGTGCCCAAACGCAGTGGAGCCGCCGATAATAAATGCTAATTTTTTATCACCTCGATCTTCAGGAAGGGCGCCTCGAAAACCGCGGCCGTCAATCGAGACCACCGAGTTATTGATCGCAGCGATTTGTGCTTCGTCCCGAGGAAAAAAGAAAAAATAAAACGGGTGCAAATACTGTTTGGTAAATTCACGGTAAGGCAGCATTTGCGGCAGCGTCGCTGGAGGTTTTGGAGCGACAATCGCAAGCAGCAGCTCCGCACCTACTGCCGCGATCAAAACAAAAATGCCGGCAACAAAGAATCTAAATACCCAGCGCATGCTAGAAAAGACTGTAGATAAATGGGGATAGCGCTGAAGATTGACCAAGCATGATGAGCGCGCCGACGAGCAGGAATAAAATCAAAATTGGCGCGAGCCACCATTTCTTGCGTTCTTTCAGAAACTGCCAGAACTCGAAAACAAGGCCTCGATTTTTTGGTTCATTATCATTAATCATGTGCGTATTGTTCAGAATCCCACATATCATTGGGGTTATCTGCGCGAGCGATGAGAAACTTATCCATCAGCAAATAATCAATCCCAGTCCCCATCATGCAGCGGTAAGCATCCCGCGGTGTGCAGACGATGGGCTCGCCGCGGATATTAAAAGAAGTATTAATCAATATTGGATACCCGCTCAGTTCCCCGAAGGCTTTAATCATATCATAATAACGCGGATTTTGCTTCCGTCGCACTGTTTGCAACCGGCCAGTTCCGTCGACATGCGTTACGGCTGGAATCTTATCTCTATGATCGGGTCTTACGGGGTAAACCATAAGCATGAAGTCTGCGGGCATAGGGACGACCTCATCTCCTTGAAAATATTCGTTCGCTTTTTCCGCTGTCACCGCAGGCGCAAACGGTCGAAACGGTTCGCGGTGTTTTACTTTGACGTTGAGGATTTCCTGCATCTTGGGATTGGTTGGATTCGAGAGGATGCTTCTGGCGCCCAAGGCCCGCGGCCCCCATTCCATGCGGCCCTGCAGCCAGCCGATCACAAAGCTGTCTTTGATGAGCTTGGCCACGCCGGCAAGCAGCGAATTTTCATCCGCATATTCCTTATATTTGATCCCGCTGTCATCCAAAAACTGCTTCATTTCCGCTCTGGTATACTGCGGTCCCCAGTAAGCATGCTCCATAACAAACGAGCGCGGCTGATCAAAAACGGCATGATAAGCGTAAAATGCCGCGCCAAGACAGCCGCCCCCGTCCCCTGCTTCCGGCTGGATGTAAATTTCCTTAAAAGGCGTATGCTTGAACAGCTTGCCATTCAATAAACTATTCAGGGCGACACCGCCGGCGAAACATAGTTTATCAACTTTTGTAATCTCGTAGAGGTGGCGGCATATTTTAAAGATTATTTCCTCCAGAAGAACCTGCATGGACGCAGCCATGTCCTGATGATCCTGGCTGATTTCTGTTTCTGGTTTGCGGGCTGGACCAAATTCCTCTTCAAATTTTTTTGAGAACATGCGCATTCCATAATGAAAACTAAAATATTCAAGATTGAGGGCGAAGCTGCCATCATCTTTAACGTCAATAACTTTGCGCAGCTTCTCAAGATAGCGGGGTTTCCCGTAGCCAGCTAAACCCATGACTTTGTATTCATCATTGTTTACCTTAAATCCCAGGTATGCCGTGACAGCGCTGTATAACAGGCCCAGCGAATGCGGAAAATTGATTTCCGCCAGCTGCTGCAGCTGCTGGCCGCGGCCAATGCCCAGGGTTGAGGTCTGCCATTCGCCAGCGCCATCCAGTGTCAAAACCGCGGCTTCCTCAAACGGCGAAACATAAAAAGCGCTGGCCGCGTGCGACAAATGATGAGGAATGTACAGCACATTTTTACGGTAACCGATTTTCTTTCTGAGGATGTGGCGCAAACGAAGCTTTTCATTGAACCACGAGGGCAGCGCCAAAAAAAACGGCAAGAAACTCCGCGGAAACATCTCTAGGTGCTGCGAAAGAATCCGGTCAAATTTCAACACCGGCTTCTCGTAAAAAGCAACATGGTCCACCGCGGATATATCAATGCCCGCTTCTTCCAGACAAAAAGCAATGGCCGCGTGCGGAAAGGAAAAATCGTGTTTTTTTCTGGAAAATCGTTCTTCCAGGGCCGCCGCGACAAGCTGCCCATCTTTGATGAGACAAGCGCCGGAATCGTGATAAAAACAAGAGATACCTAGAATATACATTAGAACATCCGATAAAAACTATTTCGCTCTGGCCGTTTTTCGATTTTCTGCCAATAGCTTTGGCGTGATTGCCGGCCAATATCCAAAAAGTGCTTGCCTGATAGTTTTGCGACAATGCTTACGAGGCCAATGCCGACAAAATACACCGCAAGCAATAACAGCAAATTTACGCTGTCTGCCACCATGTCGGCAAACTGCTTCATGCCTTCTCTCAAGCTTTTGAGGAATTCCTTTACCATACCCATTTTTTATGGCGACGGTTGATGAGAAATACGATAAAAAAAATCAAAACCGCAAAACCGCTTAAGCCAAGACCGCGCCCATAGCCGCCTGAGAAATAATGCGACATAGTGTTTAGAATCGTGAAAAATATGGTCGCCGCTAGAAAAAACCCCGTTTTTCGCCCGGCTTTCCGGCCTGGCGCGATTTCGTTTTGGATATTAAGCATAAACCAATATTAACATTTCAGCTGCTTAATGCGCGAATCAATAAACCCGTTGAGTGATTCATCATTGACCCCAATCTGGTCTCGTATATTTTTTACAGCTGTATTATCAAAAGCAAGATTTGTGTCTTTTCCGTAAAATCTTTTGTCAGACAGAAGCGCATCGCAAACAATACTGGCTAAAAGCGCGTTACCTTTGGGATTTAGGTGGATCTTATCAATGAATAAATCCCGGCGCGACTGGCCGCGCTGCTTGCTCATTTCCGTTTCCACATCGATACAAGGGATAATCGCGTGTGCTGCGAGCAGAGTCTCGCGCAGCCGTTGCCTGGAGGCTGCCTGGTAATCCGCATAAATCTCGGTGAGCTTCGTAGATTTGATATATAGCTGGCGTTCTGCCGGGGAATCTTCCATACTCACGAGACCCGGGGCGTTAACCGTATAGAGTTTAATGTTGTTTGACTGCGCTCTTTGCGCAAAATTTATCATGTTGTCGAACCAGTTTTGTAAATACTCCGTTCTTTTCAAACATTGCCAGCGATCTGGGTTGTTGAAATCCATGTTTTTTTTGAAACGATGGTCATAATAATAGCTGGCCGCTAAAAAGTGCAGAAACAGCGAAGCGGTACTAGAAAGAATGCTCCCCACCCTCGCATACATGGTTTTCATTTCCACTGCACCCAGCAGCTGTTTTGGCTGCCAGTTCCGCCCCAAATTTTGCGCACTAAACCAAAACTCCTCATTCCAGCCCTGATTGAGCAAGACGATGTCTGGTTGGTAATTTATAATTTCTCTTTCAAAGCGCAGCCACTCTTGATACGAAGACCATGCGCCAACGCCGGCATTGATAACCTCCGCGTTGACGCCTCGTCCGCGAAGCTCTTTTTCTAAAACCGCAGGCCAGGCCTCGTCATTGCCGACCATCGCGCAAGCCGTTGTAGAATCTCCGCTAGCAAAAATGCGGATCATATTTGGGTCTTTTTTTTGCAGAGAAAATTCTGGGCCGCGGAAACCTAACGAGTTGATATCAAAATCCACACGGCCAGCGATATTTTCTTTTAAATCCACGCTCGGCTCAACGCCGGCACGAAACGCAAATTTATCGAAAATCGGAAATGGAATTTTTTTGCTTTCTGAGTTTTTCCGAAACGCAAACCCATACACTGGATGATCGACCATTAGATAATTGAAAATCGCATATCTGTAGTATTTGCCGAACTTTTTCCGCATCCATAACCGGAGACCTGTTTCATAGACTCCCAAAGGAATAAAGAAATAGAGCAGGCCCCAGCCGCGCGGCTGAAAAACCGCAGCCAAAAAAACTGCGTACCCAGCGTACAAAACCAGAGTCAGAATCATCAGCCGCGGCCGATTTTTCATTTCCTTCGCAGTTTTTTCTTAACTGGAATCTCACTTTCAAAAACCCGTTTGACTCCATCGCCCTTAGCCTTCTCCCAAACGCGAATATCACGCACCAGCAGCTGAAGACCCTTTGGCTCCATACTCGCGGCATGGTCCGAGCCCCACATCGCGCGATCTAGAGTAATGTGCCTTTCGACGATGGCCGCGCCAAGCACTACAGACATAACCGAGGTGGCGAGCGCGATCTCGTGTCCGCTATAGCCCACTGGTACGTCCGGATATTTTTCCTTCAGCGTTTTGATCATTAAAAGATTCAGCTCCTTTATATCCGAAGGATAAGTAGAGTTTGTGTGCATAAGGATCAAATTGTCCTGCCCCAAAACTTCCACTGCGTGTTCCACCTCTTGCATAGTGCTCATGCCCGTCGAAAGGATAACCGGTTTCCCTTTAGACCTCGTGTGTCTCAAAAGTCCGTCATCTGTGAGACTGGCTGACGCGATTTTATAACACGGCGGGTTGAAAGCATCGATAAAATCCACACTTCCTTCATCCCAGCATGACGCAAACCACATGATCCCCTTCTCTTTACAATAGCGGTCAATTTCTTGGTAGTCTTTTTGCCCAAATTCCAATCCGCGCTTGAGATCGCCATTGGTTGGCCCAAAAGGATTCTCACGCGGTTTGGCAAGCTCTTCGACTGTATAAACCACATCCACGGTGCGTTTCTGAAATTTGACCGCGTCCGCGCCGGCTTCGACTGAAGCGTCGATCAATTTCTTTGCGATTTCCATATCGCCGTTATGATTAATGCCGATTTCCGCAACAACGAAAACGGGTTGCTCGTCGCCAATCAATTTATTTCCAATTTTTACTGTTTTTGACATAATAATCTATTTAATTGTTAGTCTTTAGTAATTCCCAGATGCAATGCAATATCACCATATGTACCTCCTGCACTCGCTGGGTACTATCTGAAGGGACGCTAAAATATAAATCACTGTTTTTTACTGTTTCATTAACAGAGCTACCGACCAGCGCGATTATTTTCATTTTCTTTTGTCTGGCCTCATCAATTGCCGCCAAAATGTTCGGAGATTTGCCGCTCGTGGAAATCGCCACCAAAATATCACCTTCCCGCCCTAGTCCCTCGATCTGGCCGGCGAATACGGATTCAAAACTATAGTCATTTGAGAGTGCGGTAACCACAGATGTGTCAGAATTCAAAGCTATAGCCGGCAGTGCGGGCTGTCCCGCATTGTGACGAGCGACAAATTCGGCCACAAAATGCTGAGCATCGGCCGCGCTCCCGCCATTGCCGCAAGCTAGGATCTTCCCCCCTGCCTTGAAGCTTTCCGCAATCAAATTTGCGGCAGTAATAATCTTTTCAGTTTCAGTTTCGGCAAGCTTTGCCAATATTCCGCTCGTCTCAAGAAAATTATCTTTGGTCATGATGTTTGAGGATTAATTCACAAATTTCTCTAACGGCGCCGTGGCCGCCAGTGCGACGTAAAACATAGTCAGCTTGTTTTAAAACTTCCGGGTGCGAATCAGCGGGCGCAGCTGCAAAACCCACTAACCGAAAGCATTCCAAATCATTTACATCATTTCCAACATATACAACATTTTTCGGGTCAATTCGTTGCTTTTTCAAATATTTTTCCAAATACTCTTTTTTGTCGCCGACACCCTGATGGCAGTCTAGCTTGAGTTTTTTGCACCTTGCAGCGACGACAGGGTGAGCCTCAGTTGATAGAACCATTGCCGGGATCCTGGCTTTGCGCAGCATGCTCAGTCCCAGGCTGTCAGTGCGGTCATTTGAGACAAACTCGTTACCGCGCGCGTCACTTTTGACTTTGTTGTCAGTAAATACTCCATCGAAATCAAAAACTGTCAGTTTCACGTTATTTGGCAACCGCGACTGGTCCTCGGGCTTGGTCAAAGCCATAACTGCTTCAACAAGTTTGATGTCATCTTTTTCATCAATCTGGAACGAATGAAAAATATCCATTTCATAAATCGCGATCTTTCCGCCAAGACGGTTGTTATACTTGCGAAGTATCTCAGGCTTAACAACATAAATCGACCCGTTTTCACGGTATTGCAACCCCATATCCTGTTCCCGCTTCCGAGTGCGGTAATCGTAATTGCCGGAGTGGATTTGTTTGCCATTTACTATCCACATCAGCCCTTTATCGCGGCAAACTGAAAACAATGAATCAGCTTTCTCACGAATGAGTGTTTCGATTGCCTGATCGATATCATTTTTTTTACGCAAAGGTGATGTGGCCTGCAAAAAAACAACCAGATCGGGATCGCTTTGTTTGTTCCCGCGCAAAAAATCCAGAACGTGAAGCAATGCTGATTCGCTCGTTGCTTTGTCGCTTGCCAAACTCTTTGGACGCTTCACCACCTCCGCGCCGTAAGCCTTGGCAACTCTGGCAATCTTCGCATCCTCAGTGGAAACAAACACCCGATTAACGTATTGGGAATTTCTAGCTTGGAGTACGCTGTGCGCGAGTAAAGGCAATCCCCCCAGCTCCGTAATATTTTTTCCAAAAATTCTTTTTGAGCCGCCGCGCGCCGGAATGATGGCAATGATATTTTTTACTTTTGTCTTTACCATATTGTTCGCCCTCCATCGACAACAAGGTTTGCGCCGGTCATGTACTCTGACGCATCCGACGACAGAAAGGCTATCGCGGCTTTATATTCATCCGTATGAGCCATGCGATGAAGCGGAACATGCCTTGCCAATTTCTTAACAAAATCTCGCGGCTGATTGGTATATACTCCTCCGGGACTGATCGCGTTAACCCGCACCCCAGACTCTGCCCAATAGCTGGCCAAGTACTTTGTGAGGCCAAGCATTCCGTGTTTGATCACCGAATAGGTCACCGGCTTCACCGGCTGCTGTTCTGGCGGCAGTCCCTCTTTGCGATAAATCCGCTGATCAGGAGCGATAATGCCCAAATCAGAAGCAATGTTTACAATCACGCCTTTTTTTTGCGTGGCCATTTGACTGCCAAACACCTGCGACGCCAGAAAAGCGCCGGTTAAACCAACCGCAACATCGTCCTCCCACGCGGACAGAGGAAAATTCTCCAAGCGCGACCAGTTCTGGGAAAATCCACCCGCGCTCACTGCCGGATTGTTAGCTGCGTTATTGACCAGCACATCAATGTGTCCAAATTTTTTCAAAATGATTTTCAAGGTTTTTTCCAGCTCAGATTTTTGGGTAATATCACATTTTAGACCGATGGCCTTTACTTTATATTTTCTTGCAATCGCCGCAGCGATTTTTTGGACCGCAGGTTTTCTATCAAGCAAAACAATATTGGCCCCGAACTCCGCAAGGCTTTCTGCGTGCTTTGGTCCCAGCAGCCCGGCCGCGCCAGTGATCACCGCAACCCGGCCTTTCATATCAAACATTTTGCTGACAAGCGTGCTTTTTTTCATAAATATTTTTTCAAAAAATCGAGATGTGATCGAGTTGTCTCAAGCTCTCTGCCTCTCTCTCCGCGTGCTATCTGCAAAGTGTAAGGTCCAGTATAGCCTGCCTGTTTCAGCGCAGAAAAAGTTTCACCAAATTTGGCATTGCCGGTGCCGAGAGGGACTGTACTGCCGCCCAAACTGCGGTCTTTGACATGGACATTGCTCAAATATTTTCCAATCATGCTAATTTCTTCGGTGGTATTATAACCTAAGGAGGCGCTATTGCCGATGTCGTAAACAACCCTGGCATTCGGATGATCGAGCTTGCGCATAAATTCTACAAATCTCTCCGGCTCAAGCGAAGTTTCAAAAGCAAGGACGAGGTTATTTTCTGCTGCCACAGGCAGCGCATCTTTCATTATCTTAATTACCGCTTGCATTTCTTCTTCTGTTTCAATGCGGGAGTTGTCAAGCAGCGGGATTTCGATGCTGTTTGCCCCAATCTCCGCTGAGTGTAAAATAAGTTGCTTTAGTATAGAGACACTCTGTTCGCATTCTTCGTCCGGAACGCGAAAAAAAGGATGTTCCATAAAATAATCCGCGCAAACCTGATCAACGCGAATCCTGCTTTGTTCCGCGAGCCGTCGGATATGAGCGCGCCCTTCTGCTGTCCAAAGAGGATTTTTTTCAATCGGATCCTCAAAAATCCATTCAATCGCCGTCAGACCAAGGGTACTGGCCGATTCAAATTCCTTTTCCCAAGCTTCCTTTGGAAAAGCTTGGATACGGTCGCCGACCGGCTCAGATAGCCGGCCTTGGATTATCCCAATAGCTGTCATATAACTGTCCATCCTCCATCGATCATAATAGTTTGTCCGGTCATATAGCTTGATGCGTCAGATGCTAAAAACAGCATGGCGCCGATTAAATCGCGGGGGTGCCCGGTACGTCCGAGCAAAGTTTTTTCTCGGATACGGTTTAAAAAAGGATCGTCAGCCTGTACGCTGTTTGCGGTAACTGTTTCGAGGTTGGAAAAGGCGCCGGGGCTGATGCTGTTGCACCTCACACCCTCTTCTGCCCAAAACGCTGCTGTATATCTAGTAAGTGCTTGAATGCCCGCTTTGAAAACACTGTAGGTCGGCGGATTAAATTTGGCTGTACCCCTATATAGGTCCGGATTGGGCGAAACATGCCCATACATGGAACAGATATTGATAATGCTTCCTGTTTTGCGTTTTCGCATCTGCTGACCGACAATTTGCGTGGCCGCGACTGCCCAGTAAATTCCCGATTCAAACGCAGCTTGCCACTGCTCAAAGGTTGAGCTTTCAAATCTTCCGCTCGGCGTATTGAATCCGGTTTTGGAACTGAAATCAAAAGCATTGTTGACGAGCGCGTCTATTTTGAACTGTTTAACTGCGTTTTTGAGCGCTCCTATCAATTTTTTGCGGTCATAAAAATCAACGCGGAAAGCGTGCACGCGGTTTTTACCGTATTTTTTTTGCAAATCGCGTGCCTGCTCTTTGAGCTTTTCAGAACGACCCATGAGCACAACTTTTTTGGCGCCAGCTTCCAAAAACCCTTCTGTAATGTAACGTCCGAAAAAACCAGTTGCCCCGGTAATCAGAATCGTCTTCCCCTCGACATTCATTTTTTGCGTAACGCTAGACATATTTTTTATCATGAATGATCCCGATGATCTCCTGCTCCGCCCTGCTGCTGGCGGTTCCGCTGCTGTCTCCGATCAATGTAATCAAAAATCTTTCGCGGGCCGCAGGGTTCGCGATCGGCTTGTTCGCTAATAAAACCTGTTCCAAGTCCTCCTCTGTTTTAACATAATTTATCAATTCCTCAAAGCCATTCATGAAATCCCAGGATTGGTCAATAGCCAGTTCCCGGAAATCTGGCCTGATAATTGGCCTCCCCGCTGCGATCGCCTCTATTAGAACTGTTGAATCAAAACCGATAACCGCGTCTGAATCCACGATGAGGTCGGCGGTGCTGGCAAATTTGGTAATCAAAAGATTAGATAAGGAGCTCGGATATTTTTCGCGGTAAATATTATAGACATAGTCGAAATAGTGCTGTGCTGCCTTAGTTTTGAAAATAATACTAAATTCCTTATGTTTGGCCGCGAAATCCATTACGTAGCCGTGGAATGACTCGTAAAATTTCTTAATCTCTGTGATTTTTTTCTCATCTTTAATGGTTACCAAAAATTTATCCTGAGGGAAAAAACAAAAGAAAGCGATTTGTTTGGATTTCGGCGCTCTCTTGTTTAAAAAATAAAAATCAAGCCGCGGCACGCCGACCACCGCAGTTTTTTCGATACCGAGACCGCTAATTCGTTTTACGAGTTCGTCTCTGATTTTTTGGTTGTAAAATAATATTTTTGTTCCTTGAAATTTATAATTACGGTATGTGTCTAAAATGCCGCCATAGACATCCAGGGCCTCCTTATGAAGCACGATGAATGGTATATGCGACTTTTCAGCAGCGGTAATGATTTCCTGCTGGACTACATAGCTCAAGTGCCCGGACATGATCGCCTGAATACCCAGCCTGGCTTGGAGTTTTGGCAAAAGCCTCGTCAAAAAATCATAATATCGCCCCCGACCTTCTTTTCCTTCACTGGTGGTGAGATAGTTGGCCTCGGTGATCAGTTTTCGCTGCAGCGGCGGAACAAAATAACTTAATATAGACTCAAAATACTGCAAATGAATGACTAAATATTGGATTTTTCCGGAATATTTCGCCATTGCTTTAACGTCATCCACAAAAATAGTGCGGCCGAGGCACAGCACTCGAAACTCGCCTTGGCCGATACGCCACGCTACGAATGACATGGCCGCCGCGGCAAGGTCCGCATTGTTAATCAGCAGCGCGAATCGCAACAAGCTAAAACCAAAAGCTGTTTTGAATTTAGAGATAATTTTTTTGATCATAGAGTAATGATCCTTGTACCTGGCGGTGCAGATAAATTAAAAATGCTTGAATGCTTCTCTGTTTTCTCGCTCGCTTTGATAAAAGCACGGCGGTTCAAACTGCGGATATTGCAAGTCAGGTATTCTATCCTGCTCAGCGCCCATGCCAGCAGCCGAAAAAGGCGCATCCCCGCGATCGGATGCGACCCCAGATTACCATTTCTTTCAAAAATCCACTCATAGATTCGGCTCAAAGGATTGCGATAATAAATAACATCGATGGCGGAAAAATGCGCTTTAATAATAGCAAGCAGCGTATCAAACCCTGGGTCGAGGATCAACTCGCACAAAAATCTACCGTCTGGTCTGCAGATTCGAATCAATTCAGACAGCGCCCGGGACCTGCGATCCGGCGGTAGCTGATACAGAGTATTGGTTGAAACTACGATGTCGATGCTACCATCAGCAACACCCTTTAGATTCGCCATATCGGCTTGAATGCCAAAAGTATTTGGGTCCTGGTATTTAGCGAGTCCCTGCTTTAGCAATTCCAAATCATAGTCCAGCCCATAATAATACTTTGTTTTAAACATTTTGCGGTTCTTGAAATTGGCAGAGGCCGCGTCCAGGCCAATCTCGCCGCTCGCCAAAGACAGCTCTTTTTCCAAGAGGTCATAGAGAAATGTTTTCGATGGCCTGACCATGAGGTTCATGAGATTATTCTGTGGAGTACTTTTAATACTGCCAAGGGAAATACTGCGCTCTTGTTGCCGCTTTTCTTGCGATAGTGGTAAATCTTGAGCCAATTCTTTATTTTTTGTTTAAATGACATGCGTGATGAATATTTTCTGACGAATTGATAAATTCCTTCCGCCATTTTCGCATGATTGGTCAAACGCACCCCGCTATGGTCCCGCCATAAAACTTGATTGTCTGGAAGCGTTCCAACCGGAATAGCCGCCAATAAAAGCTCCAGCACCAGGCTCTTGTCCTCTGAGGGCGGCAGTTTCGGATCAAAGCCTTTGGCTTCAAAAAAAATCTTTTTGGCAATGACAATATTTGATCCGGTAATGCCCGGGTTGAAAGCCAGTAGATTTTCCACAGTAAGCTTGCTGTCGGGATTTTTGAACTGTTCAATTTTTTCTCCGCGCAGCGCATCGAGCCTGGAAAGCACGCACACTGCTCCCCTGTCACACAGCTCACCGGCATTTGCTAGATAATCCCTGTTCCACAGATCATCATCATCCAGAAACGCCAGATAATCCCCGGCCGCTACCGCCGCGCCAAAATTTCTGGCTTGCGCTGCGCCAGCGTACGGCACAATGTCATAAACAGTAACCCGGCTCGCGAATTCTGATTCTAACTTTAGAGGCAGTTTGCCGTTATTTACAACGATGACCTCATCCGGCTTTCTGCTCTGCGCAAACACAGACCGCAGGGTTTCCGGCAGATATTCTGGCCTGTCACAGGTTGGAATAATCACGCTGATTTTCATACGAGCCTTTCCAATTGTTTTTGATAAGCTGCCCAGAGCTTTTCCATGTTATCCTTTTCCGAACGCTCCCAGACACCCCAGTAATTAAAATCAAATCCTTCGTCAAACGCCGCGGCGACATAGTTCTCCAAGCGCTGTTCATATTCCTGCGTTTTCAGGTTTAGTCTCAGCAGTTCTTTGATTCTGGGAGCCAGAACGGTCATATCCGAATGCTTAAACGTGTTGGGCAGCATGAGAGTAGTGCCAAGATTCCCCAACTGAACTGCGGGCTTATGATAAAAAGCCGCTTCCGCGAGCGTTGTGCAGCTTGGGCCAACGACAGCAGCCGCGCCACGCAGCACTTTTTCGCTAGGGATCCGCCAATCAATGAGCTTCACGTTTGGAGTCCTGGCAATCTTTTCAATGTACGACGGTGGCCGCTTGCCAATCATCCACGGATGCTCTTTGACAACCAGCGTATAGTCATCTGGCAGTGACATCGCGACCAGTCTTGCTGTTTCAATCTGGTTTGCAAAAAACGGAGCGCGCACGTCAATCGTAGTTTCCGGCTGAGACTGCAACGGGAAATAGATATATTTATCGAGCTTCTCCAGCGGATAAAAAACGAAGTTTTTCATAAATTTCGTGTAGCGTTTGCGGGCGTAATGATCGCGCAGTTTTATCCAGGGCGGCCTATAATCAATCGTCGGGCCAAGGTTTGGCAGATAATCAATTTTTCGTTTCGGATCAAGCAGCCAGCGGAGAGAATAATAATAAGGAGAAAGCTCTTGTTTGATCCTCGCAAGCCACGAGTGTTTTTTGTACAGGTGATCGGAATACACGGGACGTTTAAATTTTTCCCGAAACTCGGCAATATACTGCCTGGCGCGTTCTTGATTTTTGCTTACGACTTTCCCGGTGTTGAGCTCGGCTAAGCGCTCAAAAAATGTGCCGGTGTCTTCCTGCTGATTGTGCACGAAGATGCCGATACCGTGAACCTTGCTATCAGAAACTGCGAGCATCTTGATGCCATGCTTTACCGCATAACGGTCAAACATCAGATGCGGCAAAGACACAAAATTGGGCAGAACCACGATGTCTGGCTTGAATTCATTATGGATTGTTGCGATGAGTTTGTATAAGGCTTTCACGTAAGCAATAATTTCTTCATCACTGACATTCTGTTTGAAGCTATAGTAATATTTTTCGCCGTATGTGCGTATATGATGGCGCAGGGACATTACCATGGGCCAGATAGAATCAACTCCCAACGCCTCACAAATCTCCTCCAGCGTGAACTCTGTCCCATCAAGGTAGCCGCGTGGATTGCCCCGCACCTCGTCAATGCTGTATATTTTTTCATAACGAATATCTTTTTGTTTCAGCAAGAAATCGTGAGCGCTGCGCTTTTGCGTCAGCGCGGCTAGCACCGCATTTTCGTCCTGAAGCTTGCGCGCCAGAAAATTGCCGATGCGCTTGCTCCATCCGCGTTGTTGGAAGATTAAAATTTTCTTGCCGGAAAATTTGCTCATCTGACTTTGAAAACGTCGCTGATAGGCTTACCGGCGAGGTTTTGGCGAAGCTGCTTAGTGATTAAAAGGCGCTTGAGCTTTGTAAAGACTTTTTTGTAAGCCGCAAGTATCCCATCGAGGTCTTCTTTGCTATGCGCATAGGACATATTGTGTGAGCCGCTCCACAAGAAACCCGCTTGCAGTATTTCCTGCTGAATGTAGGTTTTGATCTCCAGGGGTTTATAGCCATAGCCTTCAGAAAACAAGAACAGCTGCCACGATGGATGCCCAGTGAGCCTGATAACATCGCCAAGGCCTGTATCTGCGATAAGTCTGCGGGTATGCTCCTGCAGATACTCGCCTTTCCTGCGAACCTTTTCGATCACGCCTTTGCGCTCGATTTCCTTGATGGTGGCAATCGCAGCGGCCAGCGAGAGAGTCTCGCCGAGATATGAACCGGAAAAGAAGATATCATTGACCTTCTCCATGTATTTCTTTTTTCCCACGAGGACCGAGAGGGGCATCCCGTTAGCAATAGATTTGCCGAAACATGCCAGATCCGGGATGACCCCAAACAATTTCTGGGCGCCACCAAGGTCAAAGCGAAAGCCAGTGATCATTTCGTCAAAAATCAGAAGAGCCCCGTGTTTATGCGCAAGATTTTTTACTTTCTGCAGGTAATTGTCAGCTGGAAAATCAGTGTTCATTGGCTCGAGGATCACGGCCGCGACCTCATTTTTATGCTGCTTAAATATTTTCTCTAGGGATGAGATGTCATTGTAAGCAAATTTGTGGGTCAGTTTCCTTACGGCCTCAGGCACTCCAAGATATCTAGTTGTGGAACCAATATACCAATCATGCCAGCCATGATAGCCGCCGACTGCAACATGTTCGCGGCCAGTGACCGCGCGCGCAAGACGCACCGCCGCTGAGGTCACGTCAGAGCCGGTTTTGCCGAAACGAACCATTTCCGCTCCAGGGATATGCTTGGTAATCAGCTGGGCAAGCTCGTATTCGAGAGGCGAGGGCAGCGAAAAAACAATGCCTTTGTCGAGCTGTTTTTTGATAGCATTGTCCACGGCCGGGTATTGATACCCTAAAATGATCGGCAGCAGACCATTGATCATATCCACGTATTCATGGCCGTCAATGTCCCAGACATGAGAGCCTTTCGCGTGTGTAATGAACATTGGCGCAGCACCATCAACATACACCAGATGGCTTTTGCTGAATGTTTGGGAAGCAAGCGGGATAACCTCTTTTACTTTACGGAGGAATTTGTTGCTTTTTGTGAATTTGCGCATGATTGCTAAAATTAATTATTTAAAAATTTTTTATCTTCATCTAAAGCTGATTGCCAGCCCGCGTTCTGCTTGTTTTCAGAGTTGATTTGGGCGATATCAGGATTTGCCTCCAGAAATTCTACGATCTCCTGCCACCGGACAGTTCGGGCCTTATCTCCAAAATGATCGCGGATCTTTGAGAGCAGCTTATAGTCCTGAGGATAATCAAGAGTCAATCTGTATTGAGTCAATTTTCTCTCATTCTGGCAGTAATAAACCTTAAACATTTCCGGGTTTTGCCAGAAATAAAATGTCACGTGTTCCCGGTGGCTAGGAAGCTTTGCCTCTTGCCAGGCTCTTTTCAGATTTTTAAAAGAAAATACCTCAATGTCCAGACCGTCAGGAAAGCTG
Source organism: Candidatus Doudnabacteria bacterium RIFCSPHIGHO2_01_48_18 (assembly GCA_001777515.1). Taxonomy (GTDB): domain Bacteria; phylum Patescibacteriota; class Doudnabacteria; order UBA920; family 2-01-FULL-46-14; genus 2-01-FULL-46-14. The sequence goes on from MFEF01000003.1 coordinate 111,837, forward strand.
TATGGCTCAAGGCTGTTGGAGACAAAATCATAATCCTTATCAAGGTAAGTCTTGATTACCTGATCGAGAAGTCGTGGATCAGAAAATGGACAATCGCCCGTGAGCCTGACCACGACATCATCATCACCTAGGGACATACTCGCGGCGGCCTGGTAATACCGATCGAGCACATCTGTCTCGCTGCCTGCGTAATATTTTTGACCAATACTCAGTAAATAATTCACAAGGCTCTGGTCGTCTGGATTTGTAGTTGTGGCGACGAGTACGTTATCTATTAATGTCGCCTGCTTCACGCGGTCCAGCATGAAACTCAATACCGTATGCCCTTTGCCAAATGGCAGGAGGACTTTCTTGGGAAGCCTGGTGGAGCCGAGCCTGGCTTGTATGATAACTAAAACCATTTGTGATAATCTATTGCGCTCGCAGTGATTCTAAATCCCGCTCCCTGATAGAGCCGCTGCGAAACAATATTTCTCCCTTCGGTTACTACTTCGAATTTATCAAAACCTTGTTTGCGCATTTCATTCAAAAACTCTGTGAGCATAATCTTACCGATCCCCTGTCCCTGAAACTTGCGATTTACCCCAATCAATGTCAGGCTGATACCTGCGGCTGTTTGTTTGTAGCCGATGTATCCTGCAATTTTTTTCTTGTCAGCCAAAACATAAATGCCATGATCTTTTTTACCTGACCCGAGATTTTTCATCCACTGGATATAAAGCTGATCACATGCTTTTCTGGAAAAATGCTTATCAAAATAAAACCTGCTTGCGGTATAGAGATTTTTTGAAATACGGGAAAGTTCCGGTAAATCCATTTTCCGGCATTGACGCAAGATAAAATTTGCTTTGCCAATTTTTGCTGGTCTATAACCCATATCTGTCTCAAGCATATAGGTCACCCGAAAATTGGAGAAATGAAAACCGTACTGCTCCGCCAAGTCGACAATTTTGCCATCATCAGCTGGTGCCCGGTAAAATAAACATCTGATTTTGTTCTTTTTGCAAAATTGCAATACACGCTTCATGTCAGCGTCAGTGATACGCGAGCGGTTCAAGCGGGCAATATTGAACCCAAAAAAATCACTGTCCCAATTAAGTTTTTCAACTAAGGCTGTCATGCTAATATTTCCTTTAATTTTTTCAGCATCAAGATGAGCTTCTTATCATCTTTGTAGTACTCCAGTGTCATATACTGCAAATTGGGACACCGTGACACAAGCTTTCTAACCATGTCCCAATCGTCGTCCTCAAGCGATTCATGGATGTCCTTGGCGAGTGTTTCATTTTTGTCGGGGCGGCTGATGTGCATCTGTATGGCGCGGTCCAGGTTTAATCTTCCTAAATAATCCTCCAGTGCGATCTTTTTGTTAATGGCAGTGATTTGCGCGTGCGCCATATCCAGTAAGAATTTCATATCAAATTCAGACATCAGTTTATTTAGAAACTCAGGTGTGGTGACGATCTCATATGCCCCTGTTGGGTAATAGTTGGTATTTTCTACGCCTTTTTGAAATTTGCGCCCAACTGCCGTCTCTAATTTTTCTAGATTTCTGCGGGCATTCCCTATGAGTTCTGATTCCGCAAGCTTTTCGCCCGAGGGCACGAACATGTCATCCTCAATCGGCGGCTTGAAGTAGCAAGAGTTAACATGAAAAGTCACCAGCTGCGGATTGTTACTGCGAATTATATTGGCAATTTTTTCGACTTCTTCCGCAGACCACACATCCACAACACTCCAGTCACAGTGATATATGCGCGGCAAATCGCTCTCGATCGGGTTTGAGTATTCTCTCAGCTCCACAACGTCTGATAGCTCCAAAATCTCTTTCTGCAATGAAGAGTTGTTAAAGAGTTTTGAGATGGGAGTAGCAATCTTTGGCTTCATAATCCTTGCTAGATATTTACGTTTCCCGGCGATAAATCCTGATCGGTTCCTCCACTGGGAGGGATTTGATTTCGCCGTTTCCCAGCATGGTTTCCAGCTGGCGGATTTTCTCTACTAACTCCTTTATATCTCCGCCGTCAGCCGACATGCTGTGGTCAGCTCCGCTTCTCGTTTTGTCAGTAGTAAAATGCTTTTCAATGATCCTAGCACCAAGCGCTACCGCGTACACGCACGCCTCAGCGCCTAGCGTATGGTCCGAATATCCGACTGGGCAGGAATAATTTTGCAGCAGAGAATTGATAATGTTCAGGTTGACCTCTTCTTTTGGCGCCGGGTACGACGACACACAGTGGAGAATCGCGTACTCGGTCCCGTATTTTTCAAAAATCTTCACTGCCGTGTCAATCTCCTCGCGGCTTGCCATGCCCCGCGAGATGATCGTTGGTGTGCCGGTTTTGGCCACAGCCTCGAGAAGCACCTTGTTAACGATATCAAACGAGGCAATCTTCATCAGCGGCACCTCAAGGCTCTGTAAAAACTCTGCCGCCTCAGGATCAAATGGCGTGGAAAAAAACATTAAGCCTTTTTGGTCTGCGTACTCTTTGATTTTTCGCTGCTGGTCATAAGAAAGCTCGCGCTGTTTCAGACCCGCAAAAATCGGAGAATCAGCTTTGGCCCGCTTTTCCGCGGTATAGGTTTGAAATTTGATCGCGCTTGAGCCAGCCGCTTTCGCTGTGTCCACCATTTTGAAGGCGAGATCAAGATCGCCATCATGGTTAATGCCAGCTTCCGCAATAATAAATGTTGGCTTGTTCCGGCCGATATTCAATTCTATAAATTTTTTTGACATATGCTTAATTAATCGTTTTGAGACAAGAAATTGGCAAAATTATTGATTAAGTGTGAAGCCGCCGTCGATAACAATATTTTGCCCTGTAATATAGCCTGAATCGTCTGAGGCCAAAAAACAGACTGTGCCAACCAGGTCATCAGTATAAGTCATGCGCTTCATCGGCGTTTTTTCCAGAAAATTATCTATGAATACTTGTTTCTGGTTATTAAACACTCCGCCCGGACTAATCGCGTTGACAGTAATGTTATGCTCGCCGAGATAAGCGGCTAGATATCTAGTCAGCTGAATAATCCCAGCTTTGGTAGCCGCATAAATATCAGAGCTGTTGCGGCCGGAATCCCCATAGATCTTTTTGTCAGCAGGCACAACTCCATACATTGAAGCAGTATTGATGATTTTGCCGCTCTTGATTTTGATCATTTTGCGGGAGAAGATTTTCGAACAAAGAATCGTGCCTTTGATGTTGACCTTCATCACATTGTCTATTTCCTCTTCAGTACGCTGCTCGAACGGCGTGAAAACCGCGATACCGGCATTGTTGATGAGGACACCCACATCGCTAGCCTCGGCAGCGCATGCTTCGACCGATTTTTCGCTCGTTACATCGAGTTTTATGTATTTATAATCTGCAAGTCCTTTGTCAGCTAGCGCTTTGGCAAAATCGTTATTTATTTCGTCCTGAATGTCAGTGATGTAAACAAATGCTTTACTCTCCAGCAAAGCCGTCACGAACGCCTGACCAAGCTGGCCATTGGCTCCAGTAACAAGAATTTTCTTACCTTTTAGATCGTATTGGTTCTTCATGGTGGTTATGAATTAGGATTAAATTTTGCTAACCGAACTTCATCCATAAAACCATCCCTGCTCCGACTATGTTCTTTTAAAACCGCTTCTTCATGAAAACCGTTTTTCAAAAAAGCTTTGATTGACCCCTGGTTCGCGCTATAAGCTCCGGCAATGATCTTGTGAAGCCCCAATTTTTCAAAACCATAATCACTGATGAGTCGGATGGCTTCCGTGGCAAAACCCTGACCCCACGAATCTTTGTCTCCGATCATGATGCCAATCTCGCCGCGGCTGTGACCAGCATGCACTGGTCCGAGTTTGATAGTACCTATCATTTTATCGCTATCTTTTCTGACAATCGCAAAAAAATATGTGTTTGACTCAGCATTGCGGTCCGCAATATATTGCTTAACGCTCTCCATGGTGTGCGTTTGAAAACGGCTTTCCATGTACTGGTTGACCTCAGGGTTGTTTAACCAGACGGGGTACTCTGCTGTAGCATCATCATCAGTCAGCGGCCACAATTTTATTTTTTCACCGTCCAGGGTCACGTTCATAATTAATTATTCTGAATAATATTATACGTTCTAAAAAAATAGGAATTCTTGTCCGCCAGCAGCGCTTTTGGTTCTCCCTGCTCGACCAGTTTGCCGTTTTCCAGAACTAAAAGTTTATCCGAATCCATAACCGTTGATAAACGGTGCGCGATAGCCAGAACTGTTATCCTGCCTTTGAGGTTTTTGATAACCTTTTGAATCTGCGCCTCGGATTCGTTATCAAGCGAGCTGGTCGCTTCATCGAGAATCAATATCTCTGGTTTGCGGGCAAGGACGCGCGCAAGCACAACGCGCTGCCGTTCTCCACCGGACAAACGAACACCGCGTTCGCCAATCACGGTGTCGTACCCTTGCGGCAAACTAAGAACAAAATCGTGGATATTGGCCATGAGAGCTGCTTTTTCTATTTCTGTCTTAGAAATATTTTTATTGTAAAATCTGATATTATTTTCGATTGTGTCGTTGATGAGGAAAATATCCTGGGAAACGTAGCCAATTTTCTTGCGCCACTCCGCAAGCGAAATCTCGGAAATATTTCGCCCATCGAGCAATATTGCGCCGCTTGTAGGCTCAAACAAGCGCAGAAGCAAATCAACAAGAGTTGTCTTTCCCGCGCCGGAAGGACCAATCAGTCCGATAAGCGATCCTCGCTGGATAACCAAGTCTACGTTAGACAAGACGTAAGCGCTGCCGTCATGAGCAAACGAAACATCATCAAATCTCAATTCCCTAGCAAACTCAAATCCGCCTCGTCCGCTGTCTATTTCTGGATTGGTATTGGCTTTAGTCTCATAATGCAGGACACTCTGCACGTGCGGTGAAAAATCGCTTACGGCGTGAGCGATGCGTTGAACCTGCTGAGAATAAACGAACATGCGCTGCACAAGGTAAACAATGGCGATCAATACCGCGAGATTGAAATCGGGGCGCTGATACGTAGTCGCAAAAATCAAGGACACAAATATAACAGCAATCGGTTCAGTAACCGCGTTGGTTATGCTTTTTAGAAACGGGACTTGCAGTGTTGAGAAACGAAGCTTACGAAAAATGCCGCGGCCTTTACTCGCGACTTCGGCTGCCACATACATAGTTTTTACAGTTTTGACGCCAAAGATGTTTTCTGATACATGGTGCGCGCTTTCTTTCATGTGCCTGTTGCGCTCGATCGCCAGAGTATTGATGCGTTTCAAAAATGGCCGGAACACAAAAAACAACAAAGTTCCCAAACCTAAGGTCATGAGGGTTATCGGCGCTGAAATGTTAAAAGCAAAAAATACATAAATCAGCAGTCCCGTGATCACCATAATTCCGCCAGCAATTTGCTCCAAGAACTTCGCGCTAGTCGGAACATCGATCGCAAGAATAGTCTCCAAAACTCCGAGTTTTTGTCGCATGAGGTGAGTCCAGCTAGAGTTAAGAACCTTTTCAAACAGCCGGGCCCTCGTCTGCTCTTCATAATCTGTGGTAATGCGGATCTTCAAATAGTCAATCAAAATCGTCAGCATAGCCTTGAACAAAAATAATACGGCAATAAAACTCACCAGCCATTTTACAGTCAAGGGAACACCAAACAGCGCAAACAACCGGCCAATCATCTGGGAAATAAAATCAGTACCGCCTGCTTCGCCGGCCGCAAAAGAAAACAGCGGGATGAGGGCGTTGACACCGACACCCTCGAGCAAGCCTGCCATAAAACCTAAAACCGCCAGGAGAATGATCTGGGGTTTATATCTGCCGAATGCGTCTCGGAAGAGAACGTATAGCTGTTTTACATCTTTTACCATGGGTTTATCCTGTCCACAACTTTCTTCTTGATGTCCAAATAAGATTTGACGGCCTTTTTTTCTAGCTCTGGCGACACCAGGCGAAGAATCTCTTTGCCCATGATGCGGTACTGTCCGCCGACTTTGTTGGCACGGATGAGGCCTTTCTTGAGCATGCGTTTTACAGTACTGGTACTGATCTTCAGCAGTTCCTCTGTCTCTTTGGGCGTATAAACCGCGTTTTCTTTTATCTCCGGATTATCCATGCCTCACCTCGTTTTTCTTTACCTCTTTTATGATAAACGCGATCTCCTTGACAGTCAGGTCAGGATAAAGCGGAAGACTGACACAACGCTTACCGATATATTCCGTAACCGGTAGGGCTCCTTTCGCATATTTTCGATAAGCTTTCATTTGATGCAGCGGCAAATAATGCACTCCGCAGTGGATGCCGGCATTTTTCATATTTACCAAAAATTCGTCCCGGTTCTCTACCAGAATCGGATAGAGATGATTGCCT
>MFEF01000004.1 GCA_001777515.1 Candidatus Doudnabacteria bacterium RIFCSPHIGHO2_01_48_18
CCTTGGTAGTAATGGCATCGCCAAGCATGATATTATTCACTTTTTTAAAATAGGATGCGTTTTTTGTAAAAAATAACGCCAGAAACTGTTTGATTTGATCATTTAGTTCCGTGCCTGATTCAACTCTCACCAACCCCATCAAATCTTCCCTCGTATCCACCCCTAAGGGCTTCTGAAATTTTATCCATTCATAAGTCACTGTATAGACAACCTTTACAATATCTTTTTCCATCGTGTCATACATATAAGTAAAGGAAAAATTGTCTGTGCTGAAATCTTCTTTTACGAGTATCTCCCGCAATGCAGTCACTGTATGGATTTTATACTCATCCAGAAGTCGCAAGTAACTCTCTCGCCAGTTCTTCAGCCAGTTTCGAATATAGTTTTTATCCACGAACAACGGCTCGAGATCCTGTTCGAGATTTTTGTCGCTTACTTTGTTGATCTGAATCGTGAGCTTATCGAAAAGCGCGCGAGGGTCTTTGACATCGATATCTTTCGCACTTATGTAATCGAAATCTGGCACTACTTTCTTATTCATATACCAGAGGAGGTCATAAATATCTCTGCCCTTTTCCTCGTAGATCGCCTCGCCTACGCCGCGAGTCCCTCGTAGAAAGATGGCGGCAATCTTGCTCGCCATAAGCGCGGACATATTGTAAGTGATGATAACGAACGACAACTGATCACGATTTATCGGCCTGCGCTCGGTAACGGTTTTCGGCGCCACGAAATGATTGAGGTCAATCTTTATGTGTATCTGTTTCGATGAATGCCCAAAGCTTAGCTCTTCGCCGACAGTGAATTTTAAGAGCAATCCGCGGCCCTTGGTGGTTTTAATCGATAAGAAGTCGGCATTCGTACCGTAGGTGTTGGCGAAATGCTCATCGACTTCTTTTTTCAGCTCATCAAGAAACTTTTCGGTTACCTCGTGTGTGACTTCGAAATCAAGATCAACGGACATGCGATCCAATCCATGAATGATGCGCAGAGCCGAACCACCATACATGATCCAGCTGTTGTATTCCGGATGATGATAGATGAAATTGAGAACGTAATACTGCAACTCCTCTTTGAGCGCGTTACGCCGTGTCTCGGCATCAAGGCCGCCGTAGTTAGCGAGGTCTTCCAGCTTTCTTTTTAAGATTGAGGTTAGTCGTTCACTCATGGGAGTATTTTTTAATCATTGTATAAAACTTTTCCTGTTCTATCTTATCCATTTCGTCAATGTCGATCCGCAATTCCTCGACCAACGCTTTGATGTTCTCCGATTTAGTGCCGCGGAACTGATGCGTTCTGAAATACAGTAAATCGAACAATGCTTTCGAGGGCGAGGCTATATAAAAATCAAACTTGCCCTTAGTAAGGGAAAATTCGGAAAACAAATCCTTCTTGATTGACTGGTATGAGAAATTACCGGCCTTGGTCTCGAAATCTCGCGTGGCTTTGGGAGAGACCGAAGTAATGGAATGGACCGCTTCCGTAGCGAGATTGTAATACTGGAGAGCCGCCCATGAGCTCACGTAGGAAGGCGTGCGTATCACGTTAGCGAGATAAAACGAATAAGAAATGTCGTTCTTATTTTTCTCAAAGAAGTCGGTAGACACGTACAAACCCTTATTGAGCCAGATGATTTCTTTGTATTTCAAAAACCGGCTGATGTAAGTGTCAACCGTGCCGTCCTTAAGCCCCAGCTGTTTACCAAGCTGATAAACAGTATTCTTCCCGAAATGGGGTAAGGATTTAAGCTGTTCTAATAGGTTTTTTCTGCTTTTCATGATTATAACACTAGTGTACCATACGCGAAATGTGCTGTAAAGCCTGATATCCGCTTTTCTGTCATGAACGGGCAAAAGTATCCTATTTTGTTCAGTTGTATCACTGTACTGCACAAAAAAGGGACTTTTTGTGCAGTACAGTGTGCAAAGTATGCAAAATCGGCATCAGGCTCTTAAATTCGGTCAAACCGGTGGGATTGGATCGGGAAGCGGTATCAATGGTGTACCGGTGTCGCAAAGCTCGCTACAAGGGCAACAAATGGCAAATTCGGGGTAACACAAAACCGCCTTTCGGCGGCTTTGGTTTAGATCGTGACAACTGGGATTTTTTTGGATGTATAATCTCCCCCCTCTCTTACTTTGCTCGAATTTCAGCGAACCGAGCATCAGCCCAATCTTTCCAATCTTTCTAAAATTTTATTTTTTGTCCAGGTTTGATTGACTGTCCGGGCTGAGCGAGTTTTGTCTCAGGTGCAACCTCCTGCTTTTCCTCCGTGCTGGGTGAGGGCGTTTTTTCTTTCGGTTCTCCAAAATTGAATATAAGCTTGTTGGCTACTTTTTTTGCGGTCTCCTCGCGTTTTTTTTCCGTTTCTTTGGCCACCGTGTCCCAGATTTCCGTAGATTTTGGCTTGTTTTGCGGTTTTTTTTCTTTCACCTCTGGTACTGCGACTTTTACTTCCTCTGGCTTGTGTGCCTCTGTCTCTGGGGCCGCAGTTTTTCTCTCAAAGATGACCCCGCCGCGAGCCGCCTCTTCTTCGTCAATGGTTAGCTCTGCATTAGCCGCTTCTTTGTGGTATTCCTGGCCCATCCATTTTGTAATTCTTTCTTCGATTTCTTCACGTTTATTGCCGTATCTTTCTCTGGACACTTTGATAACCTTGTCCTCGTTGCCGGTTTTTTGCGCAAGCGGCTGCAGGGTTACTCCGCTAAACGGGTGAGATGACACGCCATTGATCATGAGTTTCAAATATATATGGTATTTGGTTAGGTTTACCATGTCGTTGGGGGTGAAAGTCGGGTCAAATTCGCTCTCGAGCGCTTCCGCGTCCGTGGCTCCAATGCGAAACAAAATAATGGTTCCTACGTTTCCGAAAACCGCATCTTTGATCTTGGTGCTATTCTCGGTAATCAACTGTCCAATATACTGGTGCGCGATCGTCAGATTCAAGCGATATTTTCTTGCCTCGGAAAGAATCGTGGCAAACGATTCGGTCGCGAAATTTTGAAATTCGTCGACATAGAGATAGAAATCTTTTCGTTCATCCTCGGGAACATCCACCCGGCTCATGGCCGCGAGCTGCAGCTTGGTAATGAACATAGCACCCAGCAAGGCAGAGTTATCCTCGCCAATTCTACCTTTCGAAAGATTCAGGAGCAGGATTTTCTTTTGATCCATGAGCTCTCGCAGATCGATGGAGCTTTTGGTCTGTCCGACAATGTTGCGGATCAGTGCGGATGATAAGAATTGTCCAACTTTGTTTTGGATTGGGGCGATAGCCTCGCTGCGAAATTTGTCGTTGTAATTGGCGAATTCGTCCACCCAGAAAGATTTCACGACCGGGTCGCGGATGTTGGCCACGATACGCTGCCGGAATTTTTTGTCGACGAGCATGCGCGCGATGCCAAGCATGGTGTTTCCCGGGGTGTCCAGAAGAGCCAAGATCGTGTTGTTGAGGATATATTCCATCCGCGCGCTCCAGACATTTGCCCACATTTTGGTGAAAACTCCCATGAGACCCGAGGCAACCAGATGTTTGTATTTTGGATCGACTGATTCCAGCGGGTTAAAAGCTATCGGATAATCAAGATCAGCCGGGTTAAAATACACCACGTCGTTAATGCGCGAGGAGGGAATATAGTTCAGGATTTTTTCCACGGAATCACCATGCGGATCTACAAAAGCTACGCCATTCCCCGCGACAATATCCTGCACAATCATATTTTCGATCATAGTGGTCTTACCCATGCCGGTTTTACCGATAATATAAACATGGCGGCGTCTATCATCTGTTTTGATGCCAAAAGCAACTTCCTTGTTTCTGAAATTTGTTCGCGCAAAAACGTTGATTTGCTCTTTTTCAGCCATATGTTATAGATCCGGAACTATTGGTAAATCTATCGGCGGTTGTTCTTTTTTGACCTGAACTTTTTCAACATTCGGAACCTTCACCGTCAGCATCGGGAAATGGATAAGAGTGGCGAGTTCTTCCGTGCTCATGATATTGGTTTTGGGGCCATGGAACCAAAAACGATTTTTCATAAAGCGAAAATATTTGCGTTTTCTCCACTCGAGACGGAATCTGGTAATTGGCTTCTCCCATTCCTTAAATAAATAGTAGTTGACTTTGGTCCAGCGTGCCAGATAAGGCTTAAGGGAATTGATATTTGCCGCGCCAAATGCTTTAAAAGCTCCGATGACGGCGCGAAGGATCAGGGTCGGGTTGTATTTCTCTTTCGGCGCCACATACATGCAGTGAATCTTAGTTTGATACGTCCAATGCGACAGCTTGGTTTCGATGAGGCCGATAGTCTGTTTCTCCGCTTCAGTCAAATGCAGCATAAGGCTAGGCGGTTCTTCTTTGTGGGCCGGCGCGTGCTCTGCGTCGGAGCGGATGAATAGATCGAGAAAGGGACCAATAATTTTTCCGAGAAAGCCCATGATCGGATCGCTGCCATGATGTCCGTCCTGAAACTCCGGCACGCCTTTTAATTTTTGCACAAACTCGTACCCATGTTCCTTCCAGTCATTCCCGATAGGTCGAAGAACAAACTGGATGACAAACATTTCGTAGGGGCTGATCTTGCCCAGCTCTTCCCATATCCCAGCCACCGGATCAACCATGGTTTCCGCGGTAGGGTGCTCAAAAAATTTGTAGGTTTTGATTGGGTATTCGTTGCGCCGGATGTAGCGGAATGTAAAAGCGAAAATGTCATAGGGCGAGGTGTTGGGGTCATAAGGAGGCAATTTAGTAAAATAGTCCTCCGCCTCGGTGATTTCTGCCGCTGGAAATTCGGAATAGATTGCCGCTTCTATCGAATCGCGGTGTTTTGGCAGACATCGGATATAGTTGCCAATTACCCCTCCGATACTCGTAATTTCCCAAGTGATCCATATTTGAAACTGCCCTTCTAGATGCGACTCTGCCCAGCTGATAGTTTCCTGAATGGAATGCAGCTGGTCAAAAATGTTTTCGAACGCCAGCGGACTCCTTTCGTTTTCCGGGGGCACGGTCACCTTCAGAAAAATCCATTTGAGGCTGTTGTACCACTCGATTTGAAGATGCTCAAGATAAAGCTCGTAAAACATATAAAGCATCGCGCCGGCAAAGATGATCCACCCGCCGTGCACCAGAAGCCATTCAGCTGTTCTGAGAACTTCTACTAAATCATTGTACATTGATATATTTATTTTCCGCGTTTTTGCGGAATTTGTTTTTGTTTGATAAGCCCACGATAATCGTGTTTCTTTTGACCACTCGCTGCTTGAAGACAGCTTCTATAATTTGTTCTTTTGATAATGGCTCGCCGGCCTTGCGAATAACCTCAGTGATAATATCCGCGACTACGCCTTTTTGATATCCCCATTCTGCAAGCGCGTATATGCCGCGACCGACCAGAACGAAACGCTTGTCTTTGATTAGCTCATTGTGCACTGATTCTTTGTGGGCAGTGCGGCTGTCAAAACCCTGTTTATTAATGAGTTCGGTGATTTTCGAGTAGTGTTCAGGTTTGCCAATGTGGGAAAGAATCAAAAATGCTTTATCGCCGACATCTTTGGGATTGATCTGCGCCCATGAGACGAGACCAATTTCGTCGTAGGGATTGCGGCCAAGCAGTTTTGAGACACTCATGTGGCTTTCGATCGCATCAACGGAAATATTTTCAAGTTCCGGAATGGCTAAACGCTCCTTGATGAGTTTTGCCAATTCTGACACAGGCAGGGGCTTGCCTTTTTCCCGCAAAATTTCCGCGGCTGCTTTGGATAGCAGTCCCAAAAATTCACGGTCAAACCCGGCCAGGTACCAGCTTTGATGATAATCAGCGCTTTCCCGGAGCAAGCCAAAGGCTGGCGCAAGATTGAGAATAAATGCGACACTTTGCTTCGCGGCGGCAGAGCTGTTTCCAGTCAGAAGCGATGACATGATCTGATTCTCTCTGGCTAGGTTTCCCCTATCTTCCACGATTTGAAATATCAGATCTACCCCTTTGCGTAAATTCTCCGGCATGGCCAGCTTTTGCAATTTTTTGAAAGCATCTTTTTCGATCTGTCTAATACGCTCGCGCGTTAGATTCAGTTTTTGCCCGATTTGCTCGAGGGTCAAGCTTTCGCCGTCCTCCAGCCCGTATCTGCCAACCAAAACCTGCCTTTCCCGTTCAGGAAGTTTGCTTAGATGATCCAGAACAGCGCCTTGCGGGTCGAATGTCCTGAGGACTTCGTTTTGCTGCGAAAAGCTTATGGTGTCGAGAATGCCGTGCGATGGCTCCTGTTCAGACTGTCCATCCACGCTCGTGTTGTTCTTCATGCTTGCTAGTATAGCATAAAAGCAAGCATTTGTCAAAAAAATCAGGGGACTACCTTTTTTGCCAAAGATACAGTATGGGGCTTGCGATAAAAATTGAGGAATAGGTTCCTACTACCACGCCAACCAGAAGCGCCAAGACAAAATAGAAAATCGTTCCTGCTCCGAACAGCAGCAAAGCGATCATCACGAAAATCAAAGAAGATCCGGTGTTGATTGATCTGGCGAGCGTGGAATAAATTGAAAAGTCAATTATTTTATCAAGCGGTTTGAATTTGTATTTACCCAGGCTCTCGCGAATACGGTCAAATACGACAATTGTGTCATGAACGCTGTAGCCGAAAACCGTGAGCAGCGCCGTTACAAACAGCGAATCAACATCTACACTCTTGTACCTTCCTAAAACGACAAACAGACCGACCGTTATGATCAGGTTATGCGCAAGCGTGATAATGACTGCGAAACCGAGCTTCCAGGAAGATATTTTGGCTTCTTTGGCGATTTCCGAAACTTTGCGAAACGAATAAGCAATATACAAAACAATACCGAGCACAACCAGCACAATTTGCAAATACGCTCTGTTTACCAGTTCTTTTCCGACGGCGGGACCGATTGAATCAAATCTTAGCTCTTGGAAATTTCCGAAGCGGTCGGAAATAGTTCTTTTGAAATTCGCGAGCGTCTCCCCTTCCAGCGGCCGGGTTTTGATAAACAAAATGGTTTCACTGGATGATTGAACTACTGCGTCGGAAAAGCCGCTGCTGGCCAGGTGTCCTCTGAGTTCCACAGGATTCACAGGTTTTTCAAATTGAATCTCCAGAAGCGAACCGCCGCGAAACTCGATACTGGGCTGCAGCCCCCAGGTAAAAAGTAAAACCAATGATGCTACGATGAGCGCGCCTGAGATCGCAAACCAGATTTTGTACGTTCTGATAACGCTAAACATTGTTTTTGAGCTGCATTAATCTTAGGAAAGTTCTGCTGACTATGAGCGCGGTAAACATAGATACCGCCACACCAATGCCAAGCGTGACCGCAAATCCGCGGATCAGACTGGATCCAAAATACCCCAATATAAACACGGTTATCAGCGATGACAGATTTGAATCCCTGATCGCGTTCCAGGCTCTCCTGAAACCCTCTTCCCTGGATTTTTCTTGCCCCTGGCCGTCCCTGACCTCTTCTTTGGTGCGTTCAAAAACTAGAATATTGGCGTCCACAGCCATGCCCACAGACAGAATAAAGCCCGCGATTCCAGCCAGGGTCAGAGTCATACCAAACAATTTGAAAATCGCGAGGCTGAGGAGAACGTAAATAACAAGCGCCGCAACAGCGATAAATCCCGGAAAGCGATAATAGCTGATCATAAACAAAGCGATCGCGATAAAACCTATCAGACCGGCCGCCGCGCTTTTACGCAAAGATTCCTGACCAAGCGAAGGCCCGACATTTTGCTGCTGAATCAGCTTGATTGGTACCGGAAGAGCGCCAGCGTTCAGACGTTCCACGAGCTGTCTGGCATCATCGCGCGTGAAATCGCCAGTGATTACCGCTTGTCCGGAAGTGATCTCCTGCTGAACTGTTGGCGCGGAGATCGGCTGCCCGTCGAGAAATATGGCGACTGGTCCCCCAATATTGCGTTTAGTTATTGCTGAAAATAACTGCTTGCCATCGTCATTGAACCGCAGGCTGATCTGGGGGATGCCAGAGCTTGGATCAAATACTATTTCTGATCGCTGCAGATGTTTTCCCGACAATCCTGTTGGTTTGAACTGCTGCAACATGTCGATTTGCGCGGGATCTTCCGGAGCTGCATAGTCTGGGTTCAGCTCGCGAAATTCTAAAAACGGAGTCTGCCCAATCTGCTTGATTGCTTCGTTGATATCTTTGACACCTGGGAGTTCAACAATCAAGCGATCCTTGCTCGCGACCTGTACCACAGGCTCAGTGACACCAAAAGCATTTACGCGTCGCTCAATGACCTCGCGTACACTGTCCATCGCGTCGTCGCGGTCGCCTTCCGGTATGTCGTGCAGATTCCCTTCATAGACAAGGTGTGTGCCGCCCTGCAGATCGAGTCCTAAACGGAACGGCAAAGTTTTGTTGATCTTCAGAAGCGGCAGCTTATCAAACACAATAAAGCCGGCGGTGACCGCCAGCAGCAGGATTGCTATAAATTTTATAAACAGTACACCCTTAGACATCTCCCGATATTATGCCAAAACCGGGCAGAAATGCCAAGGCCGCGGCTACCTTTTCGCTAGCAGTCGCTTCAGCTGGCAACTCTTTCCAGCACCTGCGACCTAGTCATAGTTTGCCTTGGCAAGGAGTTTTAGCGTCAGTGTTTTGGGCAGGCCCATAATGCTTTCTACCTCGCCATGTATTCTTTCGATAAACGGACTGAATAGCGGGTGCTCTACAGCGAAGCCACCAGCGCGATCAAGGACATTAACCTCCCTATTAGCGATTATTTTATCGAGCGAGTCCTCAGTGAATCTTTTAAAATCAACCGCAGCGACATCGACACCGGAAAAGCGCTGGTTGTTTATTGTATTTGTAACGACCACGGAGGTTACCGGTTTGACTGAAGCATTGGCGTAGCTTCTGAGCATTCGCTTCGCGTCTTCCGCGTCCTCCGGTTTTTCCAAGATGAGATCATTGAAGCTCACAACCTGGTCAGAAGTAATGATGATGGCCGGTTCGCGGATTTTGCCGAGAATAGCGTCGGCTTTAGCGTTGGCGAGAGCCAGCACTAATCGCTGGGGATCGTCGAGGCGAATAGCCTTCTCGTCAATATTCGGCGTTATTATTTCAAAGCTGAACCCCATGTCCTCCAGAATTTTTTTGCGCCTTGCTGAGGCCGAACCTAGTATGAGTTTCATTCCGAGACCAGGTGAAAATGCAAATACGTCACGTCTTGATAGCCTGGTCCGTTAGTGACCAGCTGATAGGTCGTAAGATTTTTATCCCTGATGATTCTTTGCGCAACCGCGATTGCGTCAAGCAGATAAACGCGTTCATCTTCGGAAACCTCGGCAATGTTTTTGATGTCTTTCTTCGGAACAATGACATAGTGATGCTTGGCTTTCGCGGCAGGATGAACCATGGCAACGGTCTTGTCTGTCTCATAAATCTTATCAGGGATATAATCGGCTGCGTATTTGACGCCAATGGAAGCAAGGAGCCCCAGCGCTTCGTTGGTTTGAAGGCAGGCTGGTTCGCAGTTTTGAAAATCCAGCGGCTGCCGGCGCTGTGTTTCTGAAAATAAATACGCTCCCCCGCCGATCCCGATCAGGAGCAACAGTAAGTAAAACAAAAAATTTCGAATCATTTATTTTTGCGAGATTAACTTTTGATGTTCATCAGTGTTAAGCATACCGCACTTTTTCCATTTTTTTCCACTGCCGCAGGGGCAAGGATCATTGCGGCCAATTTCTTTTCCTTCTGGGGTCAGCGCCTTTGTCTGTACCGCAGAAGTTCTACTCGATTCTTCTCTCGGCTTTACTTCTACCCTGAAAATAGTATAAACGATAGTGCGGTCAATAGCCCGCAGCATCTGCTCAAAAAGGCGCAGGCCATCCTGTTTGTATTCAATGAGCGGGTCTTTTTGCGCGTAACCGCGCAGCCGCACTGACTGGCGCAGGTGATCCATAGTGTCCAGATGCTCCATCCAGAAATTGTCCATAGTTTGCAGCGTGATAATTTTTTCGATCTCGCGCAGCAGTGGAGCGGTGAGATGTTCTTCTCTGTGCGAATAGAGTTTTCCAGTTGCCGTTGTCAAATCAGTTATCAACATCTCTGCGCCAGATTTCTTAACTTTCTCCTCAAACTCGGGACCGAGCGGAAAAATAGTATTCAAAGCCTTGATTCGAGTTTCAACGTCCTCCTCGGTGCTGACAATCGCCGTAATTTCCTGGTTGATCTTCTCCAAAATCTGTGCCCTGAGGTCGATCTCGCCCTTCAGAATTTTGCGGCGCCGGTTGTAGATGGTCTCGCGCTGCTTGTTGAGGACATCGTCAAAATCGAGGACGTGTTTTCGGGTATCAAAATTGAATCCCTCGATTTTTCGCTGAGCATTTTCGATGGATTTGCTGACGAGCGAATTTTCGATTGGCTGATCATCTGGAACGCCAAGGCTGTCCATCATTTTCTTCACGCGCTCACCGCCAAAAATCCTCATCAGATCATCATCAAGCGAAATAAAGAACTGTGACGAACCTGGATCGCCCTGACGACCGGCGCGTCCGCGCAGTTGGTTATCAATGCGTCTGGCTTCATGGCGCTCTGTGCCAAGGATGTGCAAGCCCCCCGCTTCTCTGACCTGTTTTGCTTCTCCTGCGCCGGGCGGGTTACCGCCAAGTAAAATGTCTACGCCGCGGCCTGCAATGTTTGTGGCCAGTGTGACTGCCCCAAGGCGTCCGGCCTGCGCGATAATGTGCGCTTCGCGCTCATGGTTCTTGGCATTCAAGACCTCGTGTTTAACTCCGGCTTTTTTGAGGAGCTGCGAGAGGTGTTCATTCCTCTCGATAGAAATCGTGCCGACTAGCATCGGCTGACCGGTGTTGTTGCGCTCTTTGATTTCTCTGATGATCGCCGTGAATTTTCCTGCTTCACTTTTGTAGACGCTATCAGGAAGATCTTTCCTGATCATGTCTTTGTTAGTGGGGATCTCTACCACGTCGAGCTTGTAGATTTTGTGGAACTCTTCCGCCTCGGTCTGGGCGGTTCCAGTCATGCCAGCAAGCTTTTTGTAAAGGCGGAAATAGTTCTGAAATGTTATAGTCGCGAGGGTTTTGGATTCCTGTTTAACCCGAACGTTTTCCTTGGCCTCAATGGCTTGATGTAAGCCCTCGGAGTAGCGCCGGCCGATCATCATGCGGCCGGTGAATTCATCGACGATGATGATTTCGCCGCCGCGCGATACATAATCTCGGTCAAGCTTGAACAAGGTTTGCGCGCGCAAGGCTACATCGGCATGGTGGCGAAGCTTAATATCGCTGTAGATTTCCTGCCCGTATTTCTTCTCGAGTTTTTCATATCCTTTCTCGGTATAGGTAACCTGGCGGTGCTTTTCCTCAAGCACATAGTCATCAGGCGACAGAGTTTTCGCAAATCCTGCAAACTCGCGGTAAAGATCTGTGCTTTCCACGTCAGGCGCGGAAATGATAAGCGGAGTCCTGGCCTCATCAATAAGAATAGAATCCACCTCGTCCACAATAGCGTAATGCAGCTCGCGCTGGACCATTTGTTTGAGCGACGGAGCCATGTTGTCCCTGAGATAATCAAAGCCAAATTCATTGTTCGTGCCGTAGAGAATATCAGCCGCGTAAGCTTGCTGCCGCGAGACAGGAATCATGTTCTCGACATCTACCTGCAGGATTTCTTCTTTTTCAGACTGAGCAGCGGCCGTTTTAGAATAGAGATACGAAGCCTCGTGACTGATCGCTGATACGCTCAAGCCCAGATAATCATAAACCTGTCCCATCCATGAAGCATCGCGCCGCGCCAGGTAATCGTTAACAGTTACCAGATGTACTCCTCTGCCGGCAAGAGCGTTGAGATAAATGGCTAAGGTCGCGGTCAAAGTTTTTCCTTCACCGGTGCGCATTTCCGTGACTTTGCCCTGATGCAGCATGATCGAGCCAATGAGCTGCACATCGTAGTGCCGCTGTTTGAGGGTTCGCTTGGCCGCTTCACGCACCGCGGCGAATGCTTCAGGAAGAATCTCGTCGAGAATTTTCTTTTGTTCGTCCCATTCTTTGCCTGCGAGCATATCCCGCCATTTTTTCGTTTGTTCTTTTAGCTGCTCGTGCGAAAAACTCTCGAATTTTGATTCGAGGCTGTTGATCTGATCTATTATTGTTTTTGCTGCTTTGACTGGGTTTTCAGTACCCAAAAGCTTGCCGAAAATGCCCATATGTTATGGGTAGATTGTACCTCAAATCGGGCATAAATTCAACGACTCAAGCGGCGGTTGAGCCGTTGACAATACTTGATTGTAAGTCTATTCTGATTAGCTACAACCTTGAGGAGGGTTCATGGAAAGAATCGCGATTGTTGATATTGCCTGCGGTTCGGTTTCTGACGGAGTGACTTGCCAAACGAGCGACATGCGAGATCGCGAAGCAGTGCGCGCAGCTCGAGAAGCGCTGGAGTCAACCAAGATACCCCCGTTGATAATTGTCACGGGCAGCGTACCGCGCACACCCGGTGGAGTCACACTGGCTCAGCTGAAAAAGCGGAATGTTGAAAAGCTTCTAGCTGAGCAGGGTCTGCAAAAAATTCCTGTTTTTATTGCCGAGCAGGGATATGATTCATTTTCTGAAGCGCGTTCGATTACCAGTCTGCTGCGCCTATCTGATTTCACCGCTTTTACCTTAGTCAGTTCGCACTGGTACATGCCATACGGCGGTGAGATATGGCAGCGGCGGGCGGAGGAAAACAAACTTTGCATGACGGCCTGGAGCGTTGTAACTCCGACCGGAGCAAAGACGAGAAAAATCTACCGGCGCAACAGCCGGATTCTCAAAGCCGCAATCGTACTGCGAATGGAACCGCTGTTAGAATTTTTTGTCGGTCTTCAGACCTCAAGACGAAAAACAAAGGGGTTCACATGGACCGGCTGCGACTAAAAACAATTGCTTTGACCCGCTCGAGGTAAATCTTCGGCGGGTCAATTGTTTTTACCTCTGGCTTTTGCGAAAGCCGGCGGCCCGGGCTTCGGCTTCGCTGTCAAAACACATCTCGGGAACAGTGCGGTTGTAAAATGACCCGCCGGGCATGTGGTAGATTTTTGAATTGGACGAAATATTGCCTTTGATTTTGCCAGTGCAGTCCGCGCTATCAGTGCTTGCGCCCGCTACTTGACCATTTTCGTTTAATGATTGCGAAACCGCAGTGTTTAGAGTATCATTAATTTTAGTTAAATCGATTGCTGGTTCTTCGATCGTTATCTCAGGAGGTTTTGGATTGTTGTAAAATTGGCCGAGTCCAAAAAACAAGCCAGCAGTCAGAAGATATCCTATCACCAGAGCAATTTTTTGCTCGCTACCCCTAACCTTTGACATGAAATTCAAATACGCCTTCAACCTGGGACGGGTGTTCACGTTATCACTGGCAGAGTTGTTTGCGGTGTTTGAAAACATGCGTTTGAATTTTCGCCTCGTGGATCTGTACCGCGAGGTTTTGATTATCGAAACAGAAGAGCGCCTCGATGCGGTGAAGCTGCAAAAGCTGCTGGGGGGAACTATCAAGATCATGCAGGTCATAGATTCGCTCGGACGCAAGGCGCGGCTTACCCCGTCGTTGGTCTTCAAAGATTATTTTGACGCAAAACAGCTCAAAGAGCAATTTCTGGCGAATTATTCCGGCAAAATACAAATTGGCATCTCCTACTACCCGCTAGCAAATCCCAGTGAACTGCCGATCCGCGGCGACAACAAGCGCTTGGGTTTTGCTATCAAGCAGATTTTAACCGCGGCCGGCTATTCGGTTCGTCTGGTACTGCCGCAGATGGGAGGGCTGGCTTTGCCGTCTGTCGTGGTCACAAACGAGCATCTGCTTGAAAAGGGCGCGGAAATGGCTTTTTTGGTTGGACAGGAACGGGTCTACCTTGCAAAAACCTTGATAGTGCAAAATTTTGAAGACTACGGCCGCCGTGATTACCAGCGTCCAGCAAGAGACATGAATGTGGGTATGCTTCCCCCAAAAGTAGCACAGGTCATGATCAACCTTGCCCAGCTGCCGATGGGCACAACTAACCTCAAACACGCAGTGCTGGACCCGTTTGTGGGCGCCGGCACGGTGATTCAGGAAGCGCTGATCATGGGATACAAAGGAATCGGCTCAGATATTTCCCCCAAATCAATAGAGAACGCGGAGAAAAACCTCGAATGGATTAAAAACCGCTACAAGCTCCCGCCAGGACGTTTTGAGCTCATGGTTACGGATGCCAAGCATTTGGCGGAGAATCTGCCCAAGCTCGAGATAGACGCGGTCGTTACCGAAGCCACTCTGGGGCCAGCGTATTCAACCGTGCCAAAGCAGGATGTGATAGACAAGAATTTCAAAGAGCTTGGGGATATTTACACAGGCACTTTCAAATCCCTCCGGCAGATTTTGCCAGCAGGGAAAAAAGTGGTCATAGCCATCCCTGCCTACCGGACTGCTGCCGGTTACCAGTATTTCCCAGGTGTTGACAACCTCCTCAAATTGGGTTACGATGTCGTCACTCCTTTGCCGGAGATTGTGACGGAAAAATACGGATTTTTGCAGGTCACTCCCCGCCAAACCATAATCTACGACCGCAAGGAGCAGTTTGTCTCAAGGGAAATCTTTATATTTAAAACAATTTAAGAAGACATGGCTCATAAAAAGGCCGGCGGAAGTACAAGCTTAGGACGCGATTCAATCTCAAAACGCTTGGGCGTGAAGATTTTTGGCGGCCAAAAAGTTAACGCCGGTAATGTTATCATCAGACAGCGCGGCACCAAATACGGCCCCGGAACAAATGTCAGAATTGGTTCAGATGACACTCTCTACGCAGTCAAAGGCGGTACTGTCCAGTTTAAATCAAAAAAGACCAAGCGCTTCGACCGCGGCCTGGTTACGAAAACAATCGTCAGCGTAGTCTGAAACTACGCTGATTTTTTAACAGCAGCTTTGATAAACCCATCAAACAGGGCCTGCGGTTTCCAGGGACGACTGTTAAACTCCGGATGAAACTGTACCCCTAAAAACCAGGGGTGCAGTTTTGGGCGCAGTTCAGATATTTCAACGAGGTCTTTCTTCGGATAGATACCAGAGAATATCATACCGTGCTTCTCCAGATCGTTGCGGTACTTGTTGTTGACCTCATAGCGGTGGCGGTGCCGCTCCACTACGCTGCCGGTTTTATAGGCGTCAAAGGCTAATGTGCCTTTTATGATTTTGCATGGATAGTCCCCTAACCTCATAGTCGCGCCGAAATTTTTGTCAGCGAGATTTTTCTTTTGCTCCTCCATCACGTCGATCACAGGGTATTTAGTATTACGGTCAACCTCCGTGGAATTGGCGCCGCCCATTTTTGCCACGTTTCTGGCGAACTCTACCACTGCCAATTGCATACCATAGCAAAGACCGAAATACGGGATCTTTTTCTCACGGGCGAATTTTATGGCTGCAAGGATTCCTTCTACTCCCCTGCCCCCAAATCCGCCCGGCACGAGAATCCCATCCATTTTCGCAAGCTTGCCGACACTGCTCGGATTTTTTTCGAAATCTTCGGAATTGATCCAGTGAAGCTTAGGGACCCGGTTATTGGCCCACGCTGAGTGCCGCAGAGATTCCACTACGGAAATGTACGAGTCGACAAGCGTGTAATCTCCAGTGTTGAAATATTTGCCTACCACGCCGATATTTAGCGGAAGCTTCGCATTCTTGATCTTGCGGACCAGGGCTTTCCAGTCCCGCAAATCCTGTTTTCTGGGACGCATGCCGAATTTTTCTAAAATTTTATCCCCAAACCGATCCTTTTCCATAATCAGCGGCACTTCATAGATAGATTCAGCGTCGGGCGCAGAGATGACGTCTCCCGGAGCAACACTGCACAGAAGGGACAACTTTTGTTTGCGTTTTTCGTCCATAGGCAGCTCTGAGCGGCCAATGATAAAATCAGGCTGAATGCCAGCGGAATTCAAAGTCCGAACCGCATACTGCGTTGGTTTGGTTTTCATTTCTCCGACCATTTTCGGCACAGGCAAGTAGCTAACCAAAGCGAACTGGACACGGCCCGGATTCTGGAGTTTCAGCATACGTCCCGCTTCAAGGAATAAAACGTTTTGATATTCGCCTACAGTGCCGCCGATTTCTACTATCACAAAATCTGGATTGCCTTTTTTGGCAATGACATTGATACGTCTGATAATCTCATTCGGAATATCAGGGACCACCTCGACGTCCTCGCCTTTGTATTCGAGATTACGTTCGCGCCTGATCACCTCCTGATATATCTGGCCGGTAGTGACATAATTATCGCGGGTTGAAAGATTCCCGGTAAACCGTTCGTAGTTGCCGAGGTCCTGGTCTGCTTCTATGCCATCGCTGCCTACAAAGACTTCGCCGTGTTCGGTTGGACGCATGGTGCCAGCGTCAATGTTCACATACATATCACATTTGATCATGCCAACTCTGTAACCCTTGGACAGCAAAATACGGCCGATACTGGCCGTAGTTACTCCTTTGCCTACCGAGGACATCACTCCTCCGATAACAAAGATATATCGAGTTTGGCTATGGTTAGTCTGTGCTTGTTTGGCCATTATTTTGACGCGGTTACAATCACCTTGGTTTTAGCTTTGCCCACCGAATGGATTTCAAGAGTGATCTCGTGCTCTCCGGCGTTTTTTATAGGAGAATATTCATCCAGACGCAGGTTTTTTAGCGTCGCGTCTCCCTGCTCGATTTTAGCGAGTATTTCTGATTTTTTCAAGCCCGCATAAAGATGCCCGTTTTTGCCAGCCGGCAGCTGGAACTCATAGATCCTTTTGGCGGCCGTTTCAAGAGCTTTTAGGCGTCTTTTTGCCTCTTCGCCTGATTTCCTGTCTTTGTCCTGAGCAGCCCGTACCAGCTCTTCGGTGGCTGGTTTTCCTAGCCCCGCAGGCAGTAAAAAGTTGCGGGCATAGCCGTCCGAGACCTCTTTCACGTCTCCCTGGCGCCCAATTTTTTTGACGTCCTTTAGAAGAATGATGCGCATCAGATTCGCAGATACCTGCGGACTACGATCATGGATGAAAGCACTCCGAGTATCATGCCAGTAACCAGCAGCAGCGCGAACAGCAGGGCAAAATTTAAACCAAGGTAATCAAATCTCGCTATATCGAGCTCCAGGAAACCGGTGATCTTTGGCGTGGCAAGATATAGCACTGGATAAAGCACGACCGCTGTAACAATAGCGCCGGCAAGCCCATATAGTATTCCTTCAACAATAAACGGGCCGCGGATATACCAGTTACTTGCTCCCACGAGCCTCATGATTTCTATTTCTTCCCTGCGGTTATAGATAGTGAGTCGGATCGTGTTAAACATGACAATGACGGTAATCGCGCTAAAGATCAGGGTCATGGCCAACCCCAGGTTTTCCACGCCGCCCGTGATGCGGTCAAGCCGCTCTACGATATCGCGTTTGTCCGTGATTTTTTTCACGTAAGGCGTGAGCTTCTCATCTTCAAACATATTGATAATCTGCGGGTAATCTTCCAGACTGTTGACCCGGATAGCCAGCGAGGCTGGAAATGGGTTTTCCGCGTCTGTGAACTGTTCGACGGACTCGATGAGGAGCGGTTCGTCCTGGTGGAGTTCTTTGAATTTTTCCCGGGCATCAACCGAAGGAATGAACGTGACTCCCCTTACTTGAGGAAGGAGAGCGACCTGCTTCTCTATCTGTTTGATCACCGGTTCGGTCGCGTCAAGCTTAAAATAGACGCTGATATCCACCTTTTGCTGAATCGTCTCAAGCGAGATCGCGGTCAGGGTATTTAAAATGAGGAGGCTGGCGATAATAAACAGGGTAATAACCATGACCGATGTTGCCGCGAGCGACAGCCAGAAATTTCGCGAATAGTTCAGCGCTCCGTTTTTGAATATGCGGTAAAAAGTGATTCGGTTCACCCTGTTAGAAACTCCATAAATTAATATTATGACGGTTAACCATATAGCAAGGTATTCACGTGGACGCCTCCAGCCGATATTTGCCCTGAGCCACATCAGAAACCAGCTTGCCCGACTCGAGCACTACCACGCGCTTTTTGATCTTATCCACGAGCTCTCTGGCGTGGGTGGCTAAAATGATTGTTGTGCCCATTTCATTAATCTTGCGAAGCAGGGTCAGAATTTCCAGGGCATTGACCTCATCAAGGTTACCGGTTGGTTCGTCTGCCAAAAGCAGCAGTGGTCTGTGAGCGAGCGCTCGGGCAATGGCTACGCGTTGCTTTTCTCCGCCGGAAAGCTGGTCAGGAAACGCTCCTGCTTTGTTTTCGAGGCCCACAAGGCCCAGGAACTGCGGGACTTCTACCTCAATCT
Organism: Candidatus Doudnabacteria bacterium RIFCSPHIGHO2_01_48_18; assembly: GCA_001777515.1. Taxonomy (GTDB): domain Bacteria; phylum Patescibacteriota; class Doudnabacteria; order UBA920; family 2-01-FULL-46-14; genus 2-01-FULL-46-14. Next base: position 18,356 of record MFEF01000004.1, read on the forward strand.
GCGGTCGCGGCATACCATCAACCTCCATAGCGTAGGATACGTTTTCAAAAGCGGTCCTTGTCGGCAAAAGTTTCATGTCCTGAAACACCACGCCAATCTTGCGGCGCAGATATGGAATATCTTTTGGCGCGATCCGGGAAATGTCTATGTCCTCGATAAAAATGGTACCCAGGGACGGAGTATCTTCTCGGATGATTAGCTTTAACAGAGTGGATTTGCCAGCGCCGCTCTTGCCGACAATGGAAATAAAATCCCCAGGGAGAATTTCAAAATCCAAGTCATCCAGCGCTTTCGTGCCGTTGTCATATATTTTTGAAACGTGATCGAATTTGATCATCTTGAATATTATTTACTGCTTTCCAAATATTTTTCAACAAAATTTTCGAGGTGGCCGTCCAATATCTCATCAATGTTGCTGGTTTCGAGTCCGGTGCGGTGATCTTTGACGAGTTGATACGGATGCATGGTGTAGCTTCGGATCTGATTGCCCCACTCCGCGCTTTTGTACTCTCCTCGAAGTTCCAGTTTTTTTTCGATCTGCTTTTCTTCGTCGAGCTTTTTGAGCTTGGCTGTGAGGATTTTCATGGCCTGTTCTTTGTTCTGGGTCTGGCTGCGCTCGTTTTGGATGGAGACTGTTATGCCGGTAGGGATATGCGTGAGGCGGATCGCTGAATACGTAGTGTTCACTGACTGTCCGCCGTGCCCGGACGCGGTCTTGGCTTCGACTTTTAGTTCCTTGGGATCAAGCTTCAGCTCTTCCTGGGTTTCCAATACAGGCAAAACCTCGACAAGCGCAAACGATGTCTCTCTGGTGTGAGCTGGGTTGAACGGCGAAAGCCTGATCAAACGGTGCACACCAGCCTCGCTTTTGAGATATCCGTATGCATAGCTGCCGCGAACCTCAAACATGGCGCTCTTGATGCCGCCTTCAGGGTTGCGATTGTTGTCGATAAGCATTGTTTTGAAACCTTTCTTCTCAGTAAATCTCAAATACATTCGCAGTAAAATTTCTGCCCAATCCTGGGCGTCGAGCCCGCCCGCGCCAGAGTGTATCGAAACTATGGCATCATGGTCATCGTATTTATCGCTGAAAAAGGTGCTTATGCGCGTTTCCTCATATCTGCGTTTCAGATCACTGTAGAGTTTCTCCAGCTCTTTTTCATCCTCTCCCAATTTAGCGAGCTCTGAAAGCTCCGAGATATCTTTTTCGAGCGTCTCCCAAAATTCAACTTGATTTTTGAGCCCAGCCAGCTTCTTGCTTGTTTCCTGCGCTTTTCGGTTATCGTTCCAAAAACCGCTCTGAGTTGTTTGTTCTTCCAATTCTAGGATTTTCTGTTTCTTTTGGGACAGCTCAAAGATGCCCCCGTAGGTCTTCTATCGAAGACCTTAGCTCTGCGATGCGGCTCGATAAGGTCGTGTCATTCATATTAACCATTTTATCGAATTTTCTCGTATTTGGCAAAGGTGAAGCCTTCGTGAGGTTCTTCCTCTACCTTGTTCCAAATTGCAGAATCAATCAGAGGGAAAAATACGTCGCCACCTGAATCCATCTCAACGTGAGTGATATAAAGCGCATTAGCTTGATCAATGGTCTGCGCAAAAATTTGTCCGCCGCCGATAACGAAGATGTCATCAGATTTTAATTCCGCAAGTGCCGAGCCCAAGTCATTAAAGACCAATACACCCCCCGGTACTTTGCAATCCTTGTTGGAAGTAATAACTACATTTTTTCGTTTTGGCAGCGGCTTGCCATTGCGCGACATGATCGATTCAAAAGTCTTACGGCCCATGAGCACTGTCTTGCCTGTAGTCAATGCTTTAAAACGCTTAAGATCTTCCGGGAGATACCACGGAAGATCATTTTCCTTTCCTATCACGAAATTTTTGTCTACAGCAGCGATAAGTATTATTGGCATATTGCTACAAAAACGACGATCGTTGCATTTGTGGCAATCGGCTCCTAAACTGCGATCGGAGCCTTGATTGCTGGATGCGGATCATAATTTTCCAGGGTAAAATCTTCGTGTTTGAAACCGAAGAGCGATTTTATTTCGGGATTTAATTTCATTGTCGGCAGCGCGCGCGGGGATCGACTCAACTGTTCCCTTACCTGCTCAAAATGATTCGCATAAATATGGGTATCGCCAAGCGTATGCACAAAGGTGCCGGGCTGAAGTCCCGTGACCTGCGCCATCATCATCGTCAGGAGCGCGTATGAGGCAATGTTGAATGGCACGCCCAGGAATACGTCAGCGGAGCGCTGATAAAGCTGGCAGGACAGCTTGCCGTCCGCTATGTAAAACTGAAACAGGCAATGGCAGGGGGGAAGAGCCATTTTGGGTATCTCAGCGACATTCCAGGCTGAAAGAATGATCCTGCGCGATTTTGGATCGTTTTGAATCAAATCCAGGATCTGCTGTATCTGGTCAATCTCTTTGCCGTCCGCAGTTTTCCACCGCCGCCATTGCGCGCCATAGACAGGACCAAGCTCGCCATTTTTGTCCGCCCACTCATCCCAGATTTTTACGCCATTCTCTTGCAGATATTTAATGTTCGTGTCGCCCTTGAGGAACCACAACAATTCGTGAATGATGGATTTGAAATGCAGTTTTTTGGTGGTGAGCGCGGGAAACCCTTCAGACAAATCAAAGCGCATCTGGTGGCCAAAGATGCTCCTCGTGCCAGTGCCGGTCCGGTCAGGGCGATCGGTCCCCTCTTCCATTATTTTTTTGAGCAGATCTAAGTATTGTTGCATCGTCGCAATCGGTATTACCTTCGCCGCCTGCTCCGCAGACCTGCTACGGTATACTTATTGCTCCTCTTTCCAAAAGCGCGTGCTCCCCGTTCGACAAGCTCAGGGTGCGCTACTCGTTTTTGGAATCTTAATGTAAAATCTTAATCACCTCTTGCCAGATATCTTCGGCGACTTTTTCTTTATCTTGATTGGCATCCACGATTTTCCAGCCGAATTCGGCGGCAAGCTCCTTGTGGATTGCATCAACTTTATTTATAAACCCTGCATCTGTTTCGTGCAAATGGTCTTTTTCTATGCTTGATTCAAAGCGCTTGCCGCCAAGCAAAATGGCAATGTCCTCGAAATTAAATTTCCTGTTAATCTCCAGCAAAAAATCCTTATCCACGCCCCCGCCAATGCCCCAGGCCACTCCCGTACCCCAATAATCTTCCGCTACCACGTCGCGACCTGATTCGAGGTCCATCTTCAGGGTAGGTTCATACTGCTCCCTGTTCTTCGCATAAAGGATTTGCGCGTCTTTGGCTGTGAGCTTGTCAGGGTTGCCGCCTCGTAAATAACTGTTCAGGGCTGGACCGGTTGGCTCGAGATCATAGATCGGATATTTGAGATATTTTGCTTTTCTGCCAGCCGAGTTCAGCCTTTCGACAAGGATCCTGGCCTGGGTGCTTTTGCCAAGGTTATTGATTCCATAAAGAACTATCAGCTTGCCGGTCATTTTACCAGGGCGCTAACTATTACGAGCACAACAAACGGGAGGGGCAGTACGCAAACCCCAAATAAAGACCAGTGCTTGCCGTCCATGTCTTTGGCATGCGCGACAATGCTAAGGATAAGACTGAACGCCATGCTAAAAAAACCAATCACTACTGCGGCTATGACCCAGCCAGCGCTCCTGATCGCGGGAATAAAAACAAAAAAGATCGCCAGCGCAGAAGGAAAGAGTCCTGCCATAAATCCCACGATTCCCCAGTTTATTTTTTTGCTGCTTTCGTGACGCTGCTCTGACATGCTAATTTGCGCCCGTGCTACCAAAGCCTCCTCGGGAATCCACCCTTACCTCATCAACCTCTTCCCAATCAGCCTGGTTAACTGGAATAAATAACCCCTGCGCAATTCGTTCGCCCTTTTCCACGGTAACTGACTCCACACCCGGATTCCACAAGATGAGTCCAATCTCATCCTCTGGCCCCGAAAAGTCCCGATCAATTACCCCCATTGCGTTCGCGAGCATAAGTCCTTTTTTGAGAAATAGGCTGGAACGAGCTAACACGGCGAGAAAATAACCGCGGGGGGCTTCGATGATGTTGTTGGAGGAAATAATTTTTACTTCCTTTGGCCCGATAGTCACCGATTCTCTGCAAAAAAAATCGAAACCGGCAGATTCTTTGGTTTTGTAACCAGGCAGTGCGACCGCTTTATCGATTCGCTTGATCTTAACCTTCATTGTTATCTGAAGTTATTTTACTCCCCACTGGGTCGTGCTGGAATTTATATTTGGAGCTTTCACGTTTAGTATAGGGTTGCGCCGTCTCTGAGGACAGCTCTTCGAACAACAGCTGGCAGACGCGCATCTCCGGATAAACGCGGACCGGGACGAGGCCAATGTTGCTGATCTCCAGGACGAGATTGCCTTTCCAGCCTGGGTCGAATTTACCTGCAGTAGAGTGAATGACAATCCCCAATCTTCCCAAACTGGAACGACCCTCGAGTCTGCCTGCGAGGTTGTTTGGAATCTCTACGGATTCGAGGGTAGTTGCCAGCATGAATTCGCCGGGGTGGATAGTGAAAGGCTCGTGGTTTTGCTTGTTGATGAGACTCGTGAGATTCTGAAACGTGTCTGGCTGCTGAACGTCGATGTACGGCTGTTCTGTGCGCTTAAAAACCATGAACTGATGACCGAGCCGCAAATCTATAGACATGGGGCCCAAGGCAACATTCAAATCAGGCATAGGGCTGATCTTGATCTCGCCGCTTTCAAACTTGGTTTTGATATCTTTGTCCGAGAGAATCATTAAATAACCCTTAGCTTACTCGCTTTCTAGCTTATTAGATTATAATCTATAAAATCAAACACCTCAACCGCGGTTGAGGTGTTTCTAAAAAGCTAGTTAGCTGGTAAGCTAATTGCCTACCCTGATTCCCGGACCCATTGAGCTTGAAAGCGTAATGGAGGCGACGAACTCTTTTTTAACAGACGTGGGTTTAGCGCGGTGAATGGCTTCCTTGAGGGTTTTAAAATTCTCAATCAATTTCTGCTCATCAAACGAAACCTTGCCAATAACCTGATGAATATTTCCGGAATCATCGGTTTTAACATCAATCTTTGACCCGGATTTGAGATCTTTTACCATTTGGGAAATATTATCGCCAACTGTACCGGCCTTGGGACTTGGCATGAGGCCGCGCTGCCCCAGGATCTTGGCAATAGCCGCAAGTGATTTCATCATAGAACCATCCGCGACCGCTATATCAAAATCGGTTTTTTCGGTTTGCCTGATCTGCTTCACGAGATCTTCGCCGCCCACGACATCCGCCCCCGCAGCTGCGGCTTCTTTTTCCTTCGCCGGACTAACGAACACGGCGACGCGCAGAGTTTTTCCAATGCCATGCGGCAGAGAAATCTGGCTTCTAAGCTTTTGGTCAGTCTGCTTTGGATCGATATTCAGGCGGAAATGAACCTCAACTGAGGCATCAAATTTGACTGTGGATGTCTGCTTAACAAGCCTCACTGCTTCCTCAAGCGAGTAAAGTTTTTCGCGATCAACCAGTTTCAGAGATTCTGCTAACCGTTTAGACATTTGGTATATCCTTGTCATCTTTCACTTTGCCCCAGTGATAGAACCACACTGGCAAACCTACGAGTATAAATGCCAGGCTGTTCGCAGCCTGGTTCTGGCGGCGGGCTGAGCGCTCTTCTTTACGCTGCGCGTCGCATTCGTCTTTTGAAAGCTCTCTCGGCGATTCCCCTTCTTTGATAGGCGCTCGGCTGTATTCATAACAGGGTCCCGCGTAGAACTGATCATCAGCCTTGGTAAAGACGTAGGTCTTAAGGCCTAGGTTCAAAAGCTGGACAGATCCTATCAGAACCAATACTAAACCGATAAGGCTCGTGAGGTACAAATATACGCGGCGCAATGTAATGTTCATGTTGTTATTATTAAAATTTATTTATCAATTTCAGCGCCCATGGATCTGGCGGTCCCGGCTACGATTCGCTCAGCAGCTTCAATGTCATTGGCGTTAAGATCCTGCATTTTGCTTTCCGCGATCTGGCGAAGCTGTGCTTTGGAGAGCTTGCCAATCTTGTTCTTCAGCGGGTTAGCAGCGCCCTTTTGGACCTTGAGTGCTTTGCGAATCATGTCCGAAACCGGCGGAGTTTTGAATTCCAGCGCAAAACTGCGGTCCTCAAAAATCGTGATGATAACCGGAATGACAGAATCACCTTTATCCCTGGTGCCGTCATTAAATTTATTGCAGAAATCCATCAGGTTGATGCCGTGGGGACCAAGCGCGGTTCCGACCGGAGGCGCCGGGTTGGCTTTACCCGCCGGGATTTGGAGCTTTAATGTAGCTTTGATTTTCTTAGCCATAGTTATTTGTCCTTACTAAATCTTTTTAGCTTGTAAGAAATCTAGTTCAACCGGGGTTTCTCGGCCAAAGATCGAAATGAGCACTTTGATCTTGCCTTTGGCTTCGTCGATCTCGGAAACCTTGCCTTCGTAGCCTTTGAACGGACCGTCTGTAATGCGGACCAGGTCATGGACGACAAATTCTATCTTGTACTTCGGCTCCTCGAGGCCCATTCGCTTCTGAATAACCTTGACCTCTTCGTCTGAAATAGGTGTTGGGATTGTACCAGAACCGACGAAGCCTGTCACGTTGGGGGTGTTTCGGACCACATACCAGGAATCATCAGTAACGATCATGCTGACGAGCACGTATCCTGGGAAAATTTTCTCCTCCACGGTCGAGCGCTTACCCTCGCGAATCTTGATCTTTTTTTCTTTCGGCACAATGACCTCAAAAATCTTGTCGTCCATGCCCATGGACTCGATTCTCTGCTTGAGGTTATTTACCACAGAATCTTCATACCCAGAATAGGTATGAAGGACGTACCAATGTTTTTCACCTGTTGTAACTTGCCTCGGCATATTATCTGTTTATCTGTTGACCAGAAAGCCAATTAATTTGGCAAGGCCGAAATCTATGAGACCAAGAAACACGGCGACAATCGCGCAGAACAGCGCAACAATGCCCGTCATTTTGAATGCTTCTCGTCTGGACGGCCAGACAACCTTGCCTAGCTCAAGCTTTACTTCTCTAAAAAATTGTACGATTCTTCCCATAAATTGCCTGTTTAAGCCAAAATTAAGCTTTTTTAAAAGGCCTTTCGCGGCCTTTTATTTAACTGCGGTCATTATACCATAGCAGTTGGAATAAACGCAAATGTAGGGCCATTTGGTTCTTAAATGTCCAAATTCTTTACGGCCTTGGCATGAGTTTGGATGAACTTTTTTCTCGGTAACACCTCGTCGCCCATGAGCGTCTCGAAAATATCTGAAGCTTTCTCCGCGTCCTGAATCTTTACCTGATGCATCACGCGGTTTTGCGGGTCCATGGTTGTTTCCCAAAGCTGCTCCGGGTTCATTTCCCCCAAGCCTTTATAGCGCTGAACATACCAGTTCTTGTTTTTGTCTTCGGCAAGTATTTCGTCTCGCTCGGCATCGCTAAATGTATAGTGCACTTCTTTTCCTGACTGCATGCGAAATAGTGGCGGCTGAGCAATGTAAAGATAGCCGTTTTTGATGATGTCGTTAAAATACCGATAAAAAAATGTCAGTAGAAGGGTTCTGATATGAGCCCCGTCAACGTCAGCATCAGTCATGATAATGATTCTGTGGTAGCGAAGCTTTGCTACGTCATACTGCTCTCCTACTCCGGCACCCATAGCTATAATCAAATTTTTGACTTGTTCGTTGCCGAGCATTTTATCGAGCCGAGCTCTCTCTACGTTTAGAATTTTACCGCGCAAAGGCAGAATCGCCTGGAATTTACGGTCTCTCCCCTGCTTAGCGCTGCCTCCGGCAGAATCTCCCTCTACAATGTAGAGCTCGCATTTTGCAGGATCTGATTCACTGCAGTCAGCGAGCTTCCCTGGCAGAGTCAGTCCATCGAGGACGCCTTTGCGGATAACCGCGTCTCTGGCCGCTCTGGCAGCCAATCTTGCTCTGGCAGCCAGCGAGACCTTTTCTACAATCTTGGCGCCATCTTTGGGATGTTCTTCAAGGTATATCTCCAGGCCGTCACCGACAACCTGTTCCACTATCGTTCTGACTTCGGCATTACCCAGCTTGGCTTTGGTCTGCCCTTCAAACTGTGGATTAGGCAGCTTCACGCTTATCACCGCGGTAAGCCCTTCGCGCATGTCTTCGCCGGTCAGTTTATCCGACTCCTTCACGTGCCCGTTTTTGATGGCAAAATTGTTGATGCACCTGGTCAGAGCGGATTTGAAACCGGTAACGTGCATGCCGCCCTCTGGCGTGTGGATGTTGTTAGCGAAAGCGAGCATGGTTTCGGAAAAATCAGTGGTATACTGTACCGCAACTTCAACCTGGACATCGCTTACAACCTTCGAAAGGTATATCGGCGCGTTGATCGGTGTTTTCTTGCGGTTTATCTGCTGCACATAAGAAACAATGCCGCCTTCAAAATAATACTGATACATAAAGCCGGACCGCTCATCGACGATTTTGATGCGTACGCCGCTGGTTAGATATGACTGTTGGCGGTAATGGTCAAGCACTGTTTTTAGATCAAACTCGTTTACGCTGAAAATCTGCGTGTCAGGTTTATAAGAAATACGCGTGCCTTTTTGCCACGGGTCGCTTGGCGGCACTTTTCCGGCCATTTTGATTTTGCTCTTTGGCTTGCCGCGCGCATATTCCTGCGTGTAAATCTTGCCATCCCGGCGAACCTCGGCTCTCAGCCACTCGGAAAGCGCGTTTACCACGGACACACCGACGCCATGCAGACCCCCAGAGACTTTGTAACCTGAAGCATCGCCGCCAAATTTACCACCAGCGTGCAGCACTGTCAGGACGGTCTCTAGGGCAGATTTCTTGGTTTGCCTGTGCACATCAACTGGAATGCCGCGGCCATCGTCAGTAACAGTGGCAGAGTTGTCTTTGTGGATCACAATCTCGATTTGCCTGGCGTGCCCGGCCATTGCCTCATCAATGGAGTTGTCTACCACCTCTTTGAGCAAATGGTGAAAACCTTCGGTCGCGGTGTTGCCGATGTACATTCCAGGGCGCTTGCGGACGGGCTCGAGACCCTCGAGAACAGTGATTTGTTCCGCGCTATATTCAGTATTTGGTTTCTTTTCGTCTTTGGCCATCCCTCACCCTTTCCTTACTCTGCTAGTTATATCTTGTTAATATTATACACTTTGATAAGCTTTAATCCTACCCGAAAGGGTGAGGGATTATCTTAGCTCGGCATTAAACTGCTTTTTGGTCTCTTCATAGAGTCTGTTTTGAAGCGGTTCAACCTCTTCGGTTTTGAGGGTCCGTTCTGGGCTTCGGTAAATAACGCGGTATGTATAGCTCCTTTTATCTGAGCCGAATTTTTTCGCATCCTCGTATTTATCCAGCAGCTCTACCTGTTCAACCAGGTCGCCGCCGATCTCACGGATGAGATCAAAATAGTCATTGGGAACGAAACTTTTATCTACCACAAAGGAAATATCTCGGGTAATCGGCGGGTATTTCGAAACCTCTTTAAATTTATTGCCAAGCTTCAGCTGCTTTTTGACGCGTTCATCCTGGGACCAGAGAAGCCTTATGTCAGGTATGTCCATGGAAATCATGGCAAACCTCTCAATGCCTGGACCGAACGCCCAGCCGGTCCATTTTTCAGGATCCACACCTAATTTTTCAAACACGCTGCCTTTGACTATTCCGGAACCAACAACCTCGAGCCATTTATCGCCTTTTTGAATCTCCATCTCAAGCGACGGATCAGTATACGGAAACGTATCGGGGTTAAACCGGTATTTCACGCCGTCCCCAAAAATCGCCTTTGCGTAGTCAGCGAGAGATGCCTTCAGATCTTCAATCGTAATGACCTTTTTATCTTTGGGCGACAAATACCAGGCATCCATCTGATGGAAGACATTCATATGCCTGTTATCGAGCTCATCTTTACGGTACACTTTTCCGTAGGAAAAACACCCAACCGGTTCACCAGCTTCCATGCGTTTTTTTACACCCGGGTCTTGCAGGTAGTAATACCACATCACTGTCGTATGCGTGCGCAGGATATGGTTGTCATCAACATAATAAGTATCAGAGCGCGAACGCGCCGGGTGGTCAGGGGCAAAATCAAATAAATCAAAACTTATGTCAGTCGGCACGATTTCCGGTACTTCGATCACGTCAAATCCCTGAAATGATGGCGCCGCCAAAACGCGCCCCACGATTTCGCAGATCGGACTCCCGGGAGTGCGCGATAAATCCGGCATATTCAAATAACGTTTGAGGCGGTTTGCCGGGGCGTCATTTTTGTTTTCTAATTCTTTTTTTAGCCTATCTTCGTCTTCTGATTTAACAACAATGTTGGCCATTGATTATCGAAATTTAAAACTGTTAACTATTCCGGTGTAATACTGATCGAGCGCAGCAGAATCACTGCAGTTCCATGTTATTGCAATTACAGAATTTCCCTTCCTGAAAAATATCCCATCGTTACTGCAGCCATATTCATCCGCTGTCATGGATCTGAGTCTGACAGCTGAAGCGCCGTTTATGTTTAATTCCTCAACGGCCTGATAACGTTCGTATACAGCGGTAACCCAATCTTTCAAATTTTGCGCTTCAGCTTGCCCGGCAAGCGTGATAACAAACGGGTCGGCGGTTATTTCTTCATCGGGAGCTGAGCCAGCGATATAAAGTCCTACTGTTTGCCCATTATTCTCCTCCCGCAGGACCAATTCTTGCGGGTATTCAACGCTGTAATTGTACGCTTTATTCACATAAAGCGTTTTATTGCTCGCAGCCGCAGCGTCTGCTTTTGTTCTCAAAGTAGTTATGGTTGGTTCATGCAAGCCCAAATCCACGCTCTTCTGCAGCCATTTTTGCCGCTCAGCAGAATCAGCTCTATCTGTAGAGTTGAGGACTGGGCTATAACCGCGCGCGACTTCTTGACCGTCATCATAACTGTCGCTGTCAGTGTCAAAGAGCATGGGATCACTACCGAAGATATCAACCTCATCGCCGTCAGCGATTCCATCGCCATCACTGTCTGCCTTTTGAAAATCAGTCCCCGCGATGTCTTCTCGCTCGTTTGAGAGGCCATCATCGTCAGTATCCGCCCTGGCCAGGGTCGCGGGGTCATCAATGCTTAGTTTCGGCTGGACATTGGGCAGATTAGCCTGGATGCGCATGTAAATGTAGTATCCGGCGGCAGCCAAAACCGCGATCGTGAAAATTCCCGCGATGATCGCGATGGTTTTCTTGCCGCGCTGTGGAGCGGGCCTCGAAACCAGATTGGCTGGACCATCGGCAGGAGGCGTGGCCGGCTTGGTACCCTCAAATTTTGGCATGACAACGAAATCTAAACCACTTTTGTCTGCGTCAGATTTTTTGTTATTAATAACGTCCATAACTATTGAATATAAAGCTCAAGTAAGACAAAGATCAAAAACAGCAACCCCGCGGACCAGAGGTTAAAGACTTTTCCCGCTTGAAGCATAAGTATCGCTACGGTCAAAAAACCGATTAATACCGCTTGTCGATTTGAGGCCCTGACCAGATCGCTGCGCACGGCCCCGCGCCACAGTGTGATGCGAACAGCGTATCCTGCGAACAAAGCTGCTCCATAACTACCTGTAAATACCAGGATATACACGGCGGCGAGCGGCCATGCCCCGCCTTTGTCAGGAGCAAAGCCTAAAATCACATACGCCAGGCCCGCCGCTGCTATAACCACGGCTCCAAAAGCAAGGAACATGTGTGTAACTGGTTTTGCCATGTGATTAGCGTGCTATAATTATACCATAAATGAACCCCATATCCAACTTTTTCATAGCTCAGGAAAGCAACAACTATCGGCCTGGCGCGCTATCCTACAAGGCTTTGTTTATTTACGCTCTGTTACTGCTCCTGCTGAGGTTATTGCTAGCGTCGCTGCCAGCTCAAAGCGCCGCCGTCGAATCGCAAACCCTCATGGATTTGATCAATGCTGAACGCTCGAACAGGAACCTGACGACGCTCACCACACATCAGAGCTTGGTCTTCGCTGCTTCGCAGAAATCTCAGGATATGATTGAACGCGATTATTTTGCTCACATTGATCCTGACGGCAACTATATCTGGGGCAGAATAACGGCGGCTGGATACGGCGCATACAAGATATTGGGCGAAAACCTTGCCGTAGATTTTTTGACTTCGGAAGGCATGGTCAAAGCATGGATAGACAGCCCGACACACAGAGATAATTTACTGCATAGAGATTTTCTGGAACAGGGACTGGTCGCGCTTTACGGAGATTTTAACGACAGATATACCAACCTCACCACAAGCCTTTTTGGAACGAGGGTGGCAGGCACGTTCACTCCTCCGCCGCCTCCGTCGCAACAGCTGTCACAACCTTCGCTTCCGCCTGCGGGCGGATCAGCGCCAACACCTGCCCCACCGCCTCCAGTCGCTCTTGTTCCTGCGCAGCAGCCTGTTTCCAATCCGACAACAACGCAGCCGACAATTACTCCTGTGACGAGCACGCAAAGACCGATTGAACATCGTCCATGCTGCGCTCAAACCGGGACTGATGGACTTTTGTCGAAACTAAACCTTCAATCAGCGGTTGCGACCAGTCGGATAATATTCACGCTGATCGGGATCATGCTTCTCGGGATCTTTTCTATTGATTCCGTGATAATCTCAAAACATGAGGCTGCTGTTGTCCGCAGCCATTCCAGCGCTCATTTATTCGGGCTGATGATTCTGGTTCTGATTTCAATACTGATTTGGTGGTGGTAAGCCCCCACACCAAAAAATCTGAATTATATTCCGGCGAAGCTGAAGAAATATTTTCTTAGATTTTTCTGGTGTGGGGTAAATCTAGTAAATCCGTTCGGAGAAATTGGTTGTACTGAACACTAAGACTAAAATCAGAAACAGTACCGCGAAATATTCGTAAATCAATTCGCGTCTCAGGTTGTTTTCTATGAATTTGTGCTGCATCAGACCCCAAATCGCGTTATACACTGCAGAAATAGCAAGCGCGCCGCTAAAATAATTGACGTTCCAAATGCTGAAAATCATCGCGGCAAACTCCGCGGTCACGAGACCACCGATGAGTATCAACTTCACGGTATTGTGACGAATATAATGGTGCTGATAGAAAGCTTGGTGTATCAAAACATAGGTGAGCGCGAAAACCGCCATCGCGAAACTAATCGCCCCGGCGCCGAAATACCGGACCAAGCCAAAAACAGCGGTAAAAGAAGCATGTGACGCAAAAAGTTTTGTGAGAAAAATGATTTGACGCACGTTGCGGTGCGTATTTTTATGCTCATAAAAGACTGTTTTCATGTACCAGTAAGCAATGGTTAGCGCCGCGGAAGAAGCCAGTATGACCACCTGCTTTATACCCGTTTCGAATGGGTTCAAAAAAAGCAAAACCACCGCTGACCAATATATTATCCCTGGCAAGACCAGAAAATTGTAGTAATGAACGCCGTGATTGTCCGCAGAAAGGTAAGCGAACCTCGACCTTATGCCGTGAATCACCGTTTTTTTCCAGGCGCGCAAAGTTTTGGTGGGGCGGAGGTGCAGGTCAAAGACCACGCTTTGCCAGAAAACAAGAAAGGCGTAGCCGACGAGGCTGATCCAGAGGAAATGCCCCAGTTGGTAGGATTCGAGCGATTTACTGATCGCCTGCAAACCGAAAAAACTGGCGAGTGTTGCGACAGCGACAATTATTAATTTGTGGTTTTTCGGATGGACAACGTGCTTCACAGGGTTTTTGTTTTAGTATCGTTTCTAGAGTTCCAATTCAAGATATTTGCACTTGGTTTTGTGGGAGGCCTGTTGATCATATTTCAGAAACGCATTGCTTCTGGTGCAATCCACTATTTTTTCAACCCATTCCAGAAAATCCTGTTTCAGCTCCTCAATATCCTTTGCTCCGCCAAGAAATGACTTCTTTTCCAATTTATCCTTTAAATACCAATATTGCAAATCTGCAACCTTTTCTCCAAAGGCTTCTGTGGCCGCCCACTGGTAACTGAGGAGCTGCTTCTTATCAACCTTCTCAATATTCCTTGAAGCGCCGGTTTTGTAATCGATGATGCGCAGTCCTAAATCAGTCTCGTCAACCCTGTCAATTTTACCAGTAAAATAGTAATTCCCTAGTTTCAGCTTGAAAGCTTTTTCCAAATATTTCGGCTTGGGATTGTTGGCCTGGCACTCCGCGTAAAAATCAGTGATGATTCGCATGCCAACTTTTTTATATTCCTCCATCTGCTGGCGGGAGTCATACCAGTCATCTATCCAGGATTTTTCGTATATGCTTCGAAGTGTTTCAAAAGCCGGCAGCTCAGGTTTGGCAGGCGATCCAAACAAGTCCGGTGAGTTTATGGTCTGTTTGTACAGATTCAAATATTTTTCTAGTACTGTGTGAATCGTTATCCCAAACGACTGCACGCCGCTGCCAGCGACCGGTAAGCGCATAATGTAACGGTATTTGTACTCCAGCGGGCATTTTTCGAACAGCGAAATCTGCGAAAAAGAAAAATATTTTGGTAATGGCAGCTTGAACGGCTCAAATTTGATTCGTTTCACTATCGCTACTTGTCCCGTGGCTTTTGCCGCCTTGGTTTTTTCCACCAGTCCGAGGTCGTGCAAAAAAAGCGATGGCCGCTTCTTCCTTTTTCCGCCGTAATCCTCCGCGGAGGTCAAATACAAGCCGAGTTTTGCCCTGGTCATCGCCACGTAAAACAACCTTCGTTCTTCTTCAATATGAAAATCCCCTTCTGGCAAAAACTCCTTGATAAGCTCCACAGGAATCTCAATTTGTTCGCGCCGCTCTATGGTTGGAAACCTCTTGTCTACCATGCCCACCACGAAGACGTGGGTAAATTCAAGGCCTTTGGCCGCATGAACCGTGAGCAGTTTCACTGCTTCTGGACCTGATTCCGGATCAAACTCCACATCGCCTTCCTCCCCTGCTTCCTGCTCCAGAAGCAGGGTTGTCAAAAAAGTCCTGGTTGATTTGTCAGGCGATTCATTTTGAAAATCTTGGATGCGGCGGCGGAAGGTTTCCAGGTATCGGGCATTCTGCATGCCTTCGTGGGTAGCTGTATCGATACGGTTAGTGAATTTGAGGTCGTTGATAGCTGCTACATAGATTTGATCAGCGGTTTTGGTTTTGACAAGCTCGCTGTGTTTGCGCAGGATCTCAAAAAACAGCCTGATGCCAGTTTTGGAATCGTCGTCAATAGTTGGAGCGGCGATTTTCAAGGCCTCAAACAACGAAAGAGACTTGCGTTTGGCATAGGATGCGTACTCGACGATCGCATCGTGGGAGATTCTAAATATCGGCAGTTTCAAAACGCGGTAAAGCGCAGGGCTCTCATGATAGTTATCCAGGAGCTTGAAATACGCGAGGATATCAAGAATGATAGTTTTGTTGTACAGGCCTTTGTTGGCAAAATATATAAATGGCACGCCTTCTTCCTCAAGTTTTGTAAGAAACGGCTCTAGGGTGCCATGGGACCTCGCGAGTATAGCAAAATCATTAAGTGTCAAAGCCGGATATTCTCTTTGTAGCTCTGCGATTTTATTTACCACGAGGTTCGCCTCTAACAGATAATCAGAAGCTTCTAAATGCAAAATCTGTCCAGGCGAAGTTGTTTGGCTTTTGAGCTTCTTTGAGAGTTTCAGCTTTATCTCGAGGCGGTCCGGGTTGTTGGCCTGGATAAAATCGTATGCGCTGTCCAGAATCTTTTGTCCGGAACGATAGTTGTCGGTGAGGGAAATAAATTTTCCTTCCGGGTAATCCTTTTGGAAATGCAGAATGTTAGAAATAGATGCGCCGCGGAATTTGAAAATACTTTGATCATCATCTCCAACCACGGTGATGTTATTATCTGGCGCCGCCAAAAGCTTTAACAGCTCATACTGCGCCAGGTTGGTATCCTGAAATTCGTCGACGAGGATGTATTTATAGCGCCTCTGTAAGCGCGCCAGAATCTTCGGTCTTTTTTTCAATAATTGCAGAGTGTAATTGATGAGGTCGCCAAAATCGAGCGCTGAATTTTCTACAAGCATTTTATTGTAAACATGGTATGCGCCGGCAATTTCCCTTAACCTTTTCGGTTCCCCTGGGACATCATCTTCTGTCCGTGTTTCCGCGCCTCCAGTATCCAATTCCAGCTTTTCTGCGTAATCCAAATATTCTTCAGGGGTGATGAGCTCATCCTTAAGCCTGGAAAAGTGCGACAGCATAGCTTTGATGAATTTGGTGGGGTTCCCCAGAGGCCGGTAATAATCGAGGTCAAATTTATCAAGGTTGTTGCGAACGAGAAGCCACTGTCCAACCTCATTCAATACTTTGAAATCAGGCAGACCAATCTCAATCCCGTATTCGCGTAAAATCTGTTCACCAAAGGCATGAAACGTTGAAATCTGCATGTTTACGTAACCTGTCGGAACAAGCATGTCCACGCGCTCTTCCATTTCCCCTGCTGCTTTCTCCCCAAAAGCGAGGGCCAAAATCTCATCCGGTTTGGCGCCTTGCTCGATAAGGTATGCGATGCGCCTGGTGATAACAGTGGTTTTTCCCGTACCCGCGCCAGCAACAATAAGAAGCGGACCGTCTTTGTGCGTGACCGCTTTTTCCTGCTCGGCATTGAGACCGTCCAGGAGCTTGGATTTTTTTAAAATTTTAATTTCGGTCTGCGAGGGCATGAGATTATTTTAACACGAACGGCGCATCTGCTGCTTGAGCCGTTCAATTACCCATGATCATCCGGGACCAATCAGACCAGGCCGAGCCATCATCAGGCGACTCCGCTTTATATTTGGTCCAGAATTCTTCCGGAGTAACGATTTTGGTGCCATGATATTCCTCAAGGGCAAGAACTTCTCTATCCCTGGTCACAAGATAATCAGCCGCTGAAGAAACAGCTGACTCTATCAGTTTATTGTCTTCTGGGTCAGTGACAACATTGAGAGGCTGATAAACTTTGACGATCTGCAGATTCGCAAAAAAATCTTCAAGCGCGTTTTTATATTCGCGGTCACGGACCAATTTTCGCAGCATCTGACGATTCTCGGACATGGTCTGATGGGTAGCAAAAGCGCCAAGCCGGCCGTCGATTACTTCTCTGATGATCTTAAACGCAATCGAATTCTCATCGTCTGCTCCCTGTATGATCACATTGGTATCAACAACGATTTTCATAGCATCTTGTAGGATTCAAAAATAATCGATGCGCCGAGAGCAATGCCGGAAAGCCCCACGACCTCGAGCGCGTGCTTGAGTCCAAAGACAAACCCGGTTGCAAGAAGCAGTAGTGAATTCATTTTCTGTGCAGATAAATCGTCGCCAGGCCCGCGATGCCGGCAATAGAGTCATACCAATCAAGCGTACGGCCGAAATATCGGTTCTGCAGATGCTCGACCAGGAGAGCATAAAAAACCAGCACCACAAAGACCGTTGACCGATTTTCGCGATAAGCCAGAAAACCATAATACCCTAAAGCCGCGAAAATAAAAAAGTGTACTGCTTTATCAACGCCATATCCCGATGGTGTTTCCGTCCTGACGGGTGCCACAAACAAAATAAAGCTCACCAATACGCAACACCAAAATAAAGCCTTTTTAGACAACTACCGGCTCCTCGCGCGCCGCCATTTCGCTTTCTCTGTTATTGACCAGCGAAAGACCGATTACAGACGCGAGTAAAACAAGTCCGCCGGCAATCTGAACCGGCGAAAGCGTGGCGCCTAAAAATTTCCAGTTGATAATAACCGCGGAAAACGGAAACGCCAGCTCGCAAATCGTGGCGATGCTGGCTTTCGTGCTCTTCAGTCCTACATAATAAATAAACAAAGACACAAATCCCGCAAGCACGGCGATAATAAAAACATAATACCAGTCTGTCCTGGTTGCCGCAGCGATCTCACCTAACCTGCCGTAATAGATTTGTATCAGGAACAAAAAAACCAGCGCGGATAAAAATCTGACCGCGGTCATGGCTTGGAAACTGATTTTCTTGAGAACAACCCTTCCAAAAACCGTGGAGCCGGCCCACAGAAATGCTGCCGCGAGCGCTAACAGTGCTCCGGTAGTTTGTCCGCCAAGCGCGAAATCCTGAATCCGTGCGTCGGGGTATGTGATCAGGTACGCCCCAAATATCCCAAAACCAGCCCATATCCAAAACCCGCGCGTCAGTTTTTCTTTGAGAAGCAGGGTCGCTAAGGCGACCGCGAAAAACGGCTGAATCTTCTGGAGCAAGATGGGAACTGTCGGCATGTATCCAAAGGCGGCAAAACTTTGCGTAAACAGCACCGTGGCGAGCGCGGATCCGCCAAAACCGATGAAAATAACCGCAAGCCACTCCCTGAGCCCCAAGCCTCGCAGTTCTTTCAGATATCGAAAAAGAAATACAAATACAAACACTGCGATAATAATATGCTCCATGAGCACGATCGTCGTGGCTGACAAAATTTTTGTTAGCGGTACCCGAAACGGAGCGTCCACGGCCCAAAGCATCGCCGCGATTAACACCAAGAAAGGACCTAGATTGTATTTACTCATAGACAAAAAAAATTAATGCCCTCATTTAAGGGCGCGGAAAGAATCAGCCTTCTTTCATCCGGACTATACCGTCGGCTCTGGTATTCCACCAGATCATGCTCTTGGAGCTCGTGGGCTTTCACCACCGGTGAGGAATTTCGCCTCGCCCTGAAGGTAAAAGAATTGTAGCATACATCTACTCTGTTCTGCCATAAGTTTTAAAAAAATCACGGGCAGCTTTTTCATCCCGATTCATCTGTTCCACCAAATCGGCTTCGGTATCGAATTTACGCGCCTCACGAATCTTTTCCAGCAGCTTTACGCAAATTTCCTGACCATAAAGATTGTGGCTGAAATCTAAAATGTAGACTTCCAATTTCTTCTCATTTTCGCCAAAAGTCGCGGCGGCGCCAATGAATGCTAAAGACGGATATTTTGACCCGTCGTGCTCTGTAAGGGCAGTATAAATCCCCTCTTCCAAATCAGCTTCCTTAATACGAATGTTCGCGGTGGGAAAACCCAACCGCGTTCCGCGTCCCAGATTTTTTTCGACTATTCCGGTGATTCGCTTGCGCTGAAACATGGTTATATATCAAGCCATAAAATACAAGCAGTGTGGTTGCAAGAATCCCCCCAGCTTCCAGTGGTGTATCCCGGGGCGCAAATAGCATCGCTCGGCGGCCCAGCCTCCATGCCCCAATGTAAACCAAGTGGTTTAGGTGTACCTTCCGAATAGTACATATAAGCATCCCCCTGACACTGGGTCTTGTTAGCAGGGTCGTCAGGAATAGTTGGTATGAATTCCTTAAGGGCATTATCCAGGGCCACTGATCCAGAGTAGCCTCCTGAGCCTGGCCAGCATGTACTGATACCCCCATGCCCCAAACACCATCTCATACCAGCTCCAGCCGCAGGAGGAACACCGTACTTGTCAAAATAAAGCATGATCGCCTTCGTAAGCTGATTTATATCTGCTCTGCGCCTGGCGTCTCTGGCTTTGGCGCGGGCCGAATTCAAACTTACCATAATCACGCTCGCCAAAAGGCCAATCACTGAAATTACAACCAATAGTTCGATGAGTGTAAAACCTTTTCTGCTACGCATTTTAGATTCTTTCAAATTCTATATTGCCAAATCTCCAATTCGATAGTTTGGTGTCCCGTAACCGGCACACGGCCATACACTGATCATGTTATTATCAGGCCACTGGCTGGAATTTAAATTGGTCGTTGACTGATCTTCAAGCGTGGCATACAAAACGTACTCTTTCCCGAGCGTGCCAGGGTTTCGAAAAGATTCACTAATGTAAACATATTCCGCATTATAGCAATTCACGTTCGGATATTTTGGGTCGTTGGGGCAATCAGGCATGAACTGCGTAAAATTCGTTTGATTACAAAGGGAACTAAATACAGCGTAGGAAACAGATGCATTAGCGTTGCTCCAGGCGGATGTCGGATACCCGCCGTAAGTATCATAGTAAAGCTCAAGAGCTCTCGTAATCTGCGTCAATTCAGCTTTTCTTCTACTATCCCTCGCTTTGGCGCGGGCCGAATTCAAACTTACCATAATCACGCTCGCCAAAAGGCCAATCACTGAAATTACAACCAGCAACTCTATTAAAGTAAACCCGGCACCAGTTTTATCTGTTGCGACAACTTTTACTCGCTTAATAACTTGCATTAATTTAAACTGGTGCTGGGTAAACCCCTTTTGGCCGCGCATCAAAACCTTTTTAAAATTTTATTAGTTTTGTAAATTCTAGATCTGTACGATTTGAGTCTCAACACTTTCACTTTTTTAAGCCCTGCGTCTGCCAGCTTTTGTTTCAAGTTCTCTGTAAAAACCGTTTGGTCATACCCTAAAGCGATTATATCAGGTTTTTGGGAAACTATGTGCTTTATATAGTCATCCCTGGAGCCTAAAACAGCCTTATCAACGATTTTTAGGTTTTCCAGCATCAGTTTTCTCTCCATTTCCGAATGCAGGGGTTTATGACCTTTTATCTGCTTGATAAACTTTTCCCGCGCCAGAGAAACAATCAAAAAATCACCAAGCTTTTTCGCCTGTCGCAAAAAACTGATGTGCCCGGGATGCAAAATATCAAATGTCCCAAAAACCATTATGCGTTTCATTTTAGCTGCTTACCTGAATCGTACACCACAATTGTCCGCCGCCGGGATTTGCAGGAGGTGCAAAATCAGGGCAATTTGTTCCCAGGCCGGCTGGTTCTATATTAAATTGCAGGATATAAGTCCGGCCATCATCCGAAATATACCTGTAGTTAAGATTTGGCGCGCCGTTATCCTCTAAAGGATCATTTATTTTGGTAGTAATATAAGCACTTAATGTTGGAAGAAAATCTGATGCACCGCTCGGTACATGGCTATAATCGCAGTTACAGCCTGCCTCGTTGGAATCAAGCGGATATTGACCATTAGCATTATAGTACAAAGCTAACGCTGTCTGAATCTGTCGCATGTCCGCCAGTCTTTTTGTATTGCGCGCTTTAACCCGGGCCGAGTTTAAGGCAATTAAAATCACGCTCGCGAGCAATCCGATTACGGAGATTACCACCAAGAGTTCAATAAGCGTAAACCCCTTTGTTTTTTCATTTTGAGACGGATATATCTCAACTAAATCTTCGTATATTCTTGTTTTCTTCATATTCGGTGACCCCCGCACCCATATGTCCCCACGAGGAATTGAACCTCGATCTCAGCCTTCGGAGGGCCGCGCTCTATCCGTTGAGCTATGGAGACGCAAAGGTGCGGGGGCGGACCAGTGGCTTACTGCCTTAAAAATTTCACATTCTTCGG
>MFEF01000005.1 GCA_001777515.1 Candidatus Doudnabacteria bacterium RIFCSPHIGHO2_01_48_18
CGGGGTGGCGAAACTGGCAGACGCAACAGCTTTAGGAGCTGTCGCCCGAAAGGGTGTGGAGGTTCAAGTCCTCTCCCCGGCACCACGCGTGAGCTTTTGGGGTTCCCGTAAGAAACAAGAAATACTATAAATTATTCCCTGTATTTGTAATCTATCACCATTTGATGCATGAAAAAATAAATTGTATAATTTTACAATAAACAAATTATGAAACGATTTCTGAAAAACATTGGCATAGCGCTGTTTATCTTCCTGATCTTGGCGGGGGTTTTTAGCTTAACCGTTAGCGATGAACGGAACGCTACTGAGGTTCCGTTGTCCAAGGTCGCGGAAGAAGTCAACGCTGACAGGGTGGAGCGTATCGAGGTTCAGGAAAACCAGCTGCTGGTTTTCCTGAAAGACGGCAATAAAATCGTGGCCAACAAAGAAACCCAGTCTGACATCACCGAGAGTTTATCAAGACTCAATGTTAAACCAGAAGCGCTAAGCCGCGTCGCGATCGAGATCAAGGGGCAATCGACCGGCACATTCTTTGTGAACAACCTTTTGCCGTTTCTTTTGCCGTTTATATTGATTGCTGGATTTATTTATTTTTTGATGCGCCAGGTCGGCGGCCAAAACAACCGCGCCATGTCTTTCGGCCAGTCGCAGGCGCGGCTCACGGACAATGCCGCGCAGAAAAAAGTGACGTTTCAGGATGTCGCTGGCGTAGCTGAAGCCAAAGAAGAGCTCAAAGAAGTTGTAGAGTTTTTGCGCTACCCGCAGAAATTTTTAAACATTGGCGCGCGCATCCCGAAAGGCGTGCTGCTTTTGGGTCCGCCAGGCTGCGGCAAAACGCTTTTGGCCAGGGCAGTGGCGGGCGAGGCAAACGTTCCGTTTTTTCATATGTCTGGCTCAGAGTTTGTGGAAATGTTTGTGGGCGTAGGCGCTGCTCGTACGCGCGATCTGTTTCGCAAAGCGAAAAAGCACGCGCCATGCATCGTCTTCATTGATGAAATTGACGCGGTCGGCCGCCAGCGCGGCGCTGGGCTTGGAGGCAGTCATGATGAGCGTGAACAAACTCTCAATCAGATTTTGGTAGAGATGGACGGCTTTGATACTGATACTAATGTGATCGTGATCGCGGCTACCAACCGGCCAGATGTTCTCGATCCTGCGCTTCTGCGTCCTGGCCGTTTTGATAGACAGGTGATCATTGACCAGCCGGATATCAAGGATCGGATCGCGATCCTCAACGTGCATTTGCGCGGCAAACCTATTGTCGCTGGTATGAACGTTGATCTTATCGCGGAACGTACGCCAGGTTTTTCTGGCGCGGATTTGGCCAATCTCGTAAATGAGGCCGCGATTTTAGCGGCTCGCCGCAATAAAAAAGTCATTGACCAGGCAGAATTCATTGAGGCCGTGGAAAAAGTAATGCTGGGTCCTGAGAGAAAAAGCAGGGTTTTATCCGTAAGAGAAAAGCAAATAGCGGCTTACCATGAAGGAGGGCACGCGCTCGTTGCCGCTATGCTGCCATTCGCTGATCCGGTGCACAAAATTTCCATTGTGTCCCGCGGCAGAGCCGCAGGATATACCTTGAAACTGCCGGTTGAGGACAAACATTTGCATTCGCGAAGCGAGTTCTACGCTGATCTGGCGGTCGCCCTCGGCGGTTATGCCGCTGAGCAGCAAGTATTTGGCGATCTGACCACAGGGGCATCCAATGATCTCCAAGTCGCTTCGAACCTGGCGCGAAAGCTCGTGACAGTGTACGGTATGAGCGAGAAAATCGGGCCAATATCTTTTGGCGATCACCACGAAATGGTTTTCTTGGGAAAGGAGATCGGCGAGCAGCGGAATTATTCTGAAAAGGTCGCTCAGAAGATTGATGAAGAAATCGCTAGTATTTTATCCGATGCCCATAAAGTGGCGGAAGCTATCTGCAAAAAATATTCTGCCAAGCTTGATGAGATCGCGAAGGTTTTGACCAAACAGGAAACGATCGAGCAGGAAGAATTTGTCCAGCTAATGGCTGATGCGAACCCCCCGCCAAAAAAGATTCAAAAGCCCGCAGCAGTAATAGCGCCACCTACCCCGGAGCTATCCTAAAATGAATTTCCCATACGCCGCAATTTTGCGAAATGCTTACGAACTAACCCGTAATCATTTTCAACTTTGGGTGTTCGGGATTTTCATCAGCGCGGCAACCTGGCTAAATTTTCTTTTGCTAAATATTGCGTTTGATCGGCGGGAACTGGTTGATTTTGACAGCAGCGAATTCGTATCAAAACTACAGAGTATCGCTGATAGCCCGCTTGCGATTGCCAATCTGTTCGTGGTTGTTATCATTTTGTTTTTTTCCGCGCTTTCCAAGGCCACCGTGGTTTGGTCTGCGCAAAAATTGGCGGGACGGCAACAGTGGGCCTCAGATCAAAAAAAAGAATTTAGCGTGAAAACCGCGCTCAAGGAAGGCGGTAAATATGCAGGCACGATTTTTTGGCTGCAGCTCCTTGTTTTGTTTTTGCTCCTTCTCCTGGTCATATCGATCGCCGCCCCCGTGGTTTATCTCGCGGTAATCGGCCAGATCGGCCGCGCGGTGGCTCTAACTTTTCTCGGCATGGCCATCCTTGTGCCGGTTAGCATACTGCTGGGCTATATGTTCATCTACAGTCCAATCTTTGCGGTGCTTTATAGAGTTAAAGCCAGGGCAGCTCTTGGTCTCGCGTTTGGACTCGCGCAAAATAAATTGAAAGAAAGCCTGATTTTAGGGGCATTTCTCGTTGGTATTAGCCTGCTCTTTATGACTGGGCTCGCTTTTGGTATAATTGTGGTCAGTGTCCCGGTAGCATTTCTTTCTTTGGTCTTCGCGCAAATCGGCCTCACGTGGGCCGTCTATATGCTCGTTTTTGTCACCGCTTTTCTTGGGCTATGCGCGGTCGTCATCTTGCTGGCAGGACTGACCGTGTTCAATAACTGTGTCTGGGTTCTGGCGGTGATGGAAATGGTTAAAACAGAAAAAGCAGACGAGGACACTAAAGTCTTCACCGCTGAGGTGGAGCCAGCATCTTGAGAATTATCGATAGTTAGCATCACGAGCGTGATTAGCTCAGTGGTAGAGCACTTCTTTGACGTAGAAGGGGCCGCTGGTTCGATCCCAGCATCACGCACCACGCGTGACCGGGAATTTCAGTCTTCGCAAACAGCTAAAGCTGCTCGCTGCGACTTCCGTTCCGATCCCGCTTTCCCCAAAACCTCTTTCAGAGCTTTCGGGGTGCCTCCGAGTTATCATTAAATACAAATGTCAGCCTTTCGCTTTAGAGGGAGTCGAGAGATTGCCATTTGAAACGCAAATGGATCAAAGCAATTTCGAAAGTAAAATAAATATAAAATTCGTAAACCAGGATTTGTTAAAGACGGCTCTCACTCACAGGTCATACCTCAATGAGAACCGTTCTTATCGGCTGCCGCACAACGAGCGCCTGGAGTTTCTTGGTGACGCGGTTTTGGAGCTGGTCGCGACGGAATATCTGTACCGCAATTTTCCAAATCCAGAAGGGGAGCTGACCAATTTTCGCAGCGCGCTTGTAAACTATCGGCTGCTTTCGACCATTGCCAAGGAAATCGGCATTGAAAATTTTATTTATCTGTCGCATGGCGAAGCTAAAGACACTGGCCGGGCCAGGCAGGTGATTCTGGCAAATGCCCTGGAGGCGCTAATTGGCGCGGTCTACCTTGATCAGGGAATGGAGCCTGCAAAAAAATTTATTGAAGATTTTGTACTGACCAAGCTGCCGGCAATCATCAATGAACAGGCCTATCTGGACCCGAAATCCAAGCTGCAGGAACTCGTGCAGGAACGGCTTTCGATTACTCCGATCTACAAAGTTATTTCCGAATCTGGTCCTGATCACGCGAAAAATTTCGTGATCGGCGTTTATATTTCTGACCGTTTGATTGGCGAAGGCACCGGACCCTCCAAACAGGACAGCGAGGTGGAGGCTGCCAAAAACGCTCTGCAGAAACAAGATTTTTGACCCCTCACCCTTCTTCAAATGTTTTACGTTTATATCCTGCGATCAAAAATAAATAAAAGAACTTACATCGGTTTCTATACAGAAAATTTAAAACAAAGAATCTTGAAACATCACGCAGGTATGGTGCGGACTACCAAAAATTGGAGGCCTCTGGAGTTAGTTTACTATGAAGCATATAAATCAAAAAAGGACGCATTGATTAGAGAAAAGAGATTAAAAAGTTTTGCAAAAGGTTTTTCGTCTCTCAAAGGTAGAATTAAATTTTCTTTGGAAGGGTGAGGGGTGCATTTAAAAAAAGTCGAAATACAAGGGTTCAAGAGTTTCGCCAAAAAAACCTTTTTGGAATTTGAGCCTGGCATTACTGCCGTTGTCGGACCCAACGGTTCCGGTAAATCCAATATCGCGGACAGCCTGCGGTGGGTTTTTGGCGAACAGTCAATGAAGCTTCTGCGAGGCAAGGTAGCCGCAGATGTGATTTTTGCCGGCAGCGATCAGAAATCTCGCCTTGGCGCGGCCGAAGTCATGGCTTATTTTGACAACCGTGACGGCAAAATGGCTACCCCCTATGACGAAGTCATGATCGGCCGCCGGGTTTATCGGGATGGCAACTCTGAATATGTGCTCAATGGCAATGTGGTCAGGTTACTCGATATCGAAGAGCTGCTGTTCAAATCGGGCTTTGGCAATACCTCGTACTGGGTGATTGGCCAGGGTATGATCGACCAGCTGATTCTGCGCGGTCCTGGCGCGATCAAGGAATTGGTGGAAGAAGCGGCCGGCATCACGCCTTACTATCAAAAGCGCGAACGAACCCTGCGCAAGCTCGAGCAAACTGAAAGCAATCTCGAGCAGGCCCGAGCACTGATCACGGAAATTGAGCCGCGTCTTCGCTCGCTGCGGCGCCAAGCCAAACGCCTTGAGCAGCGGGAAGATATTGAAAAAGAACTTAAAGAGTTTCAGATTCAGTATTACGGTCAAATCATTGGCGGACTCGAACATCAGCTAGGCGAGCTGAACCAGAAGCTCGAGGCCTATGATAAACAAATAACGGATGTGAATAAAGAAATCAGCGACCTAAGCAAAAGCGCGGATCAGCAGGAAAAAGATTCTAAGGAGCGCTCTGAATCTTACCGCAAAGTCAAAACTGATCTTGATGTGCTGCAAAAGGAGCGTCTGAAGCTTCTCGAGGAGATGGCTAACATCCGCGGCCGGCTCAAGGCTGAAGAAGCGCACGCCCGGAAAAACGTAAGCATTGATATTGAAAAACTGAAGAGCAAATTCAAAGCAGCCTACGACCGGCTTTTGAATTTGTTCAAAAATTTTGAAGCTGCAGAAGCGGCAAGGGTAGAACAGATGTTTTCCGAAGTCTCGCAGATTTTTGAGGGAGCAGAAAGCGCAAAAAATATCGAGCATGTTCTTGCTGATCTAAAAAAAGAAGAGACCAGGCTCAATACTGACCTCGAGAACTTGTTCGGCAGGATTAGCAAGCTGGAGCAGGATTTCGTGGCG
The DNA here is from genome assembly GCA_001777515.1 of Candidatus Doudnabacteria bacterium RIFCSPHIGHO2_01_48_18. Lineage (GTDB taxonomy): Bacteria > Patescibacteriota > Doudnabacteria > UBA920 > 2-01-FULL-46-14 > 2-01-FULL-46-14. The sequence goes on from MFEF01000005.1 coordinate 5,526, forward strand.
TACAACAAAGAGGAAGAAGATGTCAAACAGCAGCTGTTCGTCAAAGAACGATTGCTGCGAAACAAGCAGGAAATGGTGGTCAAAACCTCGGAGGCCAAAAATCAATTGGCAGTGGAGCAAGCGCGGCTCGCCACCCGCAAAGATTCCTATGAGCAGGAAGCCTCTAGCGCGCTGGGCAGTGAATTTCGAAAGCTTTTGCCAGGGCACCGCCTTAACCACCCCCTCTCCGATCTACAGGAAAAAATCGGCAAGCTCAAAAAACAGCTCGAGATGATCGGCGGCGTGGATGAGCTCCTGGTTCAGGAATATAAAGAAACCGAAGAACGATATACGCACCTGACTACGCAGTCCGAGGATTTGGAGAAGGGGATAAAAGACCTCAAAACCGTGATCGCAGAACTTGATGAAGTGATTAAAAAAGAATTTCACGAAGCATTCACCAAGATTTCCGAAAAATTCGCCGAATATTTCCGCATGCTGTTTTCCGGCGGCAAAGCCACGATGACCCTCGTGCGAGAGTCTCCCTTGATTTCTCCCCCTGCTTCGATAGGGGGAGATGAAGAGGGGGTTGAAGAAGCCGAGCAATTAGAAAAGAAACCTGCAGGCAAACTCGAGATCGTCGGCATCGAGATCAGAGCTACTCCGCCTGGAAAAAAACTTGCCGGTATTTCCGCGCTATCCGGCGGCGAGCGAGCTCTCACCTCGATTGCGCTTCTCTCCTCTATACTCTCCATGAATCCATCGCCGTTTGTAGTGCTCGATGAGGTAGATGCAGCGCTCGACGAGGCCAACAGTATTCGGTTTGGAAAAATTATCGGCACGCTCGCTCACAAAACCCAGTTCATCACGATTACGCATAACCGCGAAACCATGCGCCAGTCGCATACGCTCTACGGCGTAACCATGGGCGACGACTCTGTCAGCAAAGTAATCTCCCTCAAGCTCGAACAAGCCGCGGTGTACTCGACAAAGAACAAATAAACCAAGGCTTGAAAGATTGTGCGGGTAAGTTTATGATAAATTTAAAGTAATCTAATATTAAGAAATAAACATATTTAAACTCGCTCGTAAGCTACCAGGTTTTACCCTCATAGAGCTTCTCGTGGTCATTTCTATAATCGGGCTATTGGCATCAGTAGTTTTAACATCTCTCAACACGGCTCGGGTTAAAGCTCGCGATGCGAAGCGCAAATCAGATATACACCAAATCAAATTGGCGATTGAGTTGTATTATGATTCAAACAATGGTTACCCGCCGGTATCTTGCGGAAACGATTGCCAGGCTTCTATGGGTAATCTTCAAGACACGATTTCTCCCGTTTATATTTCAGCAGCACCTCATGATCCTTCACTCGGGTCCGGCTGGGACGATTATTATTATGTAAGGGCGACGGGCGGTCAGGGTTATGGCTTGCGCGTCAACTATGAAAATTCCGGAGTTTGTAAAACCGGAATGAACGTGAGTCCAGGGTGGTGGGGCGCAGGCGTTCCCATCTGCCCGTAAATATATGTATGTGGCATTGACTGTCGCGGCCGACTCTGGTATTATTTGGGTTATGTTAACTATCAGACTCCAAAGAGTTGGGCGCAAAAATCAGCCGGTTTTCCGGATTGTTTTGGCGGAAAAATACCGCGCAGCGAGCAAAAAAGCGGTCGAAGCTTTGGGTACCTACAACCCGCGCAATAAAGAGTTTTCTGTAAAAGAAGGCCGGGTTAAATATTGGCTCGAAAAGCACATCCAGCTCTCGCCAACCGTGCACAATTTGTTTGTTGCCAAGAAACTGATTAGTGATAAAAAAATCAAGGCCTGGCAGCCAAAGAAAAAAGAAAAGGCGCCAGAAGCAGCCTCGGCACCAGTCGCTTCAGCTGAAGCCAAACCGGAAAACCCAGCAGCTGCTTAACGAATTGACGCGGTGTTGATTTTTTGTTAAGCTCTTTTCATCCGCCAATTGGCGGACCAAATAATTAATCCAAAGGAAATACATAAGTGGAAAAAGATCAAGAATTTGTGGAATTTGTCGTAAAATCACTGGTTGATCACCCGGAAGCAGTGAAAACCGATCGCACGGTTGACGAAATGGGTGTCCTCATCAGCCTTCATTTGTCTCCGGAAGACATGGGTCAGGTGATTGGCCGCCAGGGTCAGACCGCGAAGGCTCTTCGCACCTTGCTCAGAGTTGTCGGTGCCAAGCATAAAGCCAGAGTCAACCTCAAGATTGTTGAGCCAGAAGGGGGTCGCGGCCCGAGACCGCAGTCAGCAATGGCCGCGAGCGGCGCAGCCGAAGAAGCCCCGGATGCGATGGAAGATTTCAAACTCTAAAATTTTAACCCCGACCCCTGGTCGGGGTTTTTAGATTCATGCGTTTTGATATCATCACAATTTTCCCCAAGTTCTTCGACAGCTTCACCAAAGAAGCTCTGGTTGCGCGCGCCATCAAAAAGAAAATCATCAAAATCGTACCGCACAATTTGCGTAAATGGACCCGCGATAACCACCAAACCGTGGATGGCCGGCCTTACGGCGGCGGGGCCGGAATGTTGATGCTTGTCGAGCCGATTCAAAAAGCAGTGAGCCGCATACAGCGCATGGGGGGCAGAAAGAAAAAGAGCAGAATAATTCTTTTTTCGGCAAAGGGGAAAAAATTTGATCAGGCAGCGGCCAAGAGACTGTCAAAATACAACCAGCTTGTTTTTATTTGCGGTCGCTACGAAGGTATAGATGAACGGGTGGCGGCGCACATTGCGGACGAGGAAATTTCCATCGGCGATTATGTGTTGTTTGGCGGCGAGGTGCCTGCAATGGTAGTAATGGAGGCAGTCACGCGCTTGCTTCCGGGTGCTGTCGGCAAAGAAGAATCTGTGCTCCACGAATCTTTCGTGGGTGGTGTTCTTGAACACCCGCATTATACCCGGCCAGAGGCAATCAAGATTGCCGGCAAAAACCGCCGCGTGCCCAAGGTGCTGCTGTCAGGAAATCATAAGCTTATTGCCGAGTGGCGAAAAGCCCACTCCTTCCGTGTCATTCCGGCCTCCGAGCCGGAATCCAGAACTCATGGATCCCGGATCAAGTCCGGGATGACAAAGAAAAAGAAATGACGATTGAATACGAAAATGATGATATAGTAATCATCAACAAACCAGCAGGACTCGCCGTACAAGACATTACGCAGTGGACACCTGCCCACAGGCTCGATAAACAGACATCCGGACTCTTGGCGCTGGCAAAAAATCAGCAGAGTTTGGATTTTTTGCGGAACTTGTTTAAATCAAGGGATATAACAAAAGAATACTTAGCGCTCGTCTATGGCCGCATAGAAAAACACGGAGTGATTGATAAGCCTTTGGTGAAAATCGGACACGAGGGATCCAGCAGGGTCAGGGTTCACGAATCCGGCCGCAAATCCGTGACCGAATACTGGCCTATTCAAAGCTACCGCCTGGGGGTTGACGAATTCACTTTGGTTAGGGTAAGATTGCATACGGGACGCACTCACCAGATTCGGGTACATTTTGCGCACATGAAGCATCCGGTCATGGGAGACGATCTTTACGGCAAGCCAAACTCGCGGATATTAAGTTCTATTCTTTCCCGACAATTCCTCCACGCTGCGAAACTTGAACTGAAACTGCCGGACAATACGTGGCTTGAGGTAGAATCAAAACTCCCCGAAGATTTACAAAAGGCTTTAGATAAATTATTAGAAGTAGTAAACTAGCGTGTACATCAAAGAAATCTCCAAAGAATTAATCAAGACAGATCTGCCGCAGCTCCGCTCCGGCCAGCAGGTTCGCGTTCATCAGAAAATCAAAGAGCCGATTCTTGATCAGAAAACTGGCAAAATCAAAGACTACCGCGAACGAGTGCAGATGTTTGATGGCCAGATTATCGCGGTCAAACATGGCTCAGGCATCAACGCCACCATTACTGTCCGCAAGATCGCTTCCGGCGTTGGCGTCGAACGCGTGTTTCCAATCCACGCTCCAACCATTGTCAAAATCGATATAGTCAAGAATACCAGAGCCAGAAAATCAAAACTCTATTACACCAGAGAAGGACAGGAAGCCAAAGTCCGAGACATGAATAAGAAATAGCTCAAAATTCGCCAACAGGCGGGTTTTTGTTATACTGTAAAAATGGAAATATGAAACAAAAAGGCTTCACCCTTATTGAGCTCTTGGTAGTGGTTAGTGTTATCGGACTTATGGCGAGCATCGTGTTAGTTTCATTGAATACCGCTCGCCAGAAAGCCCGAAATGCGCGACGTCTTGCTGACGCTCATCAAATTGTCAATGCGCTTCATTTGTATCTGGCTGACAGTCAAGGCATGGTGGGGTGCGGGGCAGTGATAAGTATTGGCACTGATTTTGACACGGGGCAATGTTTGCCTACCGCACTTAGTAGTTATATGTCTCGATTGCCGCGTGATCCCATTAATGATGCAGGTGCCCAATACATTTACTATATTTGCACCGAGGGGTCAGCTTGCAATACGCAATTTGCCGAAGGCCGTCATTTTATCAGAATCAATTTGGAACCCACGCAAGCTAATCAGTATTTTTTTATAAAGTAGAAATTACCTCGACAGTGCTTTGGTAAAAATTAAGGCACACTGTTCCCTTGCTGGACTGATTGTGACTTCTAGAAGTTTGGAAATATTCTCAACTCCGAGTTTTTTTGTTGCCTCAAGGGCTCAAATGCTGTGTGAACCGTTGACTTGGCGCGGGCTTTTCAATTGACTTTTAGTTGTGGGGGGGTAGAATCAGGATAGAGTCAATTCTCGGGAGCTATGAAACAAAAAGGATTCACATTAATCGAACTCCTGGTGGTCATCTCCATCATCGGCCTGTTGGCGAGCGTGGTTTTGGTGTCGCTGAACAGTGCGCGGGATAAAGCCAAGATCGCCAAAGCGCAGGCAGAGCTCAATCAGTTCGTAAAGGCCGCTCAAGCTGCCCAAGGGGAAAAAGGCCGTTTGGGTTCCTTTATTACCGGTAGTTGGTGTAGTGATTGTGCCTGCCGCGGGCGAGATATTCGAAACATTCCGGTTACTGATTCCTGTTATACCAATTGGGTAAACGCTCTAACAACTATTCAAACCGCCTCTGGTTTTTCTGGTTTGGATAAAATGACGCGCGATCCGTGGGGCAGTCCCTATGGCCTTGATGAAAACGAAGGAGAAGGCGGTCTCGGCAACTGCACTTTAGATACCATCAAATCTGCCGGACCAGATGGAGTGCTTTACAGTGCCGATGATGTGTACATTGGTAATAATACCATTCCACTTAGCAGCACTTGTCCTTAAATTTTGTTTAATGCCTTCAGAATTAACAAGGCGCAATAGGCGTGGGCAATTTTGAATAGTACAGGGGAATATATAAATGATGGAATTTGCGGCGAAGGCGCAGTTGGGAATAGGGATTATGCTATATATTTGAAAGAATAAATCCAGCACCTTCCTGTCGGGGTATTGCACCCCGCAGGAAGGCTATATTGAGCCATTCATCCCCGCAGCAAGCTGCGGGGTATTCTGGAAGGTGCTGGATAAAAAAATCCGAAATGTGCAGCCGTTGAAAAAAGATCAAGGGTCGGCAGTGCCGACCCTTTTGGTTTATGTTACTTGCGCTGGCTGGCGCTTCAGCTCGTCTCGTATTTGGATTAATTGATCCAAGACGTAATCGCTTGCTTCCCACCGATTGATGAGCGCGGAGACGCTTGTTGCCAGCCTTGTCCGGTCGTCGGCAGGTAGTTCGGACCCCCACTTCGCCAGATGTTCTGCCATTTCCGCCAAAACCGCGTGCCTTTCGCCGAGCGTGATCGCTTCGTTTGTTTTAGCTTCCGAAAGTCTCTCGCACGCCCTCGCCAGTTCGTGAATCAGAATATGCATAGACGTGATTGCCATACTTACCTCCTTAATTGGGTTTCGTGATTGCTTCTAAAAACAGGGTAGCACAGCTGGCGCGGGCAGGGCTAATTGCCCGTCCAAGCTCCATTTCAGATCTACGAAAATGCTTACGGTCTTTGATGTATATGAGACCGAAGAGTCGGCATTAAAGAGTTTTCAGCGCTGACAAAATCAGCATGGCACAGGACTTGCGGGCGGGGCTGACGGAAACCTTGAGGAGCTTGGCGACGTGATGTGCGTCAAGCTCATTTATTTTTATTCAATGATTTACCTTTCGCATATTCGGAAACAACCGAAGCCGCGGCCACGGCTATCATGCATCCGCGCGTCTCGTGAGAGATGTCTTCGATAACGCCATTTCGAATTTTTAAATAAATCCAGCACCTTCCTGTCGGGGTATTGCACCCCGCAGGAAGGCTATATTGAGCCATTCATCCCCGCAGCAAGCTGCGGGGTATTC
>MFEF01000006.1 GCA_001777515.1 Candidatus Doudnabacteria bacterium RIFCSPHIGHO2_01_48_18
GTAGTCAAGGAGCTGTACGACTGTGCTGGAAGCATTGGTAGCTACAGAAGAGCCTGTGAGGTGGTCTGTGTGGATATAGCTGATAGTGGTTGTAGGACCGGTGCCTTCTATGGTTGCTACTAACAAATCCCCTGCGAATATATGCTTTGTGTGCTCCTCTCCATCAGTATTGAAATACCTATTTGCATATACTGTTGTTGTGTCTCCATCATCCATCAGAACACGATTTCCAGAGTGATCGTAAGCAAAAGTAATATCCTCACTGGTGCTTGTAGCCTGCACTAAACGATTATTATAGTCCCATACATAATTCCAGGTGCTGTCAGAGGTGAGATTCCCATTGTTATCGTATGTCTGGGTGGTGCCGTCTATACTCGTGGCGGAGGTGAGTTCTGGATTAATTTTGTACCAGAGGTGGATATCAGTGTATTCCTCAGAGACTTCGGTGAGCCAGAGGCCATAGAGAAGAGGAGTGAGGGTTGCTGGCTCTTCTGCCATGTTTGGCTCAACCTGAATATCCTCTGCGGCTTGCGCTTGGGCGAGCGGGAACAGGGCTGTCGAGATGAGGAAGACAGCGAGGGTGAGGATGGAGAAGGATTTGAGGATGGGAATCAAAAGAATGAGATCACGATTCGAATTACACTTTTTTCAATAGTTTAAATGCCTTATAAACTACTATTAATACGACTATCCCCTTGATTATCATTAATAAAGTCAGCCAAGTTGAAGAAGCAACCATAAACCGATCTTTGAGTAAAGTCATGCCATCGAGAAAGGTTAGAACCACTAAATAGACAGTTAACAGACGTAATTCCGGGGACCGCCGTCTATACCATTCGGTTAATGAGATAATAAGTCCGATCCAAAGGATTATCGAAAATATGATCATAAGTTACATTTAGTGTTTAAATTACTTTTTCTTATCGTCTAGATTACTTTTTGATTTATCCATGACTGCCTCCTTATTAGATTCCATTGATTGTTTAACAAAATTAACAATAAATTCCTTCGCCTGCTTTATAGGCTCAAGAAATTCTTTTACGGCTGCTGATGCCAACGAAGCGCCTATTACAACCTTTTTCCATCCGGGTATATTTTCCGGAGGTCCATTGCGAAACAAATGTGTCTCATCAGCCGGTTCTTGATTAATCTAATTCTAAAGTCGCTTTACCCTTTGCAGTAATGATATACTTATCTCTATTTTCTAAAATTTTATTCTTAACTTGCTCTAAAGTATTCAATGAATCAAAAATATCAAATACTTCTTTCTGTAAGATGCTAATTATATTATCACTATCGGATGCTATATTAAATTGATCGCGATGCCTATCTACACCTTGTCTTTGCAACCTCCACATAATATCAGCTTTGCTGGTCTTTGGAACTTTTAGATCATCTTGGAAAACAAGACCAACATTAATGTAATATTCATCTGTCCATTTCGATTTTTGAAAATCAAAAACCAAAATAAATTGATCTTTACTTTTCCACCATGTCTTGTGTTTATTTTTGAAGCTCATTTTTTTAAAGTACGATTTGAATTTGAGGAATATGTCTTCCTCTACAGTTAGTAAATCTACCATGCTAATCGACAATCCTCTTATATGTTTCAAGGACACCTTTAAAAGTATCACCGAATTGGTTTTTTGCTTGTTCTGTGTACGCTCTTAACTGATTGTAGCCTTGCTGAATGGCTCGACTATTCTCGGGCTTTAATTCATAAATAACTTTATTTTTGAAATCTATCGCATCTGCCCGAAGTCCGTTGGCGAAACGAAATTCTTTTAGGAAAGTTGGTCCTATTTCGTCAGCTTTAAACAAGCTATGCTGTACCTTCCCATATTCCAAAGCTTCTTTTACTACAGGATGATTAGCTCCGCGCTTAATACCATTTTCTGCAGACTTGATTACGTTTTGCGCGGTGCTTTTGACACTAGCTGTACCCTCTCCTACAGGAGTAACCGTTGTAAGTAGACCAACCGCAGACAAGCCCCTATCAAAATTGCCGGCATTCGGATCAATGCTGTTAGCAAAGTCAGTTGTTAAGCTAGTGCCAAAATTAACGATATCATAGAGACCAAATCCATGAAATGGTCCTTTGTCGAAAAAGCTATTAATGCCTGAGCTAGTATTTCTTAACCAATTCGCAGTGTCAGCTCTGGACGGGAACTCTCCATCAGGGTCATTGTATGCCAATGGGTTACCTCTTGCATAAGCATACGAATTCATAAGCTGTGGATCAGCCATGCCTGCCATGATCTTCCAAAATACCGGATCCTGACTCAAAAACCTAGCAGTAGCAGGGTTCTGGTACCGAGCATTCATATAGTTGAGCCCTGTGTCTCTGTCATACTCATGTCCTGTGAATTTGCGTTGTTCGTCAAAGGTCGTGTAGTCGTCTATTCTCAGCTCTCCGTAAGGGTAATAGTCGAGGAGCTGGATGAGGTCCCCTGTCTCGTCTGTAACAGCGCTGGAGCCTGTCAGGTGATCGGTGTGGATATAGCTGATGGTGGTTGTGGGACCGGTGCCTTGGATAGTGGCGATGAGTAGGTCGCCAGCGAATATATGCTTCGTAGCTGTTCCATCAGTGTTGAAATATCTGTTTGGGTAGATGGTTGTGGTAGAGCCATCGTCAACAGAGATTCTTTGAGAAGTGTGGTCATAGGCATAGGTGATGTCCTCGCTGGTGCTTGTAGCCTGCACTAAACGATTATTGTAATCCCATACATAGCTCCACGTCCCGTTCCCTGTCAGGTTGCCGTTGTTGTCATAGGATTGGATGATGCTATCGATAGAAGTGGCGGCGTGGGGGTTGGCATAGCCAGTGCCAGCATAGACATAAGTACCGGCAGGGGTGCTGCTGGCGTTTCCGATAGAACTGTAAGCGTAGCTGTGTGTGAAAGAAGGAGTAGATGTTGATGTTGCGGAAATCAGTCTGTTGAGATCATCGTAAGTATAGGTCACAAGACGCGCTGCGTCAGTTTCCGAGTCATCATCGATTCTCGTGATGTTGCCCACGGGATCGTAGGTATACGTCAGATTTTGCAAGCCGGTGTTTGGGCTACTGCCATCAGTAGTAGTAAAAGACTGCTGGGTGGAAGTGGCGGAGAGTCCGGTAGTAGCTGAAGTGGAGGAGGCATAATAATAGTAGGTAGTGTCGGGCGTGAGATCAGTCAGGAAGATACTGTGGCTGGTGGTCTGCGTTGAGTTTTGCTCGGAGAGCAGAGGATCGCTGGTTTCCACCGGATTGCTGGTGCCGTAAACTACCTCGCTGTCGGCCGCTATGTTGGTGTTCCAGGTGATAGTGGTGGAGGTAGAGGTAATGTTCGTGGCGGTGAGATTTGACAACACCAGGTCCACGCTATGCTCTACCACCAGTTTGGGGTCCTGGGTGGTGCCGGAATGGTCCGTAGCATATGCATCCCACCTTGCAGTCTGGTTATTTCCCCAATTCGGTGCGGAAGCGGCGACATCATAACTCGCGTTCCGAACTCCAAATTTGCTGATTCCGTTTTTATCTATCGCTGCAATCCCTGTAGCGTTAAAAGTCCAATTGGCGTAAGTTCCGTCAATATTGGGTAAATCGCCAAAAGCGATGGCGTTAGCAAACGGTGTTGAGCCTAAGGAATCATAATCACCGGCGACGATGGTGCTCGTAGCAGCAGGGGCAGCAGAATATACATTAAGGTTCGGGGTGATTCCGCCTTGGTCAAGCTTGTCAGCAACCGAGGCTAAAGAAAAAATGGCGCTGTCAATCGTATCTGAACCGATAACAGAAGTGTCAAAAAGAAGAATAGACCTGGAGATTTGTCGCCAGTTGTTGGTAGTGCTATCAGATCGAATCATTAAAACTTCTAGCGCGTCATCTGCATTATTCCATACTTGATTCCCTGCGTCAGCAACAATAGTTGCCCATGATACGCCGCTGCCTAGCGTGTAGTTCTGTCTCGTAAAATCGTCAATGGTGGGATATGCAGTAGTAACCGTATTTCCCCTCTTCCCTTTCACGATTTTAGAGCCATCGTGAATGTTCTTCATCACCGAAAGGTTGTGCTCAATGACTTGAAGCACGGCTTCCTCTAAATCCTCACGCAGTCTGCGCTCCCGCGTTTGACCGTCCTTATCCGTCCACGTGTGGATGATGTCTCCATTAGGATCAGAAACCAGGATTGGGGGATTGTAGATTCTGAATCTTTCAATATCTACTGTGCCGTCTCGGCCAAAGCCGATCTGCTCGCCTTTGCTGTCCCAGGCTCTGACGAACAGCTCAACCCCCTTGTCTATCGGGTTCATACCGACAATTTCAATGGCGTAGTCTTTCCTTTGGGTCTTGGAAACTTTCTTTATCTTGGCAATTTCCGCGCCTTTGATTCTGGCTTTTTCAGCGTCGGACTGGCCTATGAGCTGTTTGTTAATCGGAATACCTGGCAGGGTTACCTCTGTTGGCTGTTCGATTTCTTCGGTTGGTTCAATTACCCGAGCTTCTTCGGGCGCGAGAGTTTCTTTTTCGGGGCTCTGTATTTCTTCGGCAACTTGCTCTGCTGGAGATTTTTCATCTGTTGGTTCGATGTCAGCCATTATAGAGAACATTTCTTCTTGCGAAAGACCGCCCATTTCTTCGGCACAAGCATTTACGGTAAGCCTGTTTCTGAGGCGATAGAGCTCATCCTCATCGTAGGTATTTGTCGTTTCTGTGCAGTTTGCATTCTCCTGGAAAATAACTTTCCCATGAGGTCCATAATCGAAATCAACAACTACGTCCGCAAATGCGCCGCCTGATTCTTTTTGTTGGATTTTTTCCAGTTGTCCTGCAGCGTTGTAAACGTATTTCACCTCTGAATTATCTGGATAGACAATATTTGTCAGGTTTCCTTGGCGATCGTAAACATATTCGGTGACATAATTTACGGAGTCGATATTCCTGGTTTCTTCTGCCACAAGACCCAAAATATTGTACTCGTAATCAGTATCAGAGTCTGGGGAAGCAGCTGAACATAGCCTTGTTTCACCATAGGTACAGCTATCATAAGTATAAGTAACCTCTGTACCACCTTGGCCAGTATAGTTTTCTGTTTCCACTCTGTTCAGCTCATCATAGGCATACTGTATGATCTGACTCTTGGGGTCTGTTGATTGGGTGAGATTTTCATTTTTATCGTAATCATATGTCCATTCGCCAAAAGTAACATCACCGGGATCGTGTAGATCCTCCGCACCTGTTCGACGGCCGAGATCATCATAAGTAAAGTTGCGCACATTCCCTAAAGCGTCTGTTACCTTTGTCAGCTCATCAAAAGGATTGTATTCATATTCTGTCGTATAGGTTTGTGCGTTGTTATACTCCTTCACCTCTACCAAATTGCCGTAGGTATCTTTCGTGAGATCTTTTTCATTTGTATTTGGATCAGTTACCGTGGTGGTGAAACCATCGTATTCGTAAGACGTTGAGCCAACCGAAGTTGTCTCCGTCACAACCCGATCAAGGGCATCATATTCGAAGGTTGTGGCCGGTACATCAAGATCAGCCTCTGTATAAGTTGTGGTTGCAGTAAAATATGGAAGCGACTGTCGAGTCAGTCTTCCAAAAGGATCGTAGGTAAAATCAACTGTTGCGTAATCACCATCTTCCATTTCAGTCTTTGTCTGAACGAGTTGATCTAAGCCATTTTTGAATTCACGGGACACTATAGTCGTTGACGCAGTCAGATGAGTGGTTATTTCCCTGAATCTCGGAGAACTATCATCATCATAAGTTATGGTTTTGCTGGTAACTAACTGTGACGGATTCTCTGGATCGCTGATTTTTGTTTCGATGACGCGGCCAAAGGCATCAAAAGAATTTTTTGTGACAAAACCGTTTGGATCTGTCGAGGTTGCAACTTCCCCATTAAGGAAATTAAAACTTGTGAATGTAGTTTGATTAAGGGGGTTCGTCGCCTCTGCAGGGTACATGAAATCTTCATCGTAATCGATAGTGGAAGTGCTTGAATTGGGATCAATCTCTGTGATCAGTAGCCCACGGCTGTTGTATGTCCTGTTGATTTCAACATCGTCGACAATAAAATATTCGCGGGTGAGGTTTCCGTAGTCTATTTCACCATGCGCAACGCCGTCAAAGTAAAAATCTTTCTCTCTGCTATCTCCGCCAGAGCTTACCGTCTCCGTTTTAGGAAATGCACGAATATGCTTTGTCGAATCACTGGCATATTCATAGGTAATGGTTCTTTCATCTCCTGAAAGGATGTTTGTTATTTCCCCTGTGGAAGTATTGACCGTGACTTTGCCAAGCTTCTCTTCCGTCAACACATTGCCGTAAGCATCGTAAGTGTATTCTGTCGCGGTCGAAACCTGCGTATCGGTAAGGTCGGTGTCTGATTTACTCTCCAGAGAAACAAATTTTCGTGAATTACCTAAATCATCCTCGTCCCAGTGATTGAAGCTTACCGCTAATAGAGTATCCTCTGCATCGTATTTCTTTGTTTGTTTGAGCTGACCATGAAGATACCTTCCAGCGTCAGCCGCTAGATGATAAAGATTGATTGTTTTCTTCAGATCGTCATCTTCTGTCGTATTTTCAATTGAATAGTCAAAATCACCAACGCTGAAATACGTCGGGTTCGTCGTGCCAGTGATAGACTGTGATTCAATACGAATCCGGCCAATAGCGCCGTCTCCTCCGTCATAAACCCCCTCTCCTCCCGCACCGGCTAGCGCGTGCACTAGATTTGACCCCAGCGCAGCAGACTCGAAGGATTTGATGAAGATCGTGCCCCCGGATCCTCCTCCCGCACCGCCGGTATAATAGTCGCCACTGGCAGCATTCCCATCGTTCCCGTCATCGCCATCAGCATTTATGGAGCCACTGACCGTGAGGCTGTTTGCATAAAGGCGGATTATCCCACCACCCGCGCCTCCAGAAGCCCCTTCCGCGGCGCCTCGCGGTGCTGTTCCGCCCCCTCCCGAACCTTTGTCGATGTTTTCCAGCAGCTCGTTTCCATAAGCCTTTCCACCATCGCAATATCCAGGCTGGCAGCCCTCGCCATCCTGGGCAGTTGCTCCATGACCCGCGCCTCCTCCTCCGCTCGACGAACTCGAAGTAATAGTGACACCGCCTCCCCCGCCGCCCGGACCGTCCCCACGCTCACCTACTCCACCATCCACCCATCCTCCCGCATATCCCTGACCCTTGGCATACAAGGTCCCGCTGATTTGCGCATTGCCCTGGACTTTGATCACCACACCAGGCTCTACAGTAATGGTATGCCCGGACTGGATAGTTAATGAAGTGAAATTTTTATCCGATGTCCAGGTGGTATTGCCGCTGGAGGTAAACGCGCCATCAGCTCCGGTCCCAAAATCGATATCTGGCATGGCTTTTCCGATACGCTTTTCTACCTCAGCAAAACCATAAACATCTTTGATACTATCTGAAAGATAGCTTATCGACTTTCCATCTCTATAAGAATACCTGGTGCCTTGATACAGTCCACTGCCGTTGTCGCTTACCACCTCTTTAACTACATGTATATTGAATGGCAGATCTGGATTTTCCAGGTTTCCAGAACCATCTTTTTCACTGCCAGAATAACCGTAATAAATATAGGTATTAGCGCCAGACTGAAAGTTAATTTTCCTTAACACATCAGGCTTCGTTGATTTCCCTAAATACAGATAAAGCTCTCCACCTGTATAGTAAACCACATCCTGGATTTGATCCCCATTAATATCAGCAATTGCGATTGGAACATCAGCATCTGAATAGCCTGGTCCGTCCAAACCAGTGTCGAAAACCACACTAAACAAACTCATTATTGCTCTGTTCGAACCGCCGTTGTTAACGCGCTCAAAAACTCCATAATCGTAAGCACCATCTTTATTGAAATCACTGAAATAATGGATGTTCTTCTCTACCGAGGCACCGCTGGAATAGCTGCTGATAACAGCCGTAGGTCCATACTGCGCAGTTTCAACAAAACCATTTCCGGTGTTGAGATAATACTTGTCATCAATTTGGGCAGGATTGACTGCTGTACAGTTGTAATTATAGAAAATGTCTGGCAGGCCGTCAGAGTTAATGTCAGTATAGGCAAATGGATCACCACCGTTGACCAGACAATCTGAATTGTTCATATCAACCGAGAGGTCATAATCATTATCCGGATCCCAGTCACCGGTTGATTCGTCGCGAATATAAACCTCTATTGCTGCTTCATGATTGTTTGGATGTGAATTGAGTATCAAATCATCATAACCGTCACCGTTCATATCGCGGAAAATTACTTGATCCGCAGGTGGTTGCCCACTAGCTGTACTGTCCTGCAAATCCACCGGCAATGTTGAAGTGGTTTGTTGCCACGTTGTCCCGGTATTAATATAGAAAAAATCATCGTCAATTAGCATGTCTACCAGGTGATCACCATTGAGATTTGCGAATGCGACAGGCATGGTGTTGAAGGTGCCGCCCGAGGTATCGCAGCTGTACGCAGAGTTGAGAGACAAGGAATACGGAGTAGATGTCGCCCAGCCGTCAACGCCATCATTGGTCCAGGCTTCAATCTCTATATCACCATCAGTTTCACATATAACCCGCGCATAGTCAGTCAAACTGTCACTGTCAAAATCTAAAAACACATCACTCTGAAGCGTGGACCCGGGGTCATCATCGAGCGCGTAAGGCAAGTCATAATAATCCGGATCTGCTACTAAATGATATGTTGTTGTCGCACTACTGTAATCAAAATTCAATTCATCTTTGGTGTGAGGAGTAGCTCCGTCATAAAATTTGGGGACAATGTTTGATAGCAAAAATTTCTTTTCGTCGTGCGATTGCGTGTATTGAAGGTCATGGGAGATCTTGAGAGTTCCGTCAATTTTTACGTCAATTGAATCAAGGAGAAACTTAGTCTTGACCTCGAAGCCTGACTCGTAGGATGTGGTTACAACGTTGTTCTCCGTTGGTGAGCCGTCAAACGGTTTAAATTCGATAACAAAAACGCCATCAGTAGATGCGTGTCCAGTATAGAAAATCTTTTTTGGATATATTTGATTTGAATCTTTGTAATACTCATAACGGATAAAATTGTCATTGGTGTCCCTAACCTCCTCAAGCATCCATTTAAAGATCTTAGTCGAATCTGTAGGGTTGACTACGCGGGTAGAAGTAGATGTACCAAAAGTATAAAGCGTGCCGAATTTGTCTGTTACAAGCCATTTGTTTTGGGTCGTAAGCTCAATCTTGGAGAAGTCATTTTCAATCCGCTTGCCATAAGTTCCCTGCCCGCTACCATTGACTGAAATCGGCACTAGTTCCGAACCACCATTTAGACTGAGCAAAAAGCTGTTATGGCTGTAAATCTCATCTACGCCAAAGCGATTATCCCTCTGTACATAGGGAATGTTTAGATGCCAGCTATATCCGGTCATCGAGCCAACATTTTTGAGCTGGTGGTTATATTGCAAAGCCAAATCAGGTTGTAGCCCGCCTCTTCCCGGTGGCAATTTGATGGGATAGCTGTAACTGAAGGCGCCAGTGAGTTCATCTACTCCGAAATCCCCACTGTTTCTTGGACTCAGACCTGCGTTGTCAGGGCCAACAAAGTTATTGGCAAAGCTGGCACCACCACCTAGCAGTGACATCATCTCGCCACCAGATTCCGATTCACCTAAATCAGGTGGTCCTTTGGGCAATAAAACATCCTGGCCGGTACCAGGATTAATTTCTACATTATTATCGTCAACAGGATCTGTTTCTACAGAAAGTTCCTGTGCAAAAACTACGCTTACAGGAATCACTGCACTTACAATGAGGCAAAAAACCGAAAATAATGCGAGGCTCTTCATCAACAACGCCTGTTTGTTAGGCATATATTTTATAAAATTATCAATCACCTTAAATATATCAACGGCTGTAATTAAGTCAACTTAAGTCAAGGACAGCAGAAACAAGAGTTAGGGTCGAAATAACCGACCACCAGACTAAGGTCTGGTGGTTTTGGGTTTGCCGACAAGTCGGCAGAGCGGCTGGTGATTAATTTAAGAGTTTGTCGAAGGAGGA
>MFEF01000007.1 GCA_001777515.1 Candidatus Doudnabacteria bacterium RIFCSPHIGHO2_01_48_18
CTTTATAATAAAGACTGTACTGTCCTGATGACTCGTTATCCTGATAATTTTGTTCAGGCCTTTTACCCCGTAGTGAAACAAAGTTTCTACTACTGGGATGCTCTCCTGTAGAGGGCTTTTACAAAATCATCAGAACAGTTGCACTCTTTACTATCGTGAGCTCTTCAGCTCGATAGTCCCTTGGCGATTGTTTCGGTCAAAATTTGAGATTGCTTCGGGCGTACCCTCGCAAAGACAAATTTTGATGTTCGTATGCTCTCGCTTTGGATTTAGAAAGTTAACCTTGTTTCCGCCGTCCTATCTCCTCGATCGACAGCTTGCGTAGTCCATTTAACTTTGAGTATTTGGTCTGATTCCCCCTCCCTTAGTCCTCCCCACAAGTGGGAGGGAATAGATCAGGGAAACATAGACACTTGGTTTAAAGAACACTCTTCGACTCATTCATTACTCTTATGATCTTTTCGATCCGCCTCCTGGACTTAATTGTTCGCCGGAAGGATTCATATATTCCGTCCGCGTCAGTCTGCGAGTATTTTATGTCCGCGACTGTCCGCGTCCGTGTCGGAGAGAATTGTATAGAGGATTCTTGCTAGGAGTATTTAAGGCTAAACCTGTATTTATCCCTGCTGCCTAGATTTACCTCTACACAACCCTTTCCAACAAACAGGCTCTCCTCGGTTTGAGGAGAGCCTTATCTAATAGTTATTGTTTATCCCAATGCCTTTCTCCTCAGAAAGCTTGGTTTGCCATATGTCTTTGAAAAGGTGCTTGTTAGGCTTTTTTGAGCTTAACAACACATGATATACCAAAATCAGCAAAATGTCAATGCTGTGTGGCATGTTTTAAAAAATTGGCTAACACAAGACAAAAAAATGGCCATTTTGAGCCACTTTTTTGTTATAGTTTTTTGACAAATATCTTAAAGAGGAGTATAATACCCGTAGAAAGGCTAAACCGTGGTGTTTCCTCCCCCTTGAGGGGGGAGGTTAGGTGGGGGTGAGTATAAGCTTTTTGTCACCCCTCCCTCAATCCCTCCCCATCAAGGGGAGGGAAAATACACGAAATTCATCCCTTAATACTTTCCCCCCATGTACGAACAACCTCTAATTCAAGCAGGTTTATCGAAAGAGCAAGCGTCAGTGTATGAAGCTCTATTGAAACTCGGCCCGTCCCCTGCCCGCAAAATCGCCCAAAATTCGCCGTACAAGCGTTCCCTGGTCTACAAAATCCTGGACGAGCTGATTGCCGCAGGTCTGGCCACCAAAAAAGATGAGGTCGGCAAAGTGTCCGTGTTCGAACCGGCCCACCCCCTCAAGCTGAAAGAATTTGCCGAGAAAAAAACCGAAGCAGCCCGGCAAGCCCAAACCGCGCTGGACAGCGTGCTCTCCGGCCTGGTTTCAGATTTCAACCTGGTGTCCGGCAAGCCAGGGGTAAAATTTTACGAGGGCCTGGAGGGAATTCAAAAAATTCTGGCCGATTCACTAACTGCGGCTACGGAAATTTATTCATATATCGATAATGAAGCGGTAAACAAACATTACCCAAAAATAAACGAAGAGTACGTAGGAAAACGAAACCAAAAACAGATCCACAAAAAAATGCTGACCATAGATTCTGCATATATCAGGGTCCGGGCAAAAAAAATCGACCGTCAGACAACAGAGATCCGAGTCATCCCAGAAGGCGCTGCTTTCAGTACGGTTATGTACATTTACGATAACAAAGTTTCTTATCTCAGTCTCGATAAAGGCGCGGTGATTGGTATTCTCATCGAGCACCCGCAAATCGCCAAAATGCACAAAGAACTGTTTGGGGCTTTGTGGCAGACAGCTAAGCCGCTATTCCCGCTTGCTCCTGCTTTGCTATCTTCGGCCGCAACAATTTGATATATTTTTCCTCGGAACCGTGATAAGTTGTTTCGCCGACAACTTTAAAACCGAGAAATTTTTTATAATACCCGAGAATTGGGTTATTTACGTAAACCGCAGCCTCAACATCATGGTCACGGCCGATCTGATCCAGCCCGGATTTAACCATGTTTATTGCGACAGACGTGCCTTTGGCGTTCCGGTCAAGGTTAAACGAGTGCGCGTAAACTGAACCGTCCAAGCGATAATTCACCCCTATAAATGCAATCACGTTATCACGATTTTTTAGAATTCGAAACTCGTGCCCAGGCTCATTGAGGATTTTATTGAATTCTCCTGAAGTTATCTCTCGCAAACTATCTGGATAAAAATCTCTGTTTGATTTAAACACAGAGAGCATACGCTGTTTTTCTTCTTCCGTGAGTTGCGCCGAGTCTTTGATTTCTATCGATTTTGTCATAAACTCCTCTACAGAAAAATCTTTCTGTTTGGAAACTTCTCTAAAGGTGGCTGCAAAAAGCAGGACTTCGGCCTTAATGTGTTCAAGATCGCGAATCACATCCTCACTTGGCATGTCTGGCAAATTGGCAAACCTCATCAACAGCTCATTACCGCGCCGCAAAAGGTTTTCAGCTATTTTATCTGCAAGCCGTGGTTCAGTATTTGTTGTGCTAAATTGCTCTTTAATAAATTTAGTGATTTGTGCTGTTTGATCCACGATTTCCCCGTATTTCGAAAACACTGCTTTGGCAGATTCTGCCGGGGCAAGTTTGGAGAGTGTTCGAGCCATTACCCCAATTAACTCTACTGGTTTTGAGCTCGTCAGTTCAACAATAGGCTTGATTGATTTTTTTGAACCTACCTCGCCAATGCTCTGTATTATGTCTGCGTAAGTCTCGCCAAAATATATATCAGCATGTCCAAATGTTTGCGCCATCCATTCATCAGTAACATAGTCTTGGGCTTGAATCTGCTCTTCTGGATGATCATCTGGTGGAAATGACTCTCTATACTCCTTAATAGTTTCTTCCTCTTTTGTTTCTATCCGCTTTAAAAGCAAAAGTAAGTTCTCTTCAGCCTGATTTCGGTACTCTGTTTCATGGTATTGGCCAAACGAACGAGCCAAAATCCGGATAAGATATTCTTCGTAATCGACTATAAAATCATCGCTATTTAACATGTCGTCAAAGCCGATAGCAGTCCACCGCGACTCTTCTTTTATTTTTTTATTTAATATCTCGCCTTCAAAGCCTCTGATGCGAATATAATCTTCATCCTCATAGAATTTTTCATTTTTATCCCAATTTGGAGGAATATTTTTAGAGCTTGCCGCGACCAGTGATAAAAACTCAAAGTTTTTTTGATTGCGGGCTAGACCTGCTTGCTTGATGATATCCTCTTGATGGTGCCAAAATTTGGCGTCAAGAAATACCTGATACAATTGTTCTGCTGCTTCTGCCTGTTCTGCTTTTACTAAATATTCCTGACTGGCTCGTTCATGATCCCTGCGAGCCGCGTTAAAGCGTTCTCGGCCCTCTTTCTGCCAGGCTTCCCATTGCGCTTTATGCCCGCTTTCTACGGTGCCTTTCTTTTCTTCTGGCGGTGTGTATCCTAGCCTTTCTCTCATGCCCCCATCATATCAAAAAACCCTGCGGCTGTCGCAGGGCGAATGGATATTAACTTTGAATTACGAAACTCCACAAATCCCTTGAAATATCATACTTCCTGTCGAAGGTTGGCCATCTCCATTGAAGATTCCATTTCTCTGGCGTTATTCTGGAAGAAACAAAACATTGAAACCAAAAAGTCAGTCTGGGAAATTCTTGCTCCTCCCTGCTCCTACAAAACCCTGGTCGTGAGCATTAATCGCTGGTACAAGCTGGCGCTCCTGGTGCTGGCTTGCCTGATCGCGTAATTAGAGAGGAGCCAAACTACACAATCTGTGACCTAACCTGCAACTTTGGACAATCCAAGCGGCGGTTTATTTCTCGAGGTTGGCCTCTGAATAGTGATAGGAATAGTGAAATACGTCGTATAGATCTGCTTCCGGCCCAGCGTTGCGGGCCATAAGCAGATTCGACCACACCTTGATGATCTTTTGTCGTAAAGACAGGATCATCGATTAATCTCCTTAGAAAGGAGGTGATCCATCGACAGCTTCCGCTACCGATGCCTTGTTACGACTTCACCCCAGTCATGAGTCTTACCTTAACTCCATAAAGAAGCTTCGGGTACTACCCACTTCCATGGTGTGACGGGCGGTGTGTACAAAATCCGAGAACGTATTCACCGTGGCGAGGCTGATCCACGGTTACTAGCGATTCCGGCTTCATGAGGGCGAGTTGCAGCCCTCAATCCGAACTGGGGGGTGGTTTGTCGGGATTGGCTCCGTCTTGCGACTTGGCGTCCCTTTGTTGCACCCCATTGTAGCACGTGTGTAGCCCTGGTTGTAAGAGCCACGCTGATTTGACGTCATCCCCACCTTCCTCCAGGTTAAACCCTGGCAGTCTCGTGTGACAGAAGTAACACACGACAGGGGTTGCGCTCGTTCTGCCACTTAAGGCAACATCTCACGACACGAGCTGACGACAACCGTGCAGCACCTGTTGCACACCCTCGAAGGCGACGCTATCTCTAGCGCTTGCAGTGCAATGTCAAAACCAGGTAAGGTTCCTCGCTTATCGTCGAATTAAACCACATGCTCCACCGCTTGTGCGGATCCCCGTCAATTCCTTTGAGTTTTAGTCTTGCGACCGTACTCCCCAGGCGGCTGACTTAACGCGTTAGCTTCGGCGCGAAAGAGGGTCGATACTCTCTCGTGCCTAGTCAGCATCGTTTACAGCGTGGACTACTGGGGTATCTAATCCCATTCGCTCCCCACGCTTTCGTCCTAGCAGTGTCAGGAAACATCCAGAAGCCTGCCTTCGCTATCGGTGTTCCGAACGATATCAACGCATTTCACTGCTACACCGTTCGTTCCAGCTTCCTCTTTGTTCCTCTAGTCTTGCAGTATGCCTAGCGGTTTAGGAGTTGAGCCCCTAAATTTAACCAGACACTAACAAAACCACCTATCGGTACGCTTTACGCCCAATGATTCCGGATAACGCTTGAGGTCTCTGTATTACCGCTGCTGCTGGCACAGAGTAAGCAACCTCTTATTCGCAGGGTACAGTCAGAAATTCTTCCCCTACAAAAGCGGTTTACAACCCGAAGGCCTTCATCCCGCACGCGGCGTCGCTGGATCAGGGTTTCCCCCATTGTCCAAAATTCCCTACTGCTGCCTCCCGTAGGAGTATGGGCCGTGTCGCAGTCCCATTGTGGCTGATCATCCTCTCAGACCAGCTACCCGTCATAGCCTTGGTGGGCCGTTACCTCACCAACTAGCTGATAGGACACAGGCCTATTCCTTGGTGCCGATCCCCGCTTTTGTGCTGGGACAAGCTTTGATCTTGCGATCACATGGAGTATTGTCCAACCTTTCGGCTGGTTATCCTCCGCCAAGGCAAAGTACCTATGTATTACTCACCCGTTCGCCGGGGGTCTAACCCCCTCGACTTGCATGTATAAGGCACGCCGCCAGCGTTCATCCTGAGCCAGGATCAAACTCTTATAGTTTGTTCAAGTTCATAAATGAGCTGAACGTTTTTGAATGTTTTTTTGAAATCGGATCATTCAACCGATTTCCGAATCATCGGAATTGACGTATTTCCCCTCACCCTTGAACAAGGGTGTAGGGGTTCCTATCACTATTCAGTTGCCAAAGTGCGCTTTTATAAACAGAGGCTTTTTCGGCGACAAAAAACACGCTTTACCAAATGCGTGTCCATATCCCCCTAACACACGGATTATTTAGGTAGAGTAGCTGCGGTTGCTTATCTCCAAAATGCTTAATTATAAAGGTGAATTCATTTTAGCCCAGGTTTTAAGGCTTGTCAAGTTTTTGGAAGCGCAATCCAGCGGGCCGTTGACAAATCCTCATAAATTGGCTATATTTTGGGATCGAAATTACTAACGATTTCTCGTCTCGCGTCCAGGTAATCACTCGACTAAAACTAAAGGAGGATTAAAGATGGATAGAAAAAGAGAGCTTACGCTGATACTGCTTGGGCTTCAAGCAGAACAGAGTCGTCTCACGGACGAAATTGCAGATACCCGAGAAGGATTATCTCGGTTGGCGAAACCTACCCTTCAACCTTCACGGCCCGCGTCCTCACCCGCTACGGCGAAACGCAAAACCCGAAAATGGACCGCTGCCCAGCGTAAGGTCGCATCCGAGCGGGCCAAGGCCCAGCATCTCACACGGCAAACACCCGGGCCGACAAAGAAAAATGGCCGTCATCTAACTGCGGCCCAGAAAAAAACCAAGTCTGTCTTCATGAAGCAATACTGGAAGAACAGAAAGGCCTCGGAGGCCGAGGAAGGGAAAAGCCCAAAGCAAAAAAACTAGCACCGCCTTAAAGGGAAGACGCCGAGCGTCTTCCCTTTGTCCATTTATAAAGTTTATTTTACCGAATAAATTTGATCGGCGCGGGGAAAAACGCCGCTCGACCAGCAGATACTGTCCAACCAAACAGCTTGCGATTTCCAAAATTTAAAATCGCAACGATCTCGGTCTCCTGAACTTTCCAGTGAAGTCAACAGATCATAAACCTGGCCATTAGCGCTAACTCCATAAGTGTAAGTATATGCTTCCCACCAAGGAGTGTCTTGGCCGGGCTGAATGGTGCTCAATATGTTTAAAGGATCTAAGGGTGGCTTAGGTAAAAATTGCAAAAAATTAGAGTCTGTAGATAACCAATTAGGATCAGAACAGTAACTAGTCGCCCAATCATTTCGAACACCACCGCATGTATTTGATGCGCGAAAAGGAGGATATACACCGTACTGATCATAATACAGCTCCAATGCCTTGACTATTTGCGCCAAATCGGCCTTGCGTTTCGTATCTCTGGCTTTGGCCCGCGCCGCATTCAAACTGACCAGCACCACACTGGCCAAAAGGCCAATGATAGAAATAACCACGAGAAGTTCGATGAGAGTAAACCCCGTTAGAAATCGCGCCCTCTGGCCTTTGGGGCGGGCTATTTCGAACGGGGTGAAACCGGATCTATTTTTCATTTTTGTTTCTTTTCCAGGAAATGTCCCGAAAACTTATTTTTTCTTATCCATCGCCAAATCTCTGCGGATTCCATCCGCAATATATTTTTTCATCAGCGCCTGGTATGGGATGTCTATAGCATTGGCGCGCTCC
Source organism: Candidatus Doudnabacteria bacterium RIFCSPHIGHO2_01_48_18 (assembly GCA_001777515.1). Classification (GTDB taxonomy): domain Bacteria; phylum Patescibacteriota; class Doudnabacteria; order UBA920; family 2-01-FULL-46-14; genus 2-01-FULL-46-14. The sequence continues at coordinate 7,120 of MFEF01000007.1, forward strand.
TTGACATTGTAAAGCATATAGTCAGGAATGCGAATGGAGATAGAATGGGCGGTAGGTTTTAAATTAGGGAAAATTGCCCGCTCAAAATCCTTGGCCTCAAAATAATCGCCAAAGTCTGTTTTATCCCAAAATGCCCTTTCTTCGTCTTCATCTTTAAATTTAGGAACTTTTAGCCGTTTCTTCATAGATTTTCCTTTCTTTTTTGGACGATGGCCTGGCGGAAATTATCCTGACCCGCCTGTCGCGGATCGTAAAAACCATAGATAACAATCTTCCTAAATCCGTCGTCCCTATAATTAATTGTCTTTCCTCGGTAAGCGAATGCCGTTTATCGCCTAATAGAATAAAATCATCGCTCCGGAAAACCTGCTCTGATTCCTGTGGAAAAATTCCGTGCTTCTTCAAACTCTTTGCTTTATTGCCCGCGTCCCATTCAAACTGTACCGGTTTAGGCAAAATTCTCATAATAGTATTGTATATGAATTACATATACTTGTCAAGTCTATCGCGTCGACTACGAGGAGTTCGATTAATGTAAACCCAGCGCCGCTTTTCACTGATCTGATTTTTTTGATTGTTTTCATTTGGAGCGGCAATTTTACAATCTTAAATATTTATATTATGGAAAACTGGTGCTGGATAAATCCCAACCATTTCGGCAAGCTCAAGGTCGTCCTAAAGTCTGTCGAAAGACGAGCGGGGTCGAGGGATGAGGGTGAAGTCTTTGGAACTTTTGACTAACGTCATGGATTTGGTTCCCTCCCCCTTGCCGGGGTCATCCCGAAAACGTACCCGCTTTTGGGGTAGGCTTTTGGGGGGCTGAAAAGGGGATCATTGCTCGAGCAGGCCGGGGATTTTAGCGGGTTCTGGGATGGGCGGGTTGTAATAGACGCGGCTGGCTACAGGGGGGTTGAGGTTGGTAGAGAGGTAGTTGTAGATATAGAAGGTGAGCATGATGATGAGCAGCCCGCCCATGACAATCTCGGACAGAGAATAGGTGATGATGATTTTGCCGGGATGATCGCTTTTTTTGTAATGATGCTTGTGAACGAATTTGAGCATTGGGTTTTGGTTAAGGATTATTGATTATTTAAGAATCTGTGATTTCTAACGGGGTACATAATCAAACTGTATCAGATTTTAACACTAAAATCCAAGCCATGAAGAAATCATTGTTTACAAACGGTGTAAAACCATTTGTGATTCTCCGTTGAGGCAACCGTCATTATCAAGCTGTTTGTCCAGCATGCTCTGTTCTGATACCGCGGGGATCGTATTTGCGTTACTATAGTCGCCTTGCGCCCCGACATATATTCCTGCAGGCACCAGACAACCATACCGATCTGTAACCGCGGCCCAATGGTTATAATCATACTTGCCTCCCCAGGGAGTGCTTGGCCAGGTTCCCATATAAGGACCGCGCCAATTGGCTTGCGCCTGGGTGATCCAATCAGTCGGGCAATGACCACACGCAGGACAGTCTCCTGAATTGACGTTGCAGTCAGCACCAGTGTCAAGATTATACGGAAGCGGCTTGGCAAAACCCGGATCCCAACCCCGACCAGTGTCAGGAGGATAAAAACCCATCTGGTCCAAATATAGCTCCACTGCTTTCTGCAACTGACGCTGGGTCATGGCCGCGGCCGCCACTCGGCTTTTCTCGCGGGCCGAGTTCAAACTCACCAAAATCATGCTGGCCAAAAGCCCGATCACGGAAATAACCACGAGGAGTTCGATTAATGTAAATCCAGCACCGCTTTTCACTGATTTGATTTTTTTGATTGTTTTCATTTGGAGCGGCAATTTTACAATCTTAAATATTTATATTATGGAAAACTGGTGCTGGATAAAGCCCAACCATTTCGGCAAGCTCAAGGTCGTCCTAAAGTCTGTCGAAAGACGAGCGGGGTCGAGGGGTGAGAGTAAAACCTGTTTTTGATTTCACGGCTGTTTTATCAGCATATCAAGATAGTTGTCTTTATGCACCGTCAGCAAGGGGGCTTGCGGATAAGCCTCTTTCCACAAAGAGGGCGTGGCTCCGGCGGAGTTTGCCCATTTGCATTCAATAGCCGTAAGCGCCCCGTTTGTTTCTTTGATAATGTCTATCTCCTGGCCCGTGTGCGTGCGCCAAAAATAATAATTGTCATAGGTTTCCTCTATGCCGGATTTTTTCAGCAATTCCATAAAAATAAAATTCTCCCACAAAGCGCCGATGTCGTTGCGTAAAGACAGCGAATTGAACTGCGATATCACCGCATTGCGCACGCCGTTGTCCAAAAAATAATATTTGGGTTTTTTGGATATTTCGTTCCTCAAGTTGCGGGAGAAGCCCCTGACTCTCCGTATAATAAACATCTTCTCCAAAAGATCCAGATACTTAGCCGCCGTCTTGGCATCGGTTTTAGCTGTCCGGGCAACTTCATTTATGGAAACTTCATTGCCAACCTGGAAAGCAAGGCACTTGGCTATATTCAAAAGAGTATCCGGGGAACGCACGGCCTCCAAGGCAAGCGCGTCCTTAAAAAGATATGAAGCGACTAGTTCAGTAAGGATTTTCTTTTTCCGCTCTATGTCAGGCTCATTCAACACTTCCGGATACGAACCGTATATAAGAAAATCCTCGCGGTGCGTGTTAAGCTCAAAACGACTTCCATCCATTTCCCCTTGCGACAATGGAAAAAGTGTTAGAGTGAAGTGACGACCAGTCAGCGGTTCGCCTATTTTGTTTGACAGGTCAAGCGAAGACGAGCCGGTCAGAATAATATTTTTTTCCGGAAAAGCGTCTATAATCATTTTTGCGCCAAGGCCGATGGAAGGAATAAACTGGGCTTCGTCTATGGCAATAACATCAAAAGGACGCGCAAAATCAAGAATCTCTTTCAGTCTTTCAGATTGAATTATTTTTCGCAAATCTATGTCGTCGCCGGTTGAAAAATAGACTCTCTTGTCTGATTGAGTGTCTATATAGTCCTTTAACATAGTAGTCTTGCCAACCCGTCTTGGTCCATAAATAACCAAAACCCTTTTTGGCACTAATGCCTCTAAAATATGTTGTTTTCGTTTGAATTTCATATAATACATGGTATCATAATACCTCAAATTCTGTCAAATTTGCGGTATTTGAATCAACAATTGCCGCTCCAAATGAAAACAACCAAAAAAATCAAATCAGTGAAAAGTGGTGCTGGATAAAGCCCAACCATTTCGGCAAGCTCAAGGTCGTCCTAAAGTCTGTCGAAAGACGAGCGATGCGGATATTATTTTGTATAACCGCCCGTTACCCATTCAAACTCTGTAGACCAATCCCTGATCGGACATCTCCAGCCCGGACTGGAAGGATGGTTGCCGCCGCTTACGCCCTCCATATCGCGTATCCCAAACACAAAAAAACCACCCTTCGCTGCACTGCAGTCATAGCTGCCGGCACTGTAAAGATAATAATCATAGCCGCCGCAGCCGGTCTGGCCTAATTGTGAATCAAACGGATCTCCGGGCACCTTGCTCATAAACCCTTCAGTCACCAAAGCCGGAATAAAAAAACGACCATCGCCGTCAGCATCCCGTTTAGAAGTATCCCAGCCGCCGCAATAACTGCCAGAGTTGTCATTCTCGCTGTTTAATTGCGGATAAAAACCATTTTTATCGTAATAAAGGCCGAGAGCTGTAGAGATCTGGCGCATGTCTGCAAGTCTTCTCGCATCCCTTGCCTTAACTCGCGCCGAGTTCAAACTCACCAAAATCATGCTGGCCAGCAGGCCGATCACGGAGATGACCACGAGAAGTTCGATAAGGGTAAACCCCCGCTCCGCCCTGGCGGAGCCCACACCAAAATTTGGTGTAAGGGTGAAGCCTTGATTATGCTTATTCATTCGCTAAAAATAACTTAAAGGAATAAATTTTACGGTTGCCTTCCCAATTTTTTCTTCTCCCCAAAAATCCTTAGTCAGTATTACGCCTACTTTGGGCTTAAACTTTTCAATAAAACTATAAAAGCTTTTACCAACTATTCTGGTGGAAGCATACTTCACTTCTATAGGGCAGACCCCTCCCTCCGTTTCAACCACAAAATCAACTTCGGCCCCGCTTTTTGTGCGCCAGTATTTCATTTTGGAAGACGGCAGCAGCCGGGAGAGCAAATTATAGGCGTAATTCTCCATAACCGAACCGGCGTCGTCCCTTTTTTCCAGCCGCCGGAAATCTGAAATCAAAAAATTCCTGACACCCAAATCGACAAAATAGTTCTTTTGGTTTTTTACCAGTTCTGTCCGCCGGTTTGTAAAAAACGGACGGATTAGCTCAATAATAAAAGTTCGCTCCAGGATATTGAGGTGTTGTAAAACCGACTTGTAATTCAGTCCGGAGGCGTTGGAAAGTTCGTTAAAGTTAATGAGGCCGCCAACCTGTGTCGACAAAAATTTGCTTAGTCTGATCAGATCATCGTCAGTCGCCAAATTCAAAAGGCCTTTAATATCTCGCAATAAATATTTTTCAATAATGCTCTCCAAAACTTTTTGTTTTTCACTGCCGGTTTTTGACAGCACTACTGCCGGATAACCGCCATAAACAATATAATCTTCCAATCTGCCGGCAAGCCTCTTATTTATGGCCGGACCAAATCCTTTTTTGGCATGAAAACGCAAAAAGGAGGCGGGATCGATTTGCTTATTCAGCAGGACAAACAGCTCGGTATCCGCGACCGATAAAAACTCCCTGAAGGAAAACGGCAAAAACTTAAAATCAAATAATCTCCCCACCATGTACTTGCCCGTCTGAAATCTCAACTCCAGAGATGAAGAACCGGAAATTATGAATTTTATCCCAGTAGTGTCGTACAGATATTTTAATTTCTGACCCCCGTCTTTGGCGTATTGGAACTCGTCAATAATCACGCAGTCGTAGTCTTCAACTAAAGATTTAAAATCCTCAATGGAATCCTGAAACAATTCCAGATCGCTTCGCTTTTCCAATGTTATAAATTTGACTTTTTTGCCGTTTTTTTCCCATTCTTCGGCAATATGCCGCATTAAGGTGGTCTTTCCGGCCTGCCTGGGACCAAGCAGAGCCACCGCTTCTTTTCGTTCCAAAAACGGCCTAAGTTCAGTTTCAATTTGTCTATGGATATACATTTTAGCAGGGTTATTACTACTTGTAAGGTAATCTTAGCAGGTTTAATTTAATTTGCCCATCTGCCCCCGACCAGGAGTTCGATTAATGTAAACCCTCCCTTGCTGCGCAAGGTCGCGACCGTTTCGGCAAGCTCAAGGTCGTCCTAAAGTCTGTCGAAAGACGAGCGGGGTCGAGGGGTGAGAGTAAAACCTGTTAGCGATGGTTGTTTCATTTTATTTCACTCTTACACCAATGGTTTTAATATTAGTGTCACTCCCGATACCGCCATATTGATAGAATTCTCCATCGCAGGCTGTTAATCCCGGGTCGGGTCCTTTTGCATTTTCTAGCTGATACACAATCATATACCACTGTCCCTGCACACAACCGCTATCGGTTCTTGAATAAAAGGCGTAGCCATGTTCTCCTGCGGACCCCGGCCAAGTTCCAGACGGACTTTGTTTTGGGTCAATGGACAATTTAGATAGGTACGGATTAAGGGCTGTTTGCAAAGTTATCCAACTGCCATCGCCGCTGTTGCTCCAATTGCTGTTAGGCGATGTCGCTCCTCCAGAAATAGGGTATCGATCATTTTTGTCATAATAGAGTTCAAGGGCGGTTTGGAACTGTTTTATATCAGCCAAGCGCCTAGTATCCCTTGCCTTAACTCTTGCCGAGTTCAAACTCACCAAAATCACGCTGGCCAAAAGCCCGATCACGGAGATGACCACGAGGAGTTCGATTAATGTGAAGCCCTTTGACTTTTTCATTTATTCAAATCGTCAATTATTTACACTGACTGTGCGCCAGGCGTAAACTATGTTCCCGGACAACCAGGAGGATTTCCTCCCTTAACGCCAAACGAACCTCCGCTTTCCAGATCAGAATACAAACAGTAGGCAGATGTTCCTCCCGGTACATCAAATTCAGGATCGAAATAGTACCAGTTACTGCTGGCATCGCAAGGGATTTTGGCAATAAAGCCCGCGCTCACTACTGGAGCCATGTTGCTCGGCGAAGTCGTGCAAATCGGCTCCCAACCATTGTATGTATCGCCCGGGTAGACTCCGAACTGGTCAAAATACAGCTCCAACGCTGTACCCATCTGCCGAATATCGGCTCGGCGCTTTGCATCCCGGGCCTTGGATCGCGCAGTATTCAAACTGACCAGCACCACGCTGGCCAGCAGCCCGATCACGGAGATGACCACGAGAAGTTCGATGAGGGTAAAACCAGCTGGAGCCTGAATGATCAATTTCGGCTTTTTGTTTATCATTTCCCGGATCTGAAATCTATTCAGCATCTTTGGTTTTAGAACGGCTGCCGCGGGTCTGCCGCTTGGCCTCTGATAACCGCGAGAGCTCAGTATCTATTTTTTCTTCGGCCTCAGCTATTCCTTCTTTGATGAGATCAGCGGCCTGCAGGTCATCTTCGGAAACCTGGCCTTCGTATTGCTTGATCAGCTTCGTCAGCTTGCGGCCGATTTCTTTCTTGGTCTTCTCCAAACTCTTGTCAATTTGTTTTTGCAAATCATTGATTCGTTCATCCAGGTTATTGCCGCTGTGCCGCCGCCGGACCACGAGCCAAATGATCACAGCAAGCAAAATGATCACTACCAAATTTAAGATAATCAAAATGTACGCGGGCAGGGTAAAGGTTTGGTCAAAAAAATCTAAACCCAAGGCCGGCGTTTTTTGCGTTACTGCGATTGATAGAGACGATTCTGTTTTGTTGCCTGCTTTGTCAAAGGCGACCAGTTTTATCGAGTGGTGGCCAGGCGCCAGATTTTCAAAAGTAAATGGATTATGCGGAATGGTTGCGATGAGAACACCGTCTAGATAGAGCTCGTAATAATCTAGGTTCGGGTCGTCGTGCTCAAAATATAAAGTAAAGGTCGAGGGCATATCCTGAAGGTTGTCGTGCTCAGGAACTTTTATATCAAGCGGCTTTGGAGCGACCGTGTCAATCTGGATTGGAAAATGGGCGGTTTCGCCAAAAGCAGAGCCAAGACTTTGGCCGCGAGATTTGATATGGAAATACCAGACCCCGTCAGCGAGGTCCTCGTATGTGCGCGTGGTAGTTATGGTCGTGTCCAGAATATTGTCTGGGACAGTTCCAGGATCGTGGTCCAGCTCAAAGCTAAACCCATAAACGCCTTCGGGCCGCGACCAGGACAGAGTAGCGGTCTTGCCGCGATACCATTTCCCTGGATCAGGATGTGTGGCAGACGACACCACGGGCGAGCCATGCCCGCCAGTGGTTGGTTGCGGCGTTGGCGCTGTGGTGATTGCGTATCTTGCGCCAGCAGTCGCGTTCAAACCCTCTGTGCCACTGCCATCATTCAGCAAAACCTTACCGCTGGAAATTGATACTGTAGCATCCCCTTCTTTTATCGCCCGAAAAGTCATGGTGCCGACCACGCCATTCGCGCCAGTGTAACCAGGGCTGGGTAACCCACCGCCAAAATAAGCCGTGCCATTGCCTCGCGCCGGCGAACCGGGTGTCTGGAGATAAAAAGTCGGACTCGCGGTAACGCGCACCAGCTCCAGAGATTCGCTCGGATAAGCGATATTGGCTTCTGTTGTGTTAACTGCTGCGCCCTGCGTGTCTGTGCGCACTGTGACATTGAATGTCGCGCCAACACTAAAGCTGCCGCTTGCGGGGCTGAAGTACAAGCTCGCTGCTTGGGCCGGTCTGGGCAAAAAAACTGAGGTGAGCGCCAGCAGCAAAGAACTCGCGATGATTATTTGTTTTTTATTTTCCAAATTTGTTTGAGCGTGACCGTTAACAAAGACAAAATTGCAAAAATCAGGGGTATTGAAATGTACAGCGGGAATTTCAGCTGGGCGAAAACTGCGACCTCGCGGTAGTTGCCTGCCAAGTCATAGGCCCGCAGTCGAAATGAACTGCGGACTAGAGGCTGCGATATAATATGTGAGCTTGATATTTTTTTCCAGACGAACGGCCAAGTTTCAATTTCATAGTGCGATATACCGGATGTTTTGTCAACCGCAGAAAAACAAAAACGACCGCGGCGGCAGTCGTTTTATTGCGTTAGGAGATGATTTTGTCGATGATCCCGTATTTTCTTGCTTCGTCCGCAGTCATAAAGAAATCGCGATCCGTATCAGCCTCAATTTTTTTGACTGGTTGTCCGGTATGAAATGACAAAATTTTATCAACCTGATTTTTTATGCGCAGCATTTCTTTCGTCTGAATCGCCACGTCCCTGGCTTGTCCTTCCGAGCCTCCCATTACTTGATGAATCAGAACGCGGGAGTTGGGCAACGAATATCGTTTGCCTTTCTCTCCTGCGGCCAAAAGCACTGCCGCGGCGCTAGCGGCCTGGCCAATGCAAATCGTGGAGACATTTTTTACGTACTGCATCGTGTCATAAATGGCGAGTGCGGCGGTAACTGATCCGCCAGGAGAGTTGATATACATTTTGATTTCTTTCTTTTGATCTTCGGCCTGCAGAAACAAAAGCTGCGCAATGATAGTGTTGGCGACATTGTCATCCACCGGCTCACCGAGAAAAATGATCCGCTCTTTGAGGAGCCGCGAATAAATATCGTAAGCCCGCTCGCCGAACGGGCTTTTATCAATAACCATTGGAATAAGTGGCATGGGTTTTGAATTAAAAATTGTAAATTATTTAATCTCTTCCGGATGCTCTGAAACTTCTTCGGAAGAAGTTTCAGAGGACTGCTCTTTGGCGGCCGTCTCGTCCGGCTGCTGTTCTTCCGTTGGCATCTCGCCTTCCGCGAGATCAGGAGCATGATTGTCATCAGGCTCCTGCCCCAGTTCAGGTTTCTCTCCGGCACTTTCGGTCGTGGGTTCGACACCTTGGTCATCGGAGCTGTCACCACCACTCAAATCCTGACCGACGATATCGATTTTCCAACCGGTAAGGCGCGCAGCCAATCTGACATTTTGTCCGGCTTTACCGATCGCTAAGCTGAGTTGGTCTTCCATAACCTCTACCTTGGCTTCTTTTGTGTCTTCATTTAAATCAACGCTCAAAATCTTGGCTGGCGAAAGAGCGTTGGCAATAAATTTTACTGAGTCCTCGCTCCATTCGATAATGTCTATCTTTTCGCCGCCTAACTCACTCATCACTGTCTGGACGCGGGTTCCCCGCTGGCCAACGCAAGCGCCGATTGGATCAACTCCTTCCTGCAAGCTAGTCACGGCAATTTTTGAACGGGAACCCGCTTCTCTGGCGATCGCTTTGATTTCGATTACGCCGTTGAACACCTCAGGAACTTCGATTTCAAATAAACGCCTGACTACATCCGGATGTGATCGAGATAGAGTGATCTTGGGACCTTTGGGGGTAGGCTCAACATGCAGGATAAGAACCTTAACCCTGGCGCCGATTTTATACTGCTCGTCTTTGATCTGCTCTGATGGAAAAAGCACGCCGGTGGCTTTGCCGAGGTCAATCAGCACTGTGTCTTTTTCGATGCGCTGTACTACTCCGGTAACCAGCTGACGTTCCTTGGCCTTGAACTCTGAGAACATTACATTGCGTTCTGCTTCTCTGAGTTTTTGGATGATAACCTGTTTGGCGGTCTGCGCGGCGATGCGGCCAAAACTGGTCCCGGTTTTTGGCGTGATATCGGTTCTGATTTCGTCACCGAGTTTGTAGCTTTTCTTAATCTTCTTGGCGTCGTCTTCAAGGATTTCTTTTTGGGGATCAATGACCTCAGCTACCACTGTTTTAACGTCATAGATTTTCATTGCCATGGTTTCTGGGTCGAGCTCCACAACCGGATTTTGGTCTTTTTCGCCATAATCTTTGCGGAATGCCGCAGCCAAAGACGCCTCAATCATTTTGAGAACCTCGTCTTTATCAAGACCCTTTTCTTCTGCTATTTCGTTAAGCGCTGTGAGAAATTCTGAATTCATCCCTCACCTTTTCCTTTCTTTATCCAGCATCTTCCAGAATACCCCAACAGGAAGGTGCTGGATTTACTTACTTGATTTAAATTATATAACAATTATTACTTTCTCACTCTCTCACTGTTCACAACAGAGAAAAGGTGAGGGATTAAAAAAGTGCGGTCACCCACACTGTAGTCAAACATCTTCTATCGCATTCTCAATTAGTTTAACAGCTTTAACGGAATTGTCAATGCCGTCCATGAGCACGGTCGCGATATCGATCTGGACATTCCAATCCTCATACTGGGGATTGGCCTGCAAGAACAGCTTGGTCATCCTGCGTAAATAGCTTTGCTTGCGAAAATTTACCGCGTCCTCAAGGGGCATAAAATGTTCGCTGGTCCGAGTTTTGACTTCGACTATTATGATGGTCTCGGCTTTTCGGCAAATGATATCAATCTCCCCGATTTTTTTCTTCCAAAAAATCTCGTAATTTCGAGCGATAATCTCATGACCCTGTTTTTGGTAAAGATAGGCGACCCATTCTTCCCCTGCCTCCCCAAGGTTCAGTCCTGTCAGGCTGGGAGGAACAAGGGTTTTACCGAACAAGATATTTGCGTTTAAGTTTTTCCTCTTCGAAAACGCGCTGCTGCGGGCGATATTGTCGCAAAAAATAGCGAAAGATAAAAACCAGCCATACTAGCCAAATCACGAGCAGTATTAGGACGGTAAAATGAGTGTAAATCATAGGAATGCGTTCGACGCGCGCGCCATACCACAACAAAAGCAAGAGCCCGACCGTAAAAAACAGGTGAAATACTCTGCTAAACAAAAATTTCTTCGGGCTGCCGTCTTCTGCTCGCCAAACCAAAATTTTGGCTACGAGTCCCAAAAAAACAAATCCAATCGCTATGTAAAAAAACATCTGATCAGAACGGGACAACGTGAACGGGTTGGGTCCGAACAAATAAACTTTATCCCAGAGCTTGGTAATGTCAGGTAAAAACAATGGCATGGTTATTTAGTATACAAGAGAGCGTAATGAAAAGATCCGGCTGGCAAATCTGACACCCGCCCGCCATCGCTAGCGCTCAGGCGTTGCGGGCGGGCTGGACGAAATCCGTTATGCTCCAGAATTTCTCTGATTTCTTTTTCACCAATACGCTCTGCGACTTTAGGCCCGATCATCGAATCTTTTTTCCATTCCACCAGGAGCAGGCGGCCGCCTGTCTTGAGGAGCCGGTACGCCTCCCTGATCGCGTTTTCTTTATTCTTGAGCTGATGCAAAATGCTCGAAACCACAACCACGTCAGCAGATTGCTCCTGCAGATTGCAACTGCCGATTTTTTCGAGATCACACTGCCTCGTGGCCACGTTTTGGGCGCCTTGCAGCCTTGCCAAAGTCGCGGTCTGAGAAAGCGCCTCTTCCAAAATATCAAAAGCGTGCACTTGTCCTTTTTTGCCCACAAGCATCGCGGCAGTCGCCGCATAATGTCCGTTGCCGCAGCCCAAATCGACGACCGTCATGTCTGGCTCGAGCGGTACGCTTCTCAGCAGCGTTTCCGGGTTCAAAAATGACCTAGTTTTTACTACAGTTTGTTTCATTAGATTTCCAAATTGGGAATAGCTTTACTAATGATATTTTGGCACTTACCCGAAAGCTCGTCAATTTCCATGAGAACATAAGAGACTTCAAAACCTTTGACTTCTTCGGGGAGCTCAAGAGCAACTTTTTTGCGCTCCAGATCATGCTCGCGGAACCGTTCCAGAGCAGACGCGGTCGCCACGCCAATCACTGAATGTGCCGCGCCAGTCATGCCCAGGTCTGTCACATATCCAGTCCCCTGCGGCAAAATCTGCGCGTCTGCCGTGGGCACATGCGTATGAGTGCCGACAACCGCGGACATGCGGCCGTCCACCCAAAAACCCATGGCGCGCTTTTCCGAGGTGGCGTCAGCGTGAAAATCCAAAATCTTTATTTTGGCAGCGCTTCCAACCTTACCAAGAATCTCGTTGATTTTATAAAATGGGCTAGTAAGCGGCACTTGGTCAACTTGTTTTTCCATGAATACTTCGCCCAGGAGATTAGCGATCAAGACAGGCTCGCCTTTGATTTCGACAATCTTGTAGCCGTCTCCTATAAACTCGGGCGCGAAATTGGCCGGCCGTACCAGCCTATCTCCAAACTCGGCAAACACCTCTTTATATTCTGGCTTGTCATAGATATGGTTGCCGCTGGTGAAAAAGTCTACTCCTGCTTCTGCCAGATTCCGCATCGTAGCAAGAGTAACCCCCTTGCCATGAGCCAGGTTTTCAACGTTAGCGATCACAAAATCTGGCGCGTATTCTCTTTTGAGCATGGGCAAGATTTTGGCAACTGCTTGGCGGCCGGGCTTGCCCATGATGTCGCCGAAAAAAAGGATTTTCATATTTATCTTGCGTATTCTACTACTCGCATTTCTCTTATGACCTGCACTTTAATCTCGCCAGGATATTTGAGCTGCTGTTCAATCTTGTTTGCGATCTCGCGGGCCAATTTCATAGCGGCCCAGTCATCCATTTTGTTTGGCTCTACAAAGACTCTGATCTCGCGGCCAGCTTGAATCGCATAGCTCTTCTCGACTCCGGTAAACGAATTGGTGAGGTTTTCGAGTTCCTCAAGTCGTTTTACATATTGTTCATAGCTGTCCCGGCGGGCGCCAGGTCTTGCTCCGGAAATATTATCGCAGGCATCAACAAGCGCGGCCTCAATGCTGCCATGCGGCACATCGCCGTGGTGCGCGGCAATGCAATTGACGATAATTTCAGGTAAATTGAATTTCTTGGCGATCTGTACGCCGAGCTCCACGTGCGTACCTTCCATTTCCTGGTCGAGGGCTTTACCGATGTCGTGGAGAAGTGCGCCCTGCTTGACGATCATGGGATCCGCGCCGAGCTCTTCTGCCATGATCGCTCCCATCTTGGCCATTTCCACCGAGTGCATCAAAACGTTTTGGCCGTAAGATGTGCGGAATTTGAGCCGGCCGATCAGCTGGATCAATTTTGGCGGAAACGCGGTAATGCCGAGCTCGTAGACGGCCTGCTCTCCCGCTTCTTTGATCATCTGTCCTACCTCTTTCTTGGCTTTCTCGTATGCTTCTTCGATTTTCGCCGGATGAATGCGGCCGTCCTGAATGAGCTTTTCCAAAGTAACCTTAGCCACGTATCTGCGGACCGAGTTGAAACCGGAGATTACAACCGTGTCAGGCGATTCGTCAACAATCACCTCAACACCGAGCGCTTGTTCGAAAGCTTTGATATTTCTTCCTTCTTTGCCGATAATGCGTCCTTTCATCTCATCGCTGGGGATAGTCACCGTGGTAGTAGTGGTTTCGCTCGAGACCTCGGCGCTCACGCGCTCGATGGCCTGCGATACAATGTCTCGGGCTTTTTTCTCTGCTTCTTCGCGCGCCTCTTCGACGATCTTGCGAGTGAGGCCGATCATATCGTCTTTGACCTGTCGCTCAGTCTGCTCCAAGAGCACGGTTTTGGCTTCCGCGGTTGTCAGTTTGGCGACTTTCTCAAGCTCGCTGATCTGCTTGTCGCGGTTGGCCAAAAGTTCTTCGCGAATCTTTTGGAGCTCTTCTTTTTGCTTTTCCAAGGTGAGCCGCTGTTTATCCATGTCCGCAGATTTGGCGTCGATATCGTTTTCCTTTTTCTCCAGACGCGATTCGATGCGCAAAATCTGCTGGCGGATTTCCGTTTCTTGTTTCTTGGCCTCTTCGGTTATTTTTATGGCTTGGTCTTTGGCGGAGAGGATTATTTCTTTTTCTTTTTGCCTAACCTCGTCAAGGAGTTTTTCAGCGCGGTTTTCCGCGGAATCGATTTTGGCTTTGACCTGAACCTTGCGTACCAGGTAACCGATCGCCGCGCCAGCCATGAGGGCGATCGCAGCGAACAAAAAAAGACTGTTCATGTTAATGAATGCAGTCTGTAGCAGTAAGAAATCTATTTTACCTGGTCAAAACGAAACAGCCGTTATTAGCGGATAGATAAAGATATCGAGTTTGATGCCAAGTAATGAAAAGTCATAAATAACGAATCGCAGAATCTACAGGCGTTTCAGACCTTTTACTGTACAGATTTATTGAATAATTAAGTACTGTCTTAAGTATACCGAAAAGCATTGAAAATGTCAAAATCCTCTGCTAGACTATCCGCATGTTTGAAAAGGTTTTTCCGATCCTAAAACGCAAAATTAATGGCCAACGCCTGGTCTATCTTGATAATGCCTCGACCGCGCAGAAGCCGGAATCAGTACTGCGCGCGATGGATGATTTTTACCGCAAGCACAATGCCAACACTCACCGCGGCATTCATACTCTGTCGCAGGAAGCAACAGAATTGTACGAAGGAGCGCGAGACAAAGTTCAGAAGTTTATAAATGCGGGGTTTCGTGAAGAAATAATACTCACGAGCGGGGCCACGGAAGCCATCAATCTTGTAGTCTGGACCTGGGGACATGAGAACATCCATGCTGGGGACGAGATTTTGCTTTCCGAAATGGAGCACCACTCCAACATTGTCCCCTGGCAGATTCTGGCAAAGAAAAAAAGAGCGAAAATAAAATATGCTCCTATTGATGGCAATGGCCGACTTAAATTACCCTCCCTAATTCCCCTAATCTCCCCAAGAACAAGAATCGTCAGCATTGCCCATATTTCCAACGTTCTTGGCACAATCAACCCGATTGAGAAGATCATCAAAACCGCCCACCGCAAAGGCGCCAATGTCCTCATTGACGGAGCGCAAGCCGGCGCGCACATTCCGATTGACGTGCAAAAATTAGACTGTGATTTCTACGTGCTCTCCGGCCACAAAATGTACGGCCCCACTGGGGTCGGCGGGCTGTATGGAAAAAAAGAACTACTGAATTTGATGCCTCCGTATCAAACTGGCGGGCATATGATAAAAAAAGTCAAGGCGCAATTTGCGCCGCGGTCCCCGACTCGATCGGGGAGCCAAAACCTTGATATCGCTTGGGCGGATCTCCCGCACAAATTCGAAGCCGGAACCGCAAATATTTCCGCGGTCATCGGCCTTGGCGCCGCGATTGATTTTCTCTCGCATTTCCCCTCCCCAGGCGTGGGGAGGGTGGCCGCAGGCCAGGAGAGGTCGAAAGCTATAAGAGCAATTCAGAATCACGAATCCATCCTCACCTCTTACGCACTCAAACAAATGAAAAAAATTCCCAGCCTCGAAATCTACGGCCCTCAGGATGCCAAAGATCGCATTGGGGTGATTAGTTTCAATCTCAAAGGCATTCCCCCGCACGACCTGGCCAGCATTCTCGACAGCCGAGGCATCGCCATCCGCACCGGCCACCACTGCACTATGCCGCTGCATGACAAACTCGGCATCGAATCTTCTGCTCGCATCAGCCTCGCAATTTACAATACCAAAGAAGACATTAATAAGTTGACAGAAGGCATCCGCTACGCCCAGCGCCTTCTGTCATTCCCGCGCAGGCGGGAATCCAGCCCCCGATCGTGGTCGATGGCAAGACTGGATGCCCGATCAGGTCGGGCATGACAACTATATGCCGATCGGCATATAGTTGTTCAATCTTCTTATGAAGCAAAATTATTCAGAAACAATTAAAGACCACTACCACCATCCGCGAAATACCGGTAAGATTTCCGACTATACCCATACGGCGGAACAAATTAACGCACTGTGTGGAGATGAGATCCGGATCTATTTAAAAATTGTAAATTCGAAAATTGAAAATTTGTCCTATGAAGCCCGCGGGTGCATGATAGCCGTGGCCGCGGCGTCAGTCGTTTCCGAATATGCCCGCGGCAAAAAACTTGAGGAGATAAA